>JAHFCH010000225.1 GCA_023249635.1 Fibrobacterota bacterium
GACCGGGCGGTTCTGGACATCGAGATTCATGCGCTTGTTGCGCACTTCCAGGATGCTGAATGCGTTCTCACGGGCTTTCCTCACCCGGTACACGTTGCCGTCGGCGATCAATTCCAGGCCATGGGATTTGCACAGCTTGTCCAGGCCTTCGAGCACGGGAATATTCTCGAGATGGATGGTCACTTTCACGTCGCCCAGATCCTTGTCCGGGATGAGGCTTAGTTTGAAGGCCGTGGCGATGGCGCGCAGCACATCCAGGATCGGCTCATCGACGTAATCGACGTTGAGCATGTTGGCTTCCGATTTCCCGGCGGTCTTGGCCGCGGCACCCTTGCCCGCCTTCGCTTCGGCGGGCTTCTTGAGACCCCGGCCCGCCTTGCCCTTGGCGGCATTCTCCTGATGCTTGTCGAGCAGCTCACGTTCCTGGTCGCCCAAGTTCGCCTGTCCCGGCATGCGGCGGCGCGGGGCCGCGGGGCCTTGGTATTCGTTGGGCCCGAAGTAGCCGTTGCCGGCCGGGGGTGGCGGCTGCTCCATGATGGGCGGAGGCGGATTCACGTTTTCCGGAGGGGATGCCGGTTGCTCCTGGTTCTCTTCCTGGGCCAACCCGGACATGGGAAGCAAGGCCAAAAAGATCGCGGCTAAGGCGGAGAGCGGGGATTTATTCATGATTGGGCTTCCATGACGGCTACGCGGATCAGCTCCGAGGCGCTGGTGACGTTCTGTTTCAGCTTGTCCATCCCGTCCATCACCAATTGCTTATAGTTCGAGGTTTTCTTCATATGCGCCTCGCTTTTCCCGGAGAGTATGGACTCGCGGATTTGGGTGTCGAATTGGAGAAGTTCGAAGATGCCGGTACGGCCCCGGTACCCGGTGCCATTGCACGCGGGGCAACCTACGGCCGTGGGGCAGGAGTCGGGCAACATGGGCAGGAACATTTTTTCTTCCACCGTGGGGGCCGCCATGGTGAAGCAGGAACCGCAAAGCTTGCGCACCAGCCGCTGCGAGAGCACGCCCAGGACGGCCGAGCTGATGAGGAAAGGCTTGACCTTCAGATCCAGCAGGCGCGTAACCGCCGAGGCGGCATCGTTGGTATGCAAGGTGGAAAACACCAAATGGCCGGTCAGGGCCGCTTGTACGGCGATGGCGGCGGTCTCTTCATCGCGGATTTCACCTACCATGATCACATCCGGATCCTGGCGCAGCAGGGATCGCAGCGCGCTCGCGAAGGTGAGGCCGGCCTTGTCGTTGATCTGGACCTGGTTGGCGCCATCCAGGCGGTATTCGATGGGATCCTCGATGGTGGAGACGTTGATGTCCTTTTCGAGGATTTCGCGGAGGGATGCGTACAAGGTGGAGGACTTGCCCGAACCGGTAGGGCCGGTCACGAACAGCATTCCCTGGGGCCGATGGATCAACTGCTTGACGATCTCGTAGACTTCCGAGGACATCCCCAGGGTCTCCATGGTGCCGACGGTTTCCATGTGCTTGAGGATACGGATCACGACTTTTTCGCCTACGCGGGTCGGCAAGGTGCTCACGCGCATATCGATGGCTTCACCCTCGTACTGCCATTTGATGCGGCCATCCTGGGGCAGGCGCTTTTCGGCGATGTCGAGTTCCGCGAGGATCTTGATGCGCGAAGTGAGGGACGCTTGCACCCACTTGGGCAGCTCCATACTGTCCTTGAGCATGCCGTCTTTGCGGTAGCGCACCTTGACCAGGTTTTCCCCCGGCTCGATGTGGATATCCGTCGCCACCTCGTGGATGGCCTGGTTCACAAGATTGTTGACGAGCTTGATGACAGGCTCGCTCTGGCTCTTTTTCTTGATCTCTTCCAGGGAAGACCCATCATTCAGGTCAACCTCGGATTTGATGAGGTCGGAGAGGATGCCGCCTTCCTCCATGGCGCCGCTTTTGCCGGCGATACGCTTGAGTTGGTATTCCAGGGTGGGCCCATCGGCCTTTACGAATTCGACTTCGCGGCCCGAACGGAGCTGGAGGGCCTCGCGCAACAATTCATCATTCACGTTCTGGGCGGCGCAGACCAGCACTTCGCCTTCCAAAGCCACCGGATAGGTACGGCAGCGGACGCAGATGTCGCGGCCCACGGCCTCGATCAAAGCGGTATCCAAATCCATTTTTTCGCGCGGGCCCATGACTGCCGGAAAATAGCAAATATCGAGGGCCCGACGGCCTCGCGATGGTCTCCCAATGGCTTTAAGGGTCCGGTATCCCGCCGGAGCCGAGCACATCCTCGGCGTCGTCCCCCACCACCGCGGGAACGCGGTTGCGGGGATGCACCAGGCAGGTCTGGGTCAGCGGAGCGCCATGCACCATGGTAACCAGGGTGATGCGTATCCCCGCGATGAAACGGCATTCCTCGGGATCGAGTTGGCCGTCATGATCGCGATCAAGCTCGGAAAAATCGATGCGCCCATCGCGATCTTCGTCCAGGCTGTCCAGTTCCCAGGGCAGGCCGCCGGCGAAAGCCTTCCAATCGGGCTTGACCGGCCCGGCCGGTTCGATGGCCAACGAACCCAAGCGGAACTTCCATTTGGCGCCGTTGGCGGAAAGGACCGAGTCGCCCCAGGCGTAGGTAACGCGCCGGTTGCGGCGGTTCAGGAGGTCCACGCGGTCCGGCCCCAGTCTGAGAATGCCCCCTCCGGTCATCAGGTTGTCCGCCAGGGAGGCGAAGGCGGCCTGGGACTCGAATGCCGCGTCACGCTTGCCTTGCGTGATACGGGCCGCGAAGCCCACATCCCGGAACAACGCCAGCGCCAACAGCACCACCACGGTTGCCAGGGAAATCGCGAAGAGCAGCTCGATCATGGTAACGCCGTCTTCCCGGCCCTTCCGCGTTACCACCATTTGTATTCCGGCAGCTTGAAGACCAAGGAGGCCAACGGCCGCGGCGGGCCGCCTTCGGTATCTTCGTCCGAGGTTCCGAAGAAGATGGATTCGGCCGGCTCCTCGAAGGTGCCGGGATCGCGGAATCCGCCCGCGTCCGCCGTAGGGGCACGGTAGATTCTGACGCGCACCTCCAGGGGTTTATGCAACTCCTTGGGCGACATCTTGTCGTCCAACACCACCTCGGCCAGGGTGTTCACGATGCGGGCACTATCCATCACGCGGCGCACAACCAGCAGTGAATCGGCACCGCCGCCCCGGCCAAGGTACGCGGTATCGTGGATGTCCTGTTTGGGGAGGCTGCGCAAGGATTCGATATCGGACCGCGCCAGGATCAGGGCCGCATGATGCGCACGGTTGAGGCGATCCAAGCGCGCCGAAGATCGCAAGCCGTACCAGAGCACAGCGGAACCCGCCGCGAGCACCGTAAGCGAGACGATGATTTCGAGTAAGGTGAATCCCCCTTGCCCCCGCTCCAGACGCTTCACAACCGCCTCCAGGCCATCAGGCGGAACACGTAACTGCGTCGATCCTGGGGCCCCAATTGCAAAGGTTGCACGAATCCCATGGGCAGAAGATTGCGGCGGATGCGGCCGGTTCCCAGGCAATTGCGCGTGTTGGTCCCTTCGCACAATAATTTACGGGTCAGCACGGGCCCGCGCACTTCGCCGGCCAGCCAGACCGAACCGGCCATCACCACCCCTTCCACGGCATTGGCAGGCGTCGCCAAGGCCACGCGCCCGTTGGCGCCGCCGGCAATCAGGAATCCGCGCGCCACGGCCTCATTGACCACGCGGATGGCGTTGATGGAATCGCCCGCCTTCGCGGCCTGCTTCCCGCCGACCGAGAGCAGCACGGAACCCAAGGTGGTCTGGGATTTGTTTTCCAGCACGATGTCCTTGCCGGCCACGGCTTCCAAACCGAGCTTGCAACGGTCGTGGAGGAATATGGAACCGCGCGCATAAGCGGACACCTCGTCCCCGCTGACGCTGTCCTCGAAGGTGATATCCTTACCGGAAAGCAATTGGATATTCTCCAAGCGGATTAGCCCCTTTACCCGGATTTCCTGTTCGGCATAGATACGACCGGGCCCCTTGATCACCCACGGCTCTTCCCCATCGTTGCGGAGTTCCACCTTGCCCAGGGAAAAGGTCAGCGACCCGGTTTTCCCGAATTTCGGCGGCGACCTCGGCGTGAAATCACCGTTGCCTTTACCCGCTTCGGGATCGCCCAGGCGTTTCTGCAAGGCCGCTTCCAGCGCATAATACTTCTTGTCCGTGAACTCTGCGGTATACGCCGTAAGCGAGAAGCCCTGGGGCCAAGGCAAGGTGGCCATACCCGGAGCGGCGCTGCGCAGCCGCATGACCCCGGTTACCTTATCGGCCGGGAAGGGTTCCACGGGGACGTCGTTGTCCAGGGTCAGGGCCGGGCCGAAAATGCTGTCATCCAGGGCCTTTCCGAAGCGGGCGGACACCGTAACCTCTGCGTTACGATACTTCGCCTTGGAAATCATGTCCAGGAAGGCGCGGGTCCGATCCACCCTTACTTCCGGGACTCCCAAGGAACTGTCGAATCGGTAAGCGAAGGTATCCGAGGGAGCCTTGAAGGTGGCAACCCCTTTGGCATTATCCGCCTTTTCCCCGAATAAGTTCCCGTCCGCCCCGGCGACGGAATCCTGGTACGGCAAACCAAAGGAAGGTTCCGAAGAATCGGAGTAGCGTTCGAGGTAAAGCTGGTACGCGATGCCGGATTCCGCCGCGTACAGCGCCTGGGCCGTTTGGGATTCCAGGATCCAGGGTCGCGCGTCCCCGCGCATCCGATCAGCGAGGATGGAAACGATCACTCCCAAGGCCACCAACACCGTGAGGACGGTGATCAGGGCCGCGCCCGCCTCGCGGGAGGATGGACGCGCGGGGGTGTGGCTCATCGGGAGGCCCCTTACTTCTCGATTTGGAGATCGAACTTGCCCGCGCGGTCCTTGAGGGTCACGAGGTTGGGCCCGATGGAGATCACCTCGGCGGAGTCGATGCGATCGCCCGCCTTGACGATCATCTTCTGGCCGGCGTTGTTGGCGATGGTCGCCACATTGCTGCCTACCGTGCCCTTGAGCACGTAATGCCGCGGCGGCGGCTCCAGTTTCACGGCGGAGCCGGGAACCGGACCTTCGGAGTGCGGCGCATGAATAGGACGGAAAGGATTGTCCGAAGCCGCGGCGTGGACGGATTCCGGTTGGGCGGCGCGGCGCGCGAAGGCCAAAAGCGAATCCGGGCCGGCGGCACTGAAGTTGCGATCGCTGCGCCGCTCCTGCGCGACGGGGTACTTGGCAAGGAAGTTCGCGCCGCCGAAATAGAGGATAAGCGCGGCCGGCAAAGCCGGCCACCAGCGTTGGATCCGTTCGTTCATGGCCCGGCCCCGCGGCGACGGTCGAATACGTGCAGCACCAGGTTGGCTTCCAGGCGACCGTTGGAGCGATCCCCGCCTTGGCGAATGACCATTTCCTCGGGGAAGATATCCTCGTGGCCGCGTTTGAGATCGCCGAAGAAATCCATCAGGGAAGCGTAGCGACAGAAGCCTTCGATGCGTACCTTGAGCAGCCGCAGGGAATCGGCCTTCCCGAGTACGGGCGTGGTTTTGACCACTTCGATTCCGGAAGCCTGGGCCAGCCCGCGGATGCGGTCCACCGTGGCTTGCACGCTGCTATCGCGATTGAGCGCATCTTCGCGCTGCCGTTTGAATGCGGACAGGGCGGCCACATCCTTTTCCAGGGCGGCGCGGGTCGAATCCAGCCAGGCCGGTTCATAACGGTTTTCCCGCAGGGTCGCCACTTGCGCGCGCACCTCGCGGAGGCGGCCCGCCAACGGCAGCAAAGCCTGGTTTGCGAATACCGCAAGCAGGGCGGCCGGAAGGATCCAGGCGCCGATACGCCAACGGTCTTCCCACAAGCGGGCGGGCAATCCGTTTTCCATCATTCGCCTCCCAACTTGCAGGTGACGTGGAACACGACCACTCCGGTAACCAAATCCTTGCGCTGCTCGGAAAGGGAGATGGCGGAAAAACGTTTGCTGGCGGACAGGCGCTTCTGGATCGATTGCACCTGATCCCAGTCGCGTACCCAGGCCTTGAAGGAAAGTTCCAGGGAACCGTCGCTCTCGCGGGAAACCGCCAAACCATCGATACCGGATTCCCGCGGCAGGGATGCGGAAAGCGCGACCAGCACCGCGTTCCAATCCATGGGACCGCGCCACATGGGACGCAGATCCTGCACGGAAGCCTCCAGACGCATCTTCGCCGCGCGCAGACCGTGGATGGAATCGACCGGGGCCTGGTAAACCGATGCTTGGGACCGGAGCGATGCCAATTGCGATTGGGAGATGCGTATGGCCGCGCCATATCCGGCGGCGGCCAGGGCGGCTACGGCAATGGCGGCTCCCAGGGCCAGCATGAAACGGAAGCGGGTACGTATGCCTTCGTTACGGCGTCGCTCTTCGCCGCTGACGCGGTTATGCGATGCGAAATCCCTCTGCCGCGCCGCCTGGGCAAGCCCCAGATGCAACAAGGTATCTCCGCCTTCGGGTACGCCGGGAAATGCGAAGCCTTCGGTGCGCGCTTCCTTGGCGGGCAGGTGTTCCCACAAGGGATCGCCTTTGGCCACGAAAACGCGCAGGCCGGCATTGCCGTTCCGGCCGGCGGCGAACTCGCGGTGGCGACGCATGCGTGCGGCCGCCTTGGGACCCGCGCCTTCGTCTACGCGCAGCAGGTGGAAGGGGCCGCCGTTAAGGTAGAGAAGGGAATAACAGAATTCCTTGCCCCCGTACAGGAGTTGGAAATTGGCTTCGCCCTTGGCCGTCGCCACCAATTCCCCCAGCGCCTCCATGGCCAGTTCCAGGGAAAGCCCGGCATCCATGCCGCCTTGGCCGGACTTGGGCGCGCCGGCATCCACCAGGTCGACGAATACGCGATGGTTGGAACCGAGATTGGTGTCTTCCACGAATTGGATGTGCCAGCCGCCGATGCGGAACCGGTCGCGGCGCGGGCCGAGACCCTCGGCCAAGGCTTCGTTCACCTGACGTTCATCTACGGTTTCACCGAATGGGGTGCGGATGTCCAAATGGATATACGCCTGTCCGGCGATGCCTTCGGCAACCATGCCGGTGCGGTTGATCCACTTGCCGTCCACGGCCAAATCCTCGGGAGAGCGGCGGCGTAATTCCAGGCGTTGATCGCGGATATGGAACAAAGCGTGCCCGGCCCCGCGGATATGGGTGGAGACCAGGTGGGAGGCGGGAAGCAGGTTCAGGGGACGCCTTTCCCCGCGGCCGCCAAAGACGCGAGCAAGGATTGCAATTCCGATTTTACGCGCTTCAATTCCTCGCGCAATTTGGCGGCGGCTTCGCCGCCGTCGCGGGCATGGGAGTCGGGGTCTTCCCCATCAAGGACGGTCCCCTCGTTACCGTTGGTCGCGGGTGCGGCATTCGCTACGGAAGCGAATTCCACCAGCGGGCTTTGCGCCGAGGGGGTCACGGGTACAGCCGCTTGGGCCGTCTCCCGGATTATGGGGGCTGCCGCGGGCACCCGTAGCAGGGTCAACTGGCCTTCCATGTCCGAAGGGTTGGCATCAGCCATCTTCTTCTTGGCGCCGGGAATGGTGTACATCTCTTCATAGAGCAGGTACTTGATGTACCGGATGATCTTGATTTCCTTGGCCCGGTAGGCGCGGTTGCCTGAACGGTTCTTCTTGGGCCGCAACTGCGGGAACTCCGATTCCCAATAGCGGAGCACGTGTTGCTCCAGGCCCGTCATGGAACAGACTTCGGAAATGGAGTAGTAGAGCTTGCCTTCTTCCAATCGCTTCAGATTCGCTTTGGTCATGCGGGTCGGCCCCCTATTTTGGTTTCGGTCCCATGCAAGAGCCGCCCCATGTTCGAACGGTGGCGGTACAACACGAATGCGCTCGACAAGGTCGCGACCGCGAGCACCGGGTACAATCCGGTGTTGTCGCGGATATGCGCCTCCAACAGGATACCCACTGGCATCACCACGGCGGCGGTGATGGAACCCAGGCTCACGTAGCGGGTGCGCAACACGATGGCGGTCCAAGCCGCCAATCCTGCCAAGGCGCTCACCGGCACGAAATACAGGAAGACACCGAAGGTGGTGAGGACGCCCTTGCCGCCCTTGAAGCGGGCGAAGCAGGTGAAGGAATGTCCCAGCACGGCCATGACGCCGGCTCCCAGGGCCCAGGCCATGGAGTCCGTTAGGCGCGCCGCCAGCCAGGCGGCAAGAAAGCCCTTACCGGCGTCTATGAGGGAAACGGGAATGGCGGGCTTCCAACCCAAGGTCCGCCATACATTGGTCATGCCCGGATTGCCGCTTCCCACCTTGGTGATATCCACCCCATGCAAGCGCGCGATCAATGCGGCCGCAGGAATGGAGCCGAGGAAATATGCCGCCACCAGTGAAGCCGCGATGCGCGCTTCGGGACCTGCCATCATCGTTTCGGTTCTCCGGCGTTCTTGGGTTCGGTATCCTCCCAAAAATCGTCGTCCTTATCGTTCTCCAAGGCCTTCTGTTCCCTTTCGGCCCCGTCGGAAAGCTTCTTCTCCTCGTCGATCCACTCCTCACGCACGTCCGCCGGGACATTGCCCCAGTTGATATACGAAACCAGATCTTCGTCGGTGCGGAGCTTGAAGCGGGCCCGGAACCAGATGCGCACCGGAGCGCCTTCCAGCTGGAAGAATTCGTAGGCCTGCCGACGCAGATAGCGCACGTAATTGGTCTGGACGCGTTCGGGATGGCTGATCTCGAAGGCCAGGGCGGGGGGATTCACCAAAACCTGGCAGCAACGCTCCAGCTTTACCGGTCCCACCGAGGTGGAAGGATGGGGATGCCGGGCTACCGTCTCCTCGAAGAACCGAATGACGTTGTCGCGCCCCAGCACCCGGCCCAAGTTGTCTTTGACCTTGATGATTTCCTCGAGCAGGCGCGTCAGGCGCTTGCCGGTGAGGCCCGAGGTGGAAAGGAAGGGGAATCCTTCCAGATCCGGATTCTTCTCCCTGAGGGCTTTGACCATATGGTCGAAGGTTTTGCTTTCCGGTTCGACCACATCCCACTTGTTCAGGCAGATGAGCAAACCCTTGCCCACCTCCTGGATCATGGTACAGATGCGGTGATCCTGGATTTCCATGCCGCGTACGCTATCCACCAGCAGCACGCATAGATCGCTGCGGCGGATGGCTTCCAGGGCTCGCATGTTGGAGAAGTACTCCACCTCATCCTTCACGCGGGCCTTCTTGCGCAGTCCGGCGGTATCGGTCAGCACGAACTTGCGGCCTTCGTATTCGAACTCGGTGTCGATGGCGTCCCGCGTGGTACCTGCGATTTCCGAGGTGATGACCCGGTCTTCGCCGACCAGGGCGTTGACCATGGTGCTCTTGCCCGCATTGGGGCGTCCCAGGATGGCTACGCGGATCTTGTCTTCGCGGGGGATGAAGCGCGGCTTGGTGGGGAGCTTCTCCAGCACCATGTCGAGGAGGTCGGCCACGTTGTCGCCTTGCAAAGCCGATATCGAAACCGGCTCTCCGAGACCCAAAGACCAGAACTGCGCCGACTCCAGGGCCACGTTGCGCGATTCCGCCTTGTTCACCACCAGGATGGTCGGGCGGTCGGCCTTTTGGATTACCCGGGAAAAGTTCAGGTCCATCTCGGTGATACCCACTCGGCCGTCCACCAGGAAAAGCACCACGTCGGCCTCATCGATGGCGACCTCGATTTGTTTCCGCACCGAGGCGTTCAGGGCATCGAGATCCTTGGAGAGGAAACCGCCGGTATCCACCACCTGGAAGTGTACGCCGTTCCATTCCGCCACCTGATAATGCCGGTCACGGGTGACGCCTTCACGGTTGGCAACGACGGCGGCGCGGCGACCCAGGACTCGGTTGAAAAAACTGGACTTGCCCACGTTGGGCCGGCCTACGATTACGACAGTGGCGAGGTTCATTGTGGGGGAAATTTATACCTTCATTAAGTTATTGGCAATACTAGGCTTATAAAATAGATTTGTAAGGAGTTCTTAGGCCGGATATGCACCTTTCCAAGCCCCTTAAATTCGATTTCCACATGCATACCTTGGACGACCCCCAGGACATGCATGTCTACCACACG
>JAHFCH010000034.1 GCA_023249635.1 Fibrobacterota bacterium
CGAATGCCAAAGGATCCCCATTCACTGCGGTAAATCGTAGATCCGAGCCGTCCCCATTGCATTGGGTGAAGTCGAAGGCCGGTTTCGCCAGCCTTACCAGCAATGGGTAGCCGATCAAGGTATCGCCCGCAAGCGCGCCGGTTCCCGTTACCAGCCCCAGACGGGCCTGATGCGCCCACTCGGCATAGGCGAGGACATTACTCACAATGCCCGGCGCGACCGTAACGCTATCCGTCCAGGCATGCAGCGAGGTATCCGCCAAGGCCTCCGCGTACGAGATAGGCGGGAGCACCCCGGCAGGCAGGGAATCCAACACCGTACCGCCGGAGTCCGATTCCAGTCCCGCCAAGACCCGTTGGAACACCCTGCCGCGCTGCACCAGTACGCCCTTGCGCGCGCCGTCCCAGCGTAGGCGCAGTCGGCCCGGAGCTTGTAAGGAATCCGTACCTACCCGTTCCAAGGAACCGGCCCGCAGTAAGAGCCCCGCTTTGAACACCCCTGCGCCGTCCTTGGGCTGCCAGACTTCCAGGTTATAGCGGCCTGGTTTCAGACCATGGAACCGGTAGGCGCCGTTCGCGTCCGCCATGGTGGTCAGGCTTTCCGGGAGAGATCCGCGCCGCGCATCGAAGTCCACCGGGATCATGCTGACCCGCGCTCCGGCGGCTTGGCCCGGCAAACCGGCCAGGTTGCCTTCCGTCGTTTCCACGCCGCCACCGCCCGCCACTTCGGAGGGCTTGGCCTGGTAACACGCGCACAGGCAAGCCGCCAGCAGCAGGAGTAGCGGATGGGCCATCGTGTGCCTATTCCTCATGGTCCACCCGGGACAAAGGGAACAAATTGATGTTGAGCTGATAAACGCGATCCGGGTTGGGCGCGTTCTTGGCCATCTCGAGGATGCGCTTGCGCACCGATCCCAGTTCCCCTTTGATCCACCGGAATTCCCCGTGCGAGATGCATAAGGTCAAGGTGGAATGGGCCCGGAATTCCTTGTCAGTCAAATCGTAGCTGCGCCGGGCCAGGTCCAAGGTCTCGATCTGGAAGCCCGTCACCGCCGTGCTCTGCCAGATATCGCCGGTCGTCAACGTGGCATCCAAGCGCTCGTAGATGCCATAGGGATTCTTACGGATAAGGTTGAGCCGTTCCAGTAGTTTGATGGCATCCTTGGCTTCGGATGCGGTGATGCGAGGCACCAGCGAATCGGCCAGTTCCTTGAAATCGTCCTTGAATGGGATGATGCCCAACAGCTCCCGGACCGCCGGATAATACCATTTCGTGAAGAACTCGAACTGGCCTTCGTCCAGGGTCTTGAGCTTGGCCTTTTTCAATGCGATCAACTTCTGGAAATAATGCTGCTTGTCCGACTGGGTCTTCGCTTGATTGAAATGCACCAGATTCTCGAAGTACTCCAGCTCGTAAGCCTTGAGCTTGAATACAGTAGCCAGGCTAAGCGCGGTGCGGATGGAAATGTTGGTCTTGCCCTGGATGATTTGCGAGAAGAAACCCGCGGAGCGGAATCCCGCTTTGGCCGCCATGTACCGGTATGAGAATTTCACGTCCTTGGCTTTGCGTTCGGCATAGAGGTCACGCAACAGCAGGCGGTAGTCGGAATAATCGAGGATATCCATGGGTGCTCAATCGGGGTAGTCCCCGACTTCTCCAAGGTAATGCCTGGCCCCGTTCGGGACAGCGGGGGAAATCGGGTTTTTCGCCGTTTTGATCATAGCTACTAAACACCACGTCATGATTTTTTCGGATAAAACCCAATTTTAACCCTTTATTTACAGGCATTTTGCGATTATTGCTCCCAAACCGAGGTTCCACAAAATCCTGTTTTGAAACTTTCCAATGATCAGAAAGACCCGATCTGTTTGGACTTAAAATGGAATATTTATGGTTTTCCGCTTCGCGCCTTCCGCCAATCCCGCTTATCCTTGGGGCGTGTGGTAAAAGGAGCAGGATGAAAACTGGTAACTGGAATGGATATCTCGCGGCCCTGGCATTTACGGGATTGACGGCTTTCCCCATCGCCGCGCAAACTGAGTTGGAGGTATGGCCCACCGGCGTCAACGGCCCGCAAACCTGGCCTCCGGACCTCCACAATCCCTGGTGGGACGCGGAACATAAATATCCCGAGGGCGGGCAACCCCCTCCCGTGGATTTGTTCGAACGTATCAAGTGCCCGAGCGGTTCCAAGGTCAAAATCAAAAGCGCCAACAGCGCTCCCTGGGAAACCAGTCGCTGGCATCCGCCGGAATACGCCTTCGACGGCTACAGCATGTCGCGCTGGTCCAGCAACAGTTCCAGCGAGAAATGGCTGGCCGCGGATATGGGCGCGGAGAAGACCCTGAACCGGGTATACGTCGTTTGGGAGACCGCCTACGGCAAGGATTACGATATCCAGCTGTCCTCCGACAGCGTTGCCTGGACCACCGCCAAGGAGGTTCGCGGCGGCAATGGCCAAGCGGACGTGGTGGAACTGACGGGCAAAGGCCGCTACGTGCGCATGATGGGCGTGGCCACGGGCAGCCCGTACGGGTATTCCATGTACGAGTTCACTTTATGCGCGGCGGAATCCGGCTCCGGCCTCGCCGCGCGCACGCGCGCGGGTTTGCTCTTCGGGCGTGACGGCCTGCCCCTCGGCTTACAAGGCCCGGGCAATCGCGGGTTCCGGCCCGATGGTAAACGTTTACGCTGACATAGGGTTACCCCCCCGATAATTTATCGGGGGAATGCAATGGTATCGGAGGATTCGGTTTTGCGGTTTAGTGGCATGCGCCGGGTTCTTTTCCAATCCGAGCCCGAAAGGCGAAGGAAATACATGCCGCTTCCGTAGCCGCTCACGTCGGCCGCATAATCCCTGCCTGCTCCTACCCCGTATCGGAACAATCGCCGGCCTCCCAGATCGAACAAGGAAACCGAATAAGCCTCCATACCCGATCCGCCCTCTTGGCTTCGGGAAAAAATCAGATGCGATCCGTCATAGTGAAGGCGCACGCCCGGAGT
Source organism: Fibrobacterota bacterium (assembly GCA_023249635.1). Lineage (GTDB taxonomy): Bacteria > Fibrobacterota > Fibrobacteria > UBA11236 > UBA11236 > Chersky-265. Next base: position 3,004 of record JAHFCH010000034.1, read on the forward strand.
GCCATGCGGAAGTTTGGCATTGCGAATCGGAGGCAAAGGAATATCGCCCAGCCCCACGCCTTTTGCGAACATGGGGAAAGGCAATTTGATGCCGGGTCTGCGCCGATTATCGCCGCGCGCCACGATGTTCCCATCGATGAGGAAAAAAGCGCTCGACTCGAAAAAGCAGCCGTCTTGCGGTCCCACGCCCATCTGGTTCATGTGGCCGTAGGTGTCGAAGAAGGCGATGAAGGGCGTGTCGATCAAGGCCTGGAATGTGGTTTGGGAGATGTTGGGAGGCCAATAGGCGATGGTTTCATTGAAATTCAGGTGCGTTTCCGGAATGGGCTCCTTTAGGTTGGAGAAAATCGAAACGGAAACCCTTTCGCCCTGGAGCGTATCGTAATAAACGCTTCCATCGACGTTGACGCTGGAATCCAAAACGAGGTACCGGTGGACGCTATCTATATAGGCCAGCACGCAATGCTTGTTGGTGTTGAAATTTTCCGTCACGATTTGCCGCAGGTCCGATCGGTAAAAGGTGTCGATGGAGCAATAGCCGAATCCGGTCAGGCACACCGTCTGCACCGACATGGTATCATTGGGAATTTGCAAGGTGATGGCCGGCGGGGTCGTGCCGCAATGCGCTTCGGATTCGGGAACGCCGACCGCCGCAAAGCCGAGGAGCAGCCATCCAAAAACGAAAAACCGGCGAATTGAAATCAGCCCGAGCCTCCGGTAGAACATGTATAAACTAAGAAGCGGTCGCAGTCTTTCCCATATGCGAAAAGAGAGGGCGCTTGCCCTCTCTTTTTTATCCGGATGACTGGAAAAAGGTCAGTTCCGAAGGGAAATCGTGGCCGTATGCGAATCCGCATCCTGCCGCACCTTCACGAAGTAATTCCCCGTGACGAGGTTGCCATGGTCCAAGGTCAGGGTTTGCATGCCGCCATCGGCATTGCCGTGCGCGCTGTAAACCGATTCGCCCATAGGGTTGAAAATGGACAAATCATAGGCGTCCGCCTTGGGCAAGCTGAAGCGAATCTGCTTCGAGTCGAATCCTGTGATGGCGAATTGCGGAAACCCCTTGGAGTAGCCCGCGGTGGTGGGAATGACCGTCGCGTCCGGCTTGACCAGATACAAGCCATTGGTCATATCCGTCAGGGCGTAAACCCCGGATTTGAAATTCATGTAAGCGCCCCAGATGCCGTCGAAGTCCACGGTCGCGCTACTGGGATCGAAATACGCCACCTCAACCGGCGCGGCCGGGTTCTGCAAATCGTACAAGTGCATGCCTGCCGTATAACCCGCTATCAGCAACCAGCGGGGGTTTGCCGGGTCGATGAAGGGATTATGGGCGATCACGGGCCGTTTTCCGTCTTTGAGCATGGGGAGACGGGCCACGATTTTTTGGTTGGCGGGATCGCTGATGTCGAACACCTTGACGGAACTACCCACCGTTTCTTCGCAATAGTACATGTAATGGCCGTCAACCGTGACTACGCTGTGGGCAATCGGCGTCGTTGCGCCGCCGTAAGCGGTGGCGGCGGGTTCCCCTATGGTGGCGTTGTAATTGCAGAAGTCAATGGTGGATTTGAGCACGGGGGTTGCCGGGGTGCTCACATCGTAGACCTTCTGGAAATGCGACCATTGGCCTTGGGCATACAGATAATTGCCGAAGGGGAAGGAATCGTGCGCCTCGATTCCAATCCTGCTTATTTGCTTCGGGTTTTCCGGATCCGTTATGTCCATGATCAAAAGGCCTTTGCCTTGGGTCGCGCTGCTGCCATGGTCGGCCCCGTTCAGGTACATCAGCTTCTTCGGCGCGTCTATCCACAGCGTATGCATGGTCTTTCCGATGTTCGTTCCACCCGGATTGCTGAACTTCTTGACCATCACCGGAGCCCCGCCGGTGGCCATAGGCGTGATATTGATGATGTAGATATCATCGCCCGTGACATCGGAAATCTTGTAGCAATAGCTTTTGCCGTTAGGCGCGTCGTAAGTCTTCAGCTCTTGCCATTCGCTTTTCACGTTGGGCAAGGTTCCCATGGATACGGGGTTGTTCACGTTGTTTCCGGTAATGTCCCAGAAGTTGATCACGCCGCCATTGGCCGAAGGAAGGATCACGAACTCTTTGCCGTTGGAAGCCGTCCAGCCCCAAATGCCGCCATAGCCTTGGGTAGGCTGAGGGTTCACGTTTTTGATCACCGTGACATGGCTGTTACCGATGGTTTGCGAGAAGCCCGCCATCTGCAACATAGGCAACGCGCACATCCCGATTAGAGTTCTAAAGGCAATGCTCTTAACCACCGGACCCCCCCGTTTTTCCTCGAATATAAGTCCATTCAAGAAGTTATTCCGCGTAGCCGAACGAATGGCGTTGTCTGGAAGGTGGAAGCCCTACCGGGCCGCCTCGCCGCCTTCCAAACGGGCAACCATTTTTCTTACTTTCTTCGCTCACAAATCGTTCGGCCCGGGAAATCGGGTGGGTATTTGACATTTTTGGCCTTAAAAACGCGGGGGGAATTTTGCGGATTCTATCAGTCGCTATCGTCTGTTTGGCGGCCGGCTTTGGCCTGGCCGAAACGACCTCGGATCAGGCCCCTGCAGTCAAGCTGGGCGCCTATGATATCTGGGATCTGGGGTACCTCAACCAGGGTCAATTCGTCAACAACGGCCAGCGGGAGAAATTGTCGTTCGGCGATCTCATCGGCGGGGTCGTGGTGAGCGGTAAGTTGAGGGACAACCTCACCTTGCTGGTGAACCCCGAACTCAAAAGCAATTACGGCATGCCGAATGACCGATCCGCCTCCCGCAACGGGGAGCGCGTGCTGGAAGCCCGCTGGGAAGCCTACATGGAGCAATCCAACCTTCGCTGGACCTTCGGCGACGCGGACAAGCCGAAGTGGGATGTGCAATTCGGCTACCAGTACTTCAAGGAAAACCCGGATGCCAAGGACTTCGGCGAGTACATGTTCCGCAACATGGTTTACCCGACCATGCTCACTACGAAAATGGCCAACCCGCTGGCGCAGATTTTCGGACTGCGCGTCGGCAATCAATTAGGCGACAGCTTTCATCAAAATTTCTTCGTACTGAGCGAAATCCAGCATTACCCCTTCTTCGACATTTCCCTGGCCTATGAAGCGAGCTACAAATACAAGAACATCCTGGAAGTGGGGGCCGGCGTCAACTTCTACCATCTCATCCCCGTGCACCCGAGCTTCACCACTCCGACCGCGATGGAAAACACCTGGATAACCCTCAGCCCCCAAGCGGGCACCCTTTTCCGGGGATCCGACGATTCGGACCAAGCCGGTCTTGTGCGCGATACGCTTACCGTCACGGCAAACGGGGATTCCTTGGACGTCACCATCGGGACAGCCACCGGCTCCACGACCAAAAGAGTCGCCTCCCATTTCATGGCCGACGTCTCCCCCGAATTGGCAACGTTGTATAACGGCGGCAACCTGGCATCCGGAGTCAAGGGTGAAAGCGGGCATTTTTCCTTCGCCGGCACCATTCCCATGGTGCGCGCCTCCATCAATCCCATGGGCTTCATGGAAACGAACCCGCTCGGAAAGGACGCCTTCAAGGTGTATACGGAAATCTCGGTGATGGGCTGGAAGGATTACCCGGTGTGGTATGCGGAGCGGTCCCAGCGCACGCCCATCATGATCGGTATCGACTTGCCCACCCTGGACTTCCTCGACTTCCTTTCGGTGGAAGGGGAATACATGCCCAACAAACTGAAACCGACCTGGGGCTTGAAGCAGAACAAATTCCTCCCGCTACCGGGCGAGGACATCGGCGTGTCGATGACCTCGAAGGATATGACCGTCTGGGACATGGAAAGCGCCGCGAGCGATGCCCGGGCCAAGAAGAATTACTGGGGTTGGGACTTGACCGCCAAGAAAAGCTTCGGAGGTTGGTCGGTCATTTTCCAAGGCGGGAAGGATCATCAAAAGTGGGAGGAGTACGTCACGCTGTTCGGCTTCCACGAATTCATGACCCGCCCGGCGGAATGGTATAGCCAAGTCCGCATCGTGGGCAGCCTCGGGCAGCTCTAGGCCTCCAGGGCATCCCTAACGCGCCAGGCCACCGCTAAGGCGCTACCGAAAAGTGCGCCATCATGCCGGCTTCCAGATGTTCGGCAAGATGGCAGTGGAACATCCAATCCCCGGGATTGCTCGCGTCCAAAAGCAAGTCCACCGTGGAGCCGGGCGCGACCAGATAGGTGTCTTTCCATACGAAAGCGTCGTCGGGAACTTTCCCGTTCTGGGCCACGACGAGAAAACGCTGACCATGGAAGTGGATGGCATGGGCCATGGGGTGGAACATGTAATGCGGGTGGGCCGGATCAACGCTCGTTGAATCGTTGTGGATGCGGATCAACGGGGCGCTCCCACGCCGGAATACCCAATGGATGGCGTGGTTCACGAGCCCGGTTTTGTCGTCGCGCATGATCCAGTGCATGTTGGCGGTGTCGGATTGGGAATTCATGGCGCCCATGTTGTCATACCAATCGCGGTAAACGAGTTGGTTGTTGAGGTTCGGATCGTATTGCGATGCCGATACCTTGAGCGGCGCCATGGGTTGCGAATGATCCATATAGCCGTACAGCGTGATTTCCTGTTCCGGGGGGGTGCCGAAGAATACGCGGAAGGAATCGATGCTGGCTTTGACTATGGGGCTTTCGGCCGTGGTGATGCTGGATCTCAGATCGGTGGCCGCCGTGTCGGCGTCATAAACGATTTTCCCCAGCACGAAAGTCTGATAGGGCGTGACGTGCCAAATCCGGACCGTATCCCATTTCCCGGCCGTGTCGTTGAACCATGTCTGGAAGACCAACCTCTCGGCCGGGCCGAGCAAATCCGATGTCCGGATTTTGGGAGTGAGATAACGCCCCACGTCGGAGCCGATCAGGTTCATGCGCAATTGCGGATCGGAAAACTGGAGATTGTATATCCGGGCGCTGGAGGAATTGGTGGCGTAGAAACGGATCACTTCGTTGCGCTTCACGTGGAGGACGAAGTCCGTGTCGCCGTTGATGAGGAAAACGTTGCCGAAGCGCCCCATCATGGTGTAGTTGACGTCGTTGGAGTAATAGGTTTGCAGTCCGGTCGTCTTCAGGAGCAAATCGTTGATCATGAGGGGCAGTTCCCGGTGCACTGTAGGCCAATAGGCCGAATCGGCGGGAATGACGACATAGTTGCCGTACATCCCCAACTCCTGCTGGTAATCTTCACGCACATGCGGGTGATACCAGAACATTCCCGCGTCCGGGAAATTCAAATGGTAGACGCCCGTTTGCCCGCTGTCGATGAGGGCGGAGCCGTCCATGGGCGCGCCGTCATAAATACTGCTGTCCATGCGGATACCGTGCGAATGCAGGCTCGTAGGCAGCGAGGTGTTGTTGGTGAGAAGGAGGGTAATGCGCGCGTTTTGGGGAATACGGATCGTGGGGCCGGGAATGGATTTGTTATAGCCCAGCATCCGGATCTTATGCCCGTTGATCCGTTTTGCCACCCAATCCATCGAGAGGCGAACGGTATCGCCGTTTTGGACCGTCAAGGTGCGCGTCGAATCCGGCGGCGGAAGTCCGGCCGTGCTGGTGTCGTAGGGAAAGAACACCCGGGCCGGCGGCGGAGGCGTAGACGTGTCGAAAATGCAGGCAGCCAGGAATCCCGCGCCTAGAAAAGCGATGAATACCCAAACCGTTTGCCTGAAGGCGTTGGTAGTTTGCGCTTCGATGGGATCCCCACTGGAAACCTTCCCGACCCTGAATATAGCTGCTGCCAGCAGTAACCAGTTCCCGAATTTCCCATTTCGCGCCCCCTCCCGGGGCGGCCCGCGTGCTATTTTCCCTCCATGATCCACCCTGCGACCCCCAATCCGAATTCCCGCCTGCACCCCTCCCCCGGCCCTTCCCCGCTCCGTAATGAGATCAAGGCCGAGGAACCCTCCCGCCGCCCCAGCCCCGAGCCCGGGTCCCGTAAACCCGGACGCGCCGGCCTGGACATGGATAGGCCGCTCTCCTCCGCGCCTGCCTCCCCCGCCGATTTCGTCCCTACGCCGGGCTCGCTATTGGCCCGTCCCGCGCCCGTGCACGCGGGCCATTCGCTCCCTTCGCAGCGATCAAATCGCGCCGATCCGCCTCCGGACCTGCCGGAAGCCATGGAAGCCATGCGCAGCGCGGAACGCGAAGTCGGTGAGGCGAAGAGGCATTTCGCCAAGGCGGAGAGGGAACTGCGCACGACGCAATACGCCTTGGATAATTACCGCCGCAACCCGCCGCTGTTGATCGATGTCAATCATCTTTCGCGCATGCAGAAAGTCGTGGATTGGAAGATCCGCGTGCTGGAACCCCTGCAGCGCCGGGTGGATGCTACGGAAGGGAACGCGGAGGAACGGCGCCGCGGCGTACGCGCCGCTTTGTCCGCGGACTGAACGGTGAACCCATCAGGGCGCCACGCGTACGCAACCCGCACCGGGGCGTTGCGTCGCCACGGATAGCTTCAACCAATCCGGGGAGCGGGCCGCATGCTCGATGCGGAACTCGTCGATCAGTCCCTGGAACAAACGGTTACCGGGAAGATGCGCGCCCAGGTAAGCCGGCAACGCGCCGGCGGGCAGCAGGCTGCCTGGCCCGGAATATACCGCCACCCCGTCGACATACCCCGTGAAGGTCCCGCCCGCCAAGGTGAGCGCGACATGATGCAGCGAATCGGCTCCCAGCACCGGTCCCCATTGGCGCACGCTGTCTTCCGCGCGGGTGTAATGGGACAGGCGCCCGGCCTCCCCCATCCCGAAGGCCAGATCGGAAATCCCCGCGGTATCGTTGCGAAAGCTCGCCAAGCGATAGCGGATACTGTCCCCCGTCACAGGGGCCGCGGGGCGGATCCAAGCGCTCAAGGTCAGGGCCATTCCCGCGGAAATCAACTTGTCCGAGTTCGGCAGTTGCAGCCAATCGTCCTTGCCGTCCAGTTCCATCGCATTTCCGATCACGCCCGCGACTTTGGACTCCGGACCCAGCCCCGCGGATGGGATGATCGGATATGCGTGCTGCGAAAGGTCGGGAGCGCCGTCAAGATGCCAAACCGCGGTAAAACCGTCCGCGGTATCGAAAACCGCCGCCGGAGGTCGCGCGCCCGCTGACGCGTTCCCGGAGAATAGCCAGAACGTTTGGCCCGTATCGCCGGCACGGACGCTGTCCAACCGTACCCACAACGCGGCCGACTTGGCCTTCGCGTCCCAACTCTCGAATTCCACCGGCAGCAAGGTGGCGCTATCCGCTGCGGTCACGCGCAAATCCTTGCCGTCGGCCTCGGCGGCGGAAAAATCGAAATTGCCGGCGTCCAAGCGCACCAATAGGGGGAAACCCCGGAGGCCTTGTTTGACATCCGCGCCGGAAGGCGAGGCGTTCAGGACTATGCGCACCTTATGTTTCCATGCCCCATACGGATAGACCGTGGCCGTCCCCTCCGGCCCCACCCCGATGGGGGTATCAAGTAAGTTACGTGGCGCGTGGCCCGAGGCCCAGGGAACGTATTCCACGGCCGCATAGGTTCCCGGCGGCACCGGCGAAAGGGAGATCTCCCCGCGGGCCAGATCCGCGGAGTCGGGCGCGGCCCAGGTCCCGCTGCCGGGAAGGTAAACGTAAGCGCCCGCCTCGCGCGCATCCTCGGGCAACCGCACGCGGATGCTGCCGGCGGGGAGCAAGGGCAAGTTGTCCAGGTTCGCGGTTCCCCGGATTGCGGAGAGGGTAACGCGCGCGCCGAACGCCGTTCCTGCGCCCGCAACCAGGTTAAAGGTTCCGGAGTCCACGTCCGCGAAAGCGAATCTTCCCGAATGATCCGTCACTTGGCGGTATTTCGCCCCCAAAGCGCTGTCACCGCGCGGATCATACAGGGTCGGGTACAAATCCACTTTGACGCCGGCCGCGGGCAGGCCATCGCGGGTCAGCGTGCCTTTGATGCCGTTGGTGGTGACCGATCCCGAACCCGCCAAGCGATCCGGTTGCCCCGTGCAGGCGGTCAGGACGACCGTGGCGGCCAGGAAGGCCGTGGCGGCCACCAATACCGCCATGCCGATCCATCGCGTCGGCTTCACGATTTGCCCCCGGCCCAGGGTTGCGACAGCGGGAACACCTGCAGATTGACCTGGTAGACCCGGTCGCCCGTGCCCGCCTGCTCCGAGATCTCCAGCATGTCCTGATGAAACCGGCGCACACGTTCCCGGATTTTTTCCATGGAACGGGCGTCGATTGTCAACGATACGGTGGAGATGTCCCGCGCCTCCTTGGGGGTATGGTCGAGTGAATGCCGGGCCAGGTCCAGGGATTGCCGCTGGAATTCCCGCACCGCGAATGCGCGCCAGTCTTCCCCCGTCGTCAGGTATTTGTCCGTGAGCCTGTAGCCCCCGTCCTTACGGGCCGCGATGAGCCCCAAGGACTCGAGCAGGGTGATGGCCTTGCGGGCCTCTTTCGGGGAGATGGCGGGCACCAATTGCCCCGCTAGCGCTTCGTAATCCCCCCGGAAAGGCATGACATGGAGCAGTTCCCGCACCGCCGTATAATACCATTCCCGGTAGAACTCGTATTGCTCCCGTTCCAATTGCTTTCCGCCGAGGCCGGTAAAGCCCAGCATGCGTTCGAAATATTGCTGCGCCTCCGGTTCGGTCTTGGCGCGACCGTACAGCACCATCAGGGCGAAATAATCCGCCCGCCGCTTGCTCAGTCCCAGAACCTGGGCGAAGTCCCCGATTTTCTTGGTCGAGAGCGGCCGCTTACCCTGGAAGATGCGCAAGACCAATCCCGCATCCAGGCCTACCTTGCCGCCTATGTACCGGAAGGAGAAATTCGCGTTCACGCCCTTCCGCCAGGCATAGGAATCACGCAGGAACGCCTGATAATCGTAATAGGCGTAAATGTCCGGGGCGGCGGGGACGGGACTGTCCATACCCGGAATATAGCATCCGGGCTTGGATACCGTCCCGGGTATTCCTTATTTCCGGCCTTTATTTGTCAACAGCTTCCAAGCAACGCAAATCCACCATCGGCGAAACCTATCAAGCGCATCGAATCAAACGATTGGCCTCCGCCCATGCCCCCGGCGTAGATTGAGTTCAAGTCAACCAGGAGCATCCCATGACAGTTCTGCAACCCCAATCGGCCACCATGAAAAACCTCGCATCGGCCTTCGCGGGGGAATCGATGGCGCATATGAAATACCTGCGCTTCGCGGGTATCGCCCGCAGCAACGGGCATGAGGAGGTCGCGAAGGTATTCGAGGAGACCGCGGCCCAGGAAATCAAGCATGCCCTGGCCCATGCCGAATTGCTCTACCCAGCGGCGCTGGTGGATACCGCCGGGGCCCTGCGCTTGGCCATCGAAGGGGAAACCTACGAGTACACCGAGATGTATCCCGGCTTCAAGCGGGACGCCAAAAAGGAAGGCAACCAGGAGGCCCAGCGGGAACTCGACCACCAGATCGAGGAATCGAAAGAACACGCGCAACTGTTCCGGGATACCCTGACCCTGGCCGCCAAGCGCTTCGCCGCCCTGGCGCGCATCGAGGAGAAACACGCCAACCAATACCGCCGGGCCCTCGCCGGCGTCGCGGCCTAAGAGGAGGATAGGAACATGAAAAAATGGAAATGCATCGTGTGCGGATTCATCTACGACGAAGCCAAGGGATTGCCGGACGAGGGAATCGCGGCGGGTACGCGTTGGCAGGATATCCCTGCCGATTGGGCTTGCCCCGATTGCGGCACGCTCAAATCCGATTTCGAAATGGAAGAGACCTAGCGCCCCGTTTAACTAAGCGTGTCGGACAAATGCCCCGCCACCGCGCGGGCCCATGACCGTAGGAAGGCGGCCCGGGGGGCGGTCTTGCGCCATGCCAGGGCGATGTCCCTATGGGGCGCGGGATTCCGGAAGGGAAGATAACGGATGGCAGCGGCCGGAGACAGCGGGGATTCGGCCGCGAGCCGTGGCATCAAGGTCATCCCGTTTCCGGTCCCGATCATCTGGCGCAAAGTCTCCAGGCTGGTGGCCCGGAAATGGGGATGCTCATGGGCGCCTGCCGCGCTGCAGACCTCCAAAGCCTGGTCCTTGAGGCAATGGCCCTCTTCCAACAGGTATAGGGTCTCCCCTTCCAGATCCGCCGATACCAAGGCGGCTTTGCGGGCCAAGGGATGTCCGGCGGGAACCGCCAGGAAAAAAGCTTCCGTGAATACGGTTTCGTATTCCAGGCCGCCGCCATCGATAGGCAGCGCCATGAAGGCGGCTTCGAGACGACCATCGCCCAAGGCCTTCAACAAATCGCGGGTTTGCATTTCCGCGAGGTAGAGTTCGAGCTTGGGATGCAGTTTCCGCGTATAAGGCACGACCTTGGGCATCAGGTACGGGGCCAGGGTCGGGATGACGCCCAATTGCAAAGGACCGGAACGTGGGTCCTTTAAAGCGCGGGCGGCTTCTTCCAGTCGCCGACCTTGTTCCAGGATCCCCCGCGCATGCGGCAGCAGGCTTTCCCCCGCCGCCGTCAACCGCGCTCCGGCTCGGCTGCGTTCGAACAGGGATACGCCCAACTCCTCCTCGAGTTTCTTCAATTGGCCGCTCAAGGTGGGTTGGGAGACGAAGCAACGTTCGGCCGCGCGGCGGAAATGACCGAGCTCGGCCACGGCCGCGAAATATTCCAGGTCGCGCAGGTTCATAAAACGGAATACTAGCAATCACAGTGTTATCTTTGGCCGACATCCGAGCCGAGGCCAGGTATGCCAATGCCGCTTCATTTCCGATCCGTCCGCGTCCTTATCCAGGCGATTCCGCTGTGCGTCACCCTCACCTTTTCGGCACCAGGTACAGAATTCCAGCCGGCGGAAACCATCGTCTCCCCTTCCCCCGCCGAAGCCCGCTCCCTGAAGGCTGGGTCCGGTCGCTCCTTCACGGATTTGGACGTCGCGGCTTGGGGGCCGGAAGCGGCATTGATTCAGGAAGAGGCCGGAGGCGGGCAACAAATCCTGTTGTGGAACATCGCATCCGGCGCGACGCGGAGTTGGCCGGTGCCCTCGGGGTACCGCGCCAAGTCGCTGGCCTGGCATCCCATCGAAAGAGCCTTATTCCTATTGGCCCAGCGAAAAGATTCCAGTTATATCCTACGCGTCGCAGAGGGTCACGGCGGTTGGCAAGCCCAAACAGTCTACGGCTCAAGCAAGAACCTCCGCAGATTGGTGGTGGGACCGAGGCCTTTCCAAGGCGATTCAGGAACCTACTACCGTCTCTTCCTGGGTGAGGAATACCCGGCCGGAAAGTTCGCGACCTTATCGTTGAATGAAAAAGGCCGCTTTCCTTATTATGCCATCTCGGCCCCGGGAGTCAAAAATCCCGAAAACGATATGGGTGTTCCGGCCAGCTCGGTTAGCGCGGCCAGCTCACTACCTATGGCGTTCCATCCCGCCGGCCACATTTTCCTCTGGGAAAATCCGGATCACTGCTTCGAAGCCATGGACTACTACAATAATTGGGGCCACGAGTCGCGCCCCCTGGAAGCCAGCAAGCTCTGCCGGGGATCAGTTACCGTGACCCCCAACGGCCTCGGCTTGCTCCATTGGCTTCCCGGGGTTGCAGGGGTGGAATTGCGGTTGGAAGGAGGGAAGCGCGTCCAGCGTCTGGCCGGGGGGATCCGCTTCGCATTCACACCCTCCTCGGTCCCTGACGGCTTGGGTCTGGTCGGTGTGGTCAAATCCGCAGCAGGGTACCAGGTGCAATACGTCCCCGTCAAGGTACCCCTGCCCGACGTGGTCAACGCCTGGATGTTCGCCGAAACCCCGGACGACGTGGCTCATCTGGCCAAATCGGGAGGCGTCTACCGATCGACCTTGTTCTCCCAGATGTATAACCTTTACGATACGGAAGCTTACTCGTGCGGGAGTTATGACACAGGCATCCCCACCCGCCCTTACCTGGTAACCACAGATGCCCTGTGGGAGGTATTCGCAGCGGCATACGAGGGATTGTTCGTCACGGTCGAAAAGCAGAAGGCAATGCCCGCCTTCTGGGAATTCATCCGGTTGGCCGCGTCTGATTTCCGAACCCAAGCGCCGGGCTCGGTGCCAGGCCGCGTATTCGCAGTATTGGATGCGTACCGGTCGGGAAAGCTCGATGCCACTGGGGAAGCGGGGCGTATCGAAGCGGCTATAGGGTCGTTTCCTTCCCCTGCACTGGACACCGAAGTCGACTACTCGGCCCTTAAGCCGCGTGGTAACTACGCGAGCAGTCCCGCCTTCCAACGTTACTTCAAGGCCTTCACCTACCTTACCCGGTCCGCCGGTCCCAAATTGGCCGGCGACCCCACGCTCAAAAGCCTTTCCGCAGCTCCGCGTACGCTGGCGAGTGTCTGGATTGGCGCCTACCGTCCCTTTATTTCGGCGGGGAGGAACGAACTGGTTTGGGATACCCTCGCTTTCGTACCTCCGACCTACCTCAAGCATTCTCCGGGCGGAAAAGCCCTGTTTCCCTTGTCCTGGGGCTGGGACAACGAAATCCTGAACTCGGTTGTTCAACATGAAACCTGGCCGCCCGGTGAGCAGGTCGGCCGTTACATGGCCTCCGCCCTCGACCTCCCCGCGGCAATGGGCAATCCTCTTGCGCAGCGACTTTCCACTCCGGAACACGCGCGTTACCCCAAGCTGGCGGCCGTTATGGCCGACCTGAGTTCACGTCGCTGGCGGCAGGCCAGGGATTCCCTGAACCTATACCAGAGCTGGCTGGCGGCCTTGCAGACTCAATGGGGGCAGGTGTCCGGATATCCGTCTCCGGCTCGCGATTGGGCCTTATGGGGAGGCAAGCGTTTGCAGACCGGCCTGGCATCTTGGGCAACCCTGCGCCATGCAACCGTACTCGTGAACGATCAATCGGCCGCGGAATGCGGTGAAGGCGGCTTCGAGGAGCTCGGTCTGAGAGCCCCGCGCGGGTACGTGGAGCCGGATACTGCGACCTTTCTGGCCCTGGCCGACCTTTTCGACAAGGCCCGTACCAACCTGGGCGCGGAACTAGCCCTCAAGGGATCGGCCAAGCTCGATCCTTACGGCGCACAGGAGCCGTTTCAGAAAGGCCTGCAGTCGCGCTTGGCGGCTTCAGCGGATGCGGCCCGGCGTTTCGCGGCCATGGCGGCGAAGGAGCTTCGCGGCCGGAGCCTCGACGATTCCGAGTACGAGTCAATCCGGGAATTCGGCCGCGTGGCCGAACATCATTTCCTACTCTACAAGTCGCTTTCCAATGAAGGGCTTGGATTGCCGGTACCCGATCCGATCCCGAAAATCGCAGATGTCGCAAAAGGAACGGACGGTAAATCCAAACTGTATGCTGCGGTAGGCCATCCTCTGGAATGGGACCAGATCGTGCCCTATTTCGGCCGCCGCGAAGCCGTTAAGGGTGCGGTATACTCTTACTACGAGTTGGTATCCGATTCACTGTTCAACGACAAGGAATGGCAGGCTTCCATGTCCCACCGGACCCGTCCCGCCTGGGTTGCGCCTGACGTGTTGGAACGGAATCTGGCCTGCCCGGCCCGCTCGCAATTCTGATGCTCGGGGACCGTAACGGACTCGGACTCCGCCAACTACTCTTGGCCTTTTCCTTGGTACTTGGATTGGGAATGCAGCCCTTCGTCCTGGGTGGTCCCTTGCGTCGGTCCGCCCGGGATTCCACCACAATCCGGATCCTGTTTACCGGCGACATACTCCTCTCCCGCAACGTACGCCGGGAAATCGAGACTACTGGCCGCTCTCCCTGGGATTCCCTGTCCGCGTTTTTCCATACAGCGGATGCGGTGCTGGGGAATTTCGAAGGCGCGGTCGGAAGGGCGACCGATTGCCTGCCGGGTCCCGCCGATCTCTGCTTTGCGGTCCCCGAGTCCCTGTTGAGCGTATTGTCCGGCTCAGGTTTCACCGGGTTCAGCCTCGCAAACAACCATAGTCACGACCTAGGGGCGACGGGCCTGGAACGCACCGCCGCGGCCCTGCGTACCCGCGGCTTCCTCGCCGCGACCTCGGAAGGATCGCCTTGGTTCCGATCGATCCGGGGCCGACGCTTCGCCATCCTCGCCCTCGACCTGGTCCCCGGGCGGGACGGGCTTTCCGATACCGTGCCCTCGCCCGCTATCGCCCGTGCTTTGCGTACCGCACGCGCATTCTCGGACTACGTAATCGTTTTCGCCCACTGGGGCCGTGAGCTCAGGGATTGGCCCGACCCATCCCAGACCGCGGCTGCACGATGGATGGCGCGACGAGGCGCGGACCTGATAATAGGCTGCCATTCCCACGTAATCCAGTCCCCGGATAGCCAGGTGGGGATTCCGGTCTTTTATTCATTGGGTAACCATGTGTTCGATCAGAAATATCCGGAAAGCAAACGTGGCTTGATTGCCGATTGCAAATTCAACGCTGAAGGCGTCCATTGCGGTCAGGTATTCACGCACGCAATACCGGGAAGTTTCAATCCCATCCTGGCGGGGCGAAGCGGGTTTCCTTCCTCAACCCACCCCGTGCCGGACCGGCCGAGGCAATCCGCTTCCACGCTGGGATCACCTGCAGACAGCATAGGTTTGTTTCTCGAAAACGCCCCCGATGGTTCGGGATCCCGATTTACCGTGACGATGCCTGGAGACCGCGCTTGGCGGGGGCCATTCCGCCATAGGCTGGCCGCCCAATGCTTCCGCGATAGCGCCGGGAGCCCACTCCTCTTCTCTCTTGAATCCCACTTTTCCCCCCTGGATGGCACCGTCTCAATACGTCCGTATGTCTATGCTCTGGGACCCGCCGGTCTCTACGCCAAGTGGCGGGGCTCAGGACTTGCGTGGCCGTTGCTCGATGCGGGTTTCGCCGAAGGAGATGAGCATACCCTCTGCGCGTTGCACCGGGGCGATTCCTTCGTGGCGCCGGATCCCGCCAACGCGGCTACGCGCATCGCAGCCTACCAGTGGAATGGTTTCGGTTTTTCCCTGACTAAAGACGCCGAGGCAGGCGCGCGCTGCGCGGATTTCTTCCTCTAGGGCGCCTGAGCCGTGCCGCCGATCTGACCGATCCATTTCTCCATGAGCTTGGACAGTCCCTCGAAGGACAACGGCTTGGAGATATAATCGTCCATGCCTGCGGCCAGGCATTTCTCCTTATCGCCCACCATGGCATGGGCCGTCATGGCGATCACTCTCGTGGGCTTAAGCAGCGCAAGGCACGGATGATGCGGGTGGCTTCGGAGGGTGATTCCGCGACGTGGCCTTCGTCGCCCTCGCCCCGCTTCGCGAGGGTAAGCGTGCTCACCGAACCCAACATGGCCGTGAACCAGGCGCGGCTGGCTTTACCCGGCCGGGATTCGCTTCCGGAGGCCGAACCCGGCCGGCCGGAGAAGTCGACAGGCATCTTGGGCGCCGGTCCCGGGCTTTCGATTTCGCAATGGAACAGCAGGCTATCCGCGTTCGCCGGTTCGATGCCGACCTGGAAACGGATTTCTCCCGCCTGGGCCGCATCTACCGATCGGGCCATCAAGTCCAGGAGCACTTGCCTAAGCGCGGCCCCGTTGCCGGCGATGCGTACGGGAAGGTAGTCGGGGATTTCCGCGCGCAACCGCAGGCCCTTGGCCTCGGCGCCCGGCCGCAACATGAGGACCGCGTCTTCGCAGTCGGCGCGGGAGGGAACAGGTTTTCGGATGCGGCGTCCAATATAGTCCAGTGTCATCCATCGTCTGCAACTATGCGTACCGGTAAAAAACGAGTCCCCCCTCGCTGCCGCAAGGGGGGACTCTAATTTCGGCGACCGTGCGCCGTAGGGAGCGGCTTACGCCGCAGTCGATCCGGGATGTCTTCGAGGCCTTACCTCGTTTGGCTTACGCGTGCCCCCGGCCGCAGCTTCGCGTCGCCTGCCGGGGTCCGTAACCTGTATGTGTCCCTTCGACACACCGACGCCGACTGATCGTTAATCTATTCTATTCAGTTCCCGGAACCCAAGCATTATTTTCGGGAATCGTGTGTTGCCGCATCAGGGAGTCCGGATCCTCCCTTATGGCCTTTCACGCCAACCCTTTTTCCTGCAGCTTCAAGCGGAACGGCGCGAAATGCGTTTTCGGCAAGGGCCGGAGCGCGGCCTGTTCCCGGGAGAATTTATCCTTGGCGGAGCCCGCCGGAGCCGATGCCTCGCGGCCCAGCAGCCAGCCCAGCAGGGAGGTATTCGCGCCCTCCAGGGTTTGCATGGGATATCCCTTGAGGAACAGGGTTTCAATCATACGCAAGGGTCGCTTGGGCCTTCCCGTGGACCAGGGCGCCGTAAGATCCGCGCCGATGGGCGTGAATCCGTAATGAAGCGCGAAACGGGCCAAAGGCAGATGGGTATCCGCCGCACCCACGAATCCCTTAAGTAGGCGATTACGCGATTTCTCGTACGCGACTTCGCCGGGTACGCCCCCGAAGAACCGGAATGCGCGCAGGTGCCATTCCAGGAAAGCATCCAGGTCGGCGCGCGCGCTCATCTCGGCATAGATACGGCCGGAGTATTCCAGGGCCATGGTGAACAGATAGCAAGCTCCCCCAGCGGTCTCCACGCGACCCAGATCGGCTGTGGCTCGGACCCCGGGCTCCGGTTCACGGGCCTGCCCGCCTTCGGCACGCCGGAGCGCCCGCACCTTGCGCTTCACCAGATCGTAACTTCCGGCATACCCCTCCGCTTGCAAGCGGCGATAAACATCCATGGCGCGCGCGTGCGGCCGATCGATGAGCAGGGTGGATACCGATTCCAGGTAACCCGCGAGCTTCCCCCCGGGGGGCTGGGGCGCCCCATCGGAAAGGTATTTTCGCAGGGTATTACGGCTAACGCCCAGAAGCCGGGCAATCTTGCGCCGTGAGAAGCCTTCCCCGGCCAAAGCCAGGGCTGCCGAAACATCCATGTCCGACCTCCAGGTCCACCTGATGGTTTCGGACACTTAATATAGCGCGGAGGTGACCTCCGCGCCCGGAAGGGATTCGGGGTGTTTATCCCTCGGAAAATCCCTTAGTTGACTCCGCGGCGGAGTTCCAGGGTCGGGGGATCGCTCAAGAACACCAATTGCAGGTCTTCCCCGCCGGGTACCAGTTTCCGCAGGAGGGGCATGACATGGGATTTGTAATGCTCCCGGATCTCATCGGAAAACCCGCCGGCATCGATGGTTTCCAGGATTTCCACGGTCTTGGAGCTGGGACGGGTCATCACGCGGATTTCGCGGGGTCCGACAGCCGCCTTTTTCTCGCCGGGTTTACGTCCGCGGCGGGTACGGCTTTCCTCGGGAATCATGCCTTGCTTGCGCAACTGGGTTTTCATGCTGAAGAAATGCGGCTTGGAGAGCTCTTTGAAATCGAGGCTTTTCACCAATTCGTCATAGGTGCATCCGGGATGCTCCTTGATGTATTGTTTCGCCTTCTCATTCAATTTCTTCTTCTCGATTTTCTTCAAGATGCGTTCCTTTTCTTCTGGGGATTCGCCATTGCCGCCGCGAACGCGATCGAACGCGCCGCCTTGCAGGAAAAGCGCGTTCACGTCCTTGGCCATCGGTCGGGCGCCTTCCGCTTGACGGGCGCGATCCCGTTCCTCACGGGCGCGCACGGCCTGTTCCACTTCGTTGAAATGTTGCCGGGAAACCACACCGTCACCGGTGAGTACCTGGAATGCTTCGTAATCCTTGCCGGGATTGCTTTTCAAAAACACATACACTTTTTGTTTCAGTGGATTGTTAAAAAGCAAATCCGGTTTTTCTTTTAGTAGCATCGTATGCATATCATCCCACTGATGATGAGTACCGCCGTGGTCGGAAACATGGGCCCGGTAGGCCATTCGGCCTTTCCGCTGATTCCCGTAGCTTTTGGAGTTTATCCGAGCCTGCCAGTTGGAGGCGCCCGGAGTCCTAATGCGACCGAATGGCTGGTACAGTGATTCGCGAACAAAATTACATAATTTCCCCGGGAATTCAATTACTGAAATGCCTACGTGCGGAATTAGCTATTTTTGACCGATGCCACTTGTAGACCCGCATGGACGCAGGATGCGCAAGCTCCGAGTCCAACTTACCGATGCCTGCAACTTCCGGTGCTTTTACTGCATGCCGGAAGGAACGCGTTTCCAGCCGGCGCGCAATTTATTGACCCCGGAAGAGATCGGGGACATCTGCGAGACCCTCGCCGACCTCGGTATCGAAGAAGTGCGTGTCACCGGCGGCGAGCCCACCGTCAGGCCGGAGTTCGATCGCATCATGACCCGATTGGCGCGCATCGCCTGGGGCAAATTCGCGCTGACCACCAATGGATACCTGCTGCGGGGAAAATTGCCGATGCTTCGCGATCTCGGCTGCACGAGCATCAATATCAGCATGGACAGCCTGGATGCGGATCGGTTTCGCGCCATCACGGGCAGCGGGCATTTCGCTGAAGTACATGCGGCCATCCTGGCCGCGAAGGAAATGGGATTCTCGGTAAAGGTGAATGCCATCGTCTTCCGCGGCCTCAACGACGCAGAGCTTCCCGACTTTTCGCGCTTCTCCGCCCGCTATGGGATCGAAGTCCGGTTTCTGGAGCTGATGCGCGTCGGCCCCTCGGAAAAAGACCATGGCGAACGCTTCGTCACGGCGGCGGAAATGATCGGTCGATTGCGGGAGACGGAAGAATTGATCGCGGTGGAATCCCCGGCCGATTCGACATCCTTCGGCTTTAGTACGGCTTCGGGGGCCCGCCTGGGCTTCATCGCCTCGGAGTCGCAGCCTTTTTGCGGGACCTGCTCCCGATTGCGCCTATCGGCCACGGGAAGGCTCCGGGCCTGTTTGTTCTCCGATGCGGGCGTGGAATTGCGGGGTCGCGATCGGTTGGATTACCCGGAGCTGGTGCACGAAACCATGGGACTTAAACCTACCGGCCGCTTGCCGCGGATTCTGCAGCCTATGAATCAGATCGGCGGCTGATCAGGGGTCCAACCGGGACCATTCCCCGTTCAGAAATCCCCTTCGCCGAATCCCAGCCCCAGGGATGAACCCATGCGCACGAAGTAGAAGGGCGCTTCTCCGCTCAAACCGCCCATCCCCATTCGCAGGGATCCCAGCGGCGTGGCATATCCGGCCTGGGCTTCCCAATAGGCATGGCCCGGCAACTTCGTGCCGAATATGTCATGTTCTTCCAACTGGGACTCGAAAAGCGTCGGACCGTAATTACGCCAGGCCCCTGCCGCCAGCATCAGCCCTCCCCTGCCCCAGGTAGGGCAATATTCGGCGCGCGCGTTGCGGAACCCGGAGGAACGCAGGTCACGGAAGAAATATTCGTCCTGGAAGGAAAGCGCTTCGATGCGGCCCGCCCGGATTACGTCAAAGGCCGTCAAATCCTGGTTGGCCTGATCCGACCAAAAATATTGGTCCATAAGCCGAAAGTCGCCCAAGGCCAAGCGTAAGCGCGACTCTACGCCAGTGAAAGGATCCCTCGGCTGTCCTTGCAGGTTGATCTGGTACATGTACCCTACGCGGCAGCGCCACGAGAGCATGTGACCGCCGCCGGGAATCGGCTTGCCCAAGCCCAGATAGGCGGTCTCCCGGAAATCCAGGGACTTGAGGGTATCGTCCGGTTCACCGTTGCCGGGGAATACCACGCGATTGGCCTGCACGGACGATTTGCTCCAGGCATGGGTGGAGGGATACAGGTTCAGGAAAAACTGCCAGACGTCACGCTGGAAACGCATCGGCAACGGCGCCAGGGATTCCGTCTGCTTGGCTTGCGGATACGGGTAATGGATTTGCCAGAAGCTCCAGGCCAGTCCCAGATCCATCCGCACCGGAAAAATGGGAGCAATCATCAGGCGCCATTGGTAGCCGGGGCGATGCCCGCCCAGCAAAGCCCCCGCTTCGGCGTCGAAGGGGATGTAGAAGGGCTCGCTCCAAGCCAACCCCCCATAGATTTCGGGGGGACGATCCACGATGTCTTCACCCCCGATGGCCGCGTTCCAGCCCGACTGGAAACGCACCTTGGATTTCTCGCGCGCATCGAAGACCAGAAGGGCTTTTTCCTGTTCGCTCCCGCGGGCCCATTCCACGTCGAGGTCGCGGTAGAACCCGGAAGCCACCAGCGCCGCGATGGAAGCCTCGCCACCACTATCCGTGGCTTCGTCTTCCGAGATGCGGATGATGTCGAGGAGGAGTTGACGGCCGCCGGGAGCCAGCGGATTGACGGAAAGGCGATTGAGGCTCAACATCCCCTCGGCGCTATCGGCCGCCGCGCGCGCGCGCGGTTCGGCTGCCGCCAACGCGGATTTGAGCACGTCCATCGACCGCAAGGTGGATGTATATCCCAATTCGATCCACAAGGAGGGATCCTTTTCCTCGGGATCGAAGGCGGGTCCCGGGTCCAATTCAATGCGCAGGGCTTTCGCGGAAAGGCTGGCGGGTGCCGCTTCGGCGTTCTGGTTGGCCGCGTTCTGCTTGGAGCGCAAAGCCAGGGAATCGGTCCAGGGCAAGGGACCGGTTTCCAGGGCCGGGGGCCGTAACCGCCGCCCAGGTTGCACGATGATGATGCGATCGCATGCGAAGGGCAGCTTATCCGCCATGATGCCGTGGCCGGAGAGCAGGGAGCCGGAAGCGTAGGGCCAAAGGCTGGCGCGCCGGCGCACGGCTTCGGCCGGCAACAAGGAGCCCTTCAGGATGTTTTGAAGACTGCCCTCGGTACGCACCGCGCCCTGGGACGATTCCAAATCGGACACCTGCACGGCCAGGCGGCGGGGCGCGGCTTCCAGCTCTTCCACCGGTCCGCCGGGGGCATCATGCGTCATCTGGGCTATGGCCCAGGAAAGATGCAGGAATTCGCCGGGATCGTCCGCTGCCACCTCGGTCCATTTCGGGGCACGCGATTGCAGGGCCTGCAGGCTGATGGGAACGTCCCATTGCAAGGGATCGCGGCCGTCGGGGATGAAGGTACGTTCTTCAAGGGGACGCTTGGCCGGAAAAGGGGACAACAAGGCTTCCAAGGGCCGGCGCGCCAGGAAGCGTTCCATGCCGGCCGCATCGTAGCCTACCGCCCATGCCGCGCCCACCCAAACCGCCTTGGATTCGGCCAACACGGCATCCGGAGCCAGCCCGTATTCTTCCAGGGCCTTGAATACCCCGATGTAGGCATACACGAGTTTGCTGTCCGCGCTCAGGTAAAGCACGTTACGGTAACGCGCAGGTTCCCCTGGGCGCGAAGCGGCGCCCTGGGGCGGAGCCGGAATCGCGGCCTGGGAATCCGGATTGGCGACGGGAACGGAAGGAGCCGCGAGAGCGGGAACCCGATCCGGATCGGAGGTATCGAGAATCACGAACGACGGCGACGGCGCGGCGGCTAACAAGAATGCGGCGAACAATGCGTGTGGGTAGGCGCGGCGCGGCGGATGCATGGGCATGGCGATGTTCCAATATCATACCAATTTGCGGCGAGGCCAAGCTGTTTTTAGTACCTTCGGGGACCATGTCCGCCATACTTGCGTACATCACGGTCCCCAATCGCGAAGACGGCTTGCGCATCGGCAAAGCCTTGTTGGAAACCCGGCTGGCGGCGTGCATCAACCTGCTGGATGGGATGCATGCGGTGTATTGGTGGCAAGGCGCCCTGGAGGAGACCCAGGAATGCGTTTTGCTTGTGAAGAGCAGCGCCGCCCGGCAGGACGCCATCACGGCCAAGGTACGGGAACTCCACGGTTACGCTGTCCCATGCGTCGTTTTCTGGCCCTTGACCGGCGGCAATCCCGACTATCTCGCGTGGATCGAGAAGGAATCCGGCGAAAATGCCTAGGCTTTTCATTGCCCTGGAGCTGCCCGAAAACGCCCGGGATAGCTTGGCGGAAATAGCGGGCGATTTGCCCGGCGCCGATTGGGCCTATTCCGAACAATACCATCTTACCCTGCGCTTCTTGGGCGAAGTCGACCCGGCCTCATTCGATGCCGTACGCGAAGGCTTGGGTAGCCTTACCGCGAAATCCTTCTACCTGGACTTACGCGGCTTGGGAGTGTTCCCGTTGCGGGGCGATCCGGAAACGCTCTGGGCCGGCGTAGAGCGCAACGGGGCCCTCATCAGCCTCCGCAACCAGGTGGAAAGCGTGGTAACCCGCAAGGGACTGCCGGTGGAAACCCGGAAGTTCCATCCCCATGTGACCCTGGGCGGCGTACGCGGCTGCCGTCCCGAATGGGTGGGCGCCTTCGTGGCGATGCATTCGCTCTTTTCCGTCGCTGAAATCCCCGTGCAAACCTTCACGCTATTCTCCAGCAAACGCGGTCCCGGGGGGGCGGAATATACCGTGGAGGAGAGGTACGTGTTGGAAGGGATATTGGAGGGGGAGTGAGGGATAGGTTTAAGGTTTAAGGTCTAAGGCGTCCCGTATTTCCTTAAACCTTAGACCTTAGACCTTAAACCTTCTTCTAGCGGCCGAAAGCCACCGGCTCAAATGAAATCCCGCTTCGAGAACCATAGGCTGGCGATCAAAAGATAGATGCAGATGAATACCAGTCCGTATAGGCTGGTATAGAGAACGTAATGCTCGGGGATGGGGAGATTATAAACCACGCGCCCCCGGATATTGAAGTTCTCCAGGTTGGGGATGGCATAGTAGACGAAGTGGATCAGTTTTTCGGTGAAGGGCGTGATGACGGGGGTGCCGGGCAGGCGCTGTCCGTATTTGCGGATGAATTCCAGGTGATTGAGCAGATCACCCGAGAGATGCCCGGCCACGTATATCCCCAGGGTGAACAAGGCGCTGAGGGTGGGCGTGGAAAAGGCCGAGAACAGCAGGGCCGCGGCGGTGATGACCGCCATTTCCATGAAGATGAGATAGATGGCGGTGACCAGGGACGGCGTGGGGCGCTCCCCGATATAGCGGAGCAGCAGAAAGAAGACCAGGGTCATCACGGCCAGGTTCATGGCCAGTACCATCAATAGGCCCAGGTATTTCCCCACGATGAAGTGCCAGCGCGGCAACGGCTTCGCCAACAAGGTCAAGATGGTCTTCCGCTGGATTTCCTTCTGGACCAGACCGATGCCGATGAAGATGGACATCAGCAGGCCGGAGATGGACATCACGGCCATGGTAAAATCCTTGATGACGTTCACGCGGGCGAACACGGACCAATCCCCCAGCATCAACGAGAAGAGAATCAGGCCCAGGGCGAACAGCACCAGGTTGTAGAGGATCTTGTCGCGGACGGTTTCCCGGAACGCGTTTACCGCGATGATCATGATCGGTTTCATGCGTGTTTCGCCACCTCGCGGGCCAGCACGTCTTCCAGGGAATGGCGGTTGCGGCTTACCGATTCCACCCCCAGGCCTTGGGCCAACGCCCATTGCAGCAGGTGCTTCTGCGCGCCGAGATCGGGACAGGATACCGTGCGCGCATCGATGGCGGTGCCTGCGCCCTCGGGCGGTCCGTTTTTGGAAAACTCTTTATCGAAAGCCACCACGTATTGCTCCGCTTCATCGGCCAGCACTTCGGCAACCGTACCTTGCCGCGGAATGGTCCCGTCCACCACCATGGCGAGCCGGGTGCAAATGGCTTCCACATCGCTGAGCACGTGGCTGGAATAGAATACGGTAATGCCTTGCGCATGCAGGTTCTTGAGCAGGGTGCGCACGTCGCGACGGCCCATGGGATCGAGTCCCGACATGGGTTCGTCCAGGATCACCAGCTTGGGGCGCGAAAGCAGGGATTGCGCCAGCCCGATGCGCTGCAACATCCCTTTGCTGTAGGTGCGTAGATTCCTATCCATGGCCTCGCGCTTCATGCCCGTAAGCTCGGCGACCTCATCCACCCGGGTCCGCAAATCCTTCCAGCCTAGGCCGGAAAGCTGGCCATAGAACCACAGGAATTCGCGACCGGTAAGGTAGTCGTAGAAATAGGGTTGTTCGGGTAGGAACCCCACGCCGAGCCGGCTGGCGGGCGCGCCCGCGGGTTTACCCATCAGGGTGGCCTTGCCCCCATCCCCCTTCAGCAACCCTAGGAGGATTTTGATGGTGGTGGATTTTCCGGCTCCGTTGGGACCGATGAAGCCGAAGAGATCGCCTTCGCGGACTTCGAAGCTTACGCTCCGGAGGGCTTCCACCTTCTTCATCCAAAAGCCGATGCGGTAGGTTTTGCTGAGATCCTCTACCCGGATCATGTTGCCCTCAGCTTTGCTTGCGCTTGGAAAACCTTTGGTAATACACGATAGCGCGGCCGGCGCCGTAAAGGCAGATGCTCGCCATGAGCAACCAGCGGCCGAGGAAATTGGGATTGATGGAGAAATCCTTGTGCGCGAAGAAATCGCGGTGCCCGGTGCGATCCATGATCAGGCACAGGGCCGCGAATAACAGCGCCATCACCCCGGTGGCGATCAGGTACCAGCTTAAGGTGTCCAGGGCGGTCTTTTCGCCCAGATCGCGGTACTGCGAGGGATCGAAGCGCGGGGTTTCCGCAGGATTGGTTTCGGGTTCCGGCATGCAGGGAAATATAAACCTTCCCCGCTTTCCTGACCATGCGCCGCATATGGCGCATTATAGGATGGCGATTGCTACCGGTTCAAGTCCTGCGCCAGGACGGTGCGGCCGCCGAATTGCTCGAGCACGTATACGGCCTGCTCCAGATGCGTGGACTTGCGCTGGCGCGCCAGCGATTCGGCCCCCTGCAGGATGAGGGGAAGCGACTGCGCCAGGTGGAATTTCCACTCCCCGCCTTCCCGGACGAACTGGAACACCGGGACATTGGGCGCGTCGCGCAATCCGATTTGACCGGTGTTCCCGCGGACTATGGACTCCCCCAGCTCGGTCTTGATCAGGGTTTTGCGCACCGGCCAGCTTTGCACCACGAGTTTGTCCAGCAGGGAGACCGGCCGGTCGTCAAAAGCGGGATTGAGGCGGCGCTCCACCCGTAAGGCCAGGATGGCGAGGATCTCGTAGAACGGCCTTTCCTTGAGATAAGCCGGGGGCTCGGTACGCGAGGCGCGGCGGATATCATCCACCCAGTTGAGGGATTCCCGGGAAAGGTAGCGCGGCAGGGAGTCGGCTTGGCCCTCCTGGACCTTCTGTCGGAAGCGGAGGAAGAAGGCGTCGAGGTCTTTACGGGCGGCGGGATCCTCGGGAGGCAGCGGGGCGGAACTTCCGCAGGCGGCAAGCAAAAGTCCGGCAAGTACAAGTACGGCAATCAATCGTGCGGTAAAAAAGAGTGCGGCTCTCCTCACGCGCCCGTTTCCAGGCGGTTCTTGTAGATGCGGATCTTCTTCTCCCAATTGCGTTGGTTGAACTCGTCGTCCGCGCGGAAGGTCTTCAGCTTGAAAGCCTCCACCAGTTCCGAGATGGCCTGGCGATCATAGGGATTCCATTTGGTCAGGTAGCCTTCCATGATGGCCAGCGCCTCATCGATATTGCGGAAGTCGACCACGGTATGCTTGCGCCAGGTCCAGAAGGCGAGATCGGCGGCCGATCCGGGGATTTTGTCCTCGGACTCCAGCAATTTAAGCGCGATGCGCCTGGCCGTTTCCGGATCATCCTGGACATAATCCTGCCCCAGCAGGAATTCCAGGGTCACGGGTTCCTGTTCGTCCAAATCGATATAGCCCAGCAGCACATCGCCCGCCTTGGAATTGTCCCCCATCTGGTAATAGCATCCCGCCAACAAGGTCGCCATGCCCGATGAGAGCCGGTTTTCCTTGCGGTACCGCTCGATGAACGAGATGGAGCGCGCATAATCGCCGCGCTGGTACAGGCTCTGCAGATACTCGAGGATCTGGCTTTCGAATACGTCGTGTCCCAGCATGAATCCGGAGATGACGGAATCCTTGACCGCGGGCAACGGGCGCTTTCCGATCAGACTCTCGTATTCCCAATCGGCGAAGAAGAAGCCGTGGCCGGCGGAGCGCCCCAGATGCAGGGCACGGCGATCCACGTCATCCTCATTGATGCGCGCCAGCAGGAATTGCAGGTAGGCCTCGTTCTGGGGATCGATGTCCTTGCCCAGCAGCTCGCGCAGCAGCGGCAGCTTTTCCTTGGGGACGACGATGCCCATGGTATTGTACATGTGGCTCCAATCCTGCCCGAACTCGGTCCAACGCTCGTCATCCCAGATATCATAGGTGTTCACGTCGTAGGTGATGAGCGTCTCCAGCACCTGGTCGTAGCCGAATACCGCGATCACGTGTCCGGGGATAAAGGCCAGCACCGGGATGCCGTGGTCGATCAGCTTGAAGATGTCCTGCAATGAGCGCAGGGGCAGCACCAGATTCGCGAAGCCGCGCGACTCGGAAAAGAACGCCTCGTCCGTGATCAGGCTGCCGCGATCGAGTTGCGTGATCTCGGCTCCGATACGCTTGGCGCCGCTGTGATCGCCCCAATAGTTCAGGATAAGGCCCAGGGAATTGGGTACGCAATAGGCGGCCTTGTACTCCGTGCGCATCTCGATGCCCGGAATCACCACCCGCTTCAGGGCCAGGCTCGTGTCGGTCTTCTTTTCCAGCTTATCGCGGAACTCGTGGGCCTCAAGCAACAGGCGGGAATCGTGGTAATACTTCACCAGCACCCGGATGAAAGCCTCCTTCGCCTCCTCCAGGTTGCCGCTCTTACGGTGGAGCAAAGCCACGCGGAATTGCAGGTAGGATTTCAGATTGTCCGAGCGGCTCCAGGCCAGTGCCCGCGAATACCAGGGAATGGCCGCATGGGGCGTTCCCGACTTTTCGTAATGCTGCCCCATGAGGAGGGCGTAGTTGATGGGCAATCCGGTGACGGTGGCCAGACCGGCCATGGCCAAGGCGATGGCCAACAGCCCGGTGGCGTAAGCCCCGATGAACCGCTTGCCCGCGCGCCACAAGCGCAGGCAATGGTGCACCAAAATGGGTACGCTGGCGAACCAGAGAATGAAGAACAGGATTTGCCGTGTGCGATCGAGCCAGGCCGGGAAAATGGCGAGCTCTTCCACTTGCCACAGAGGGATGGTAACCAGGATAAGGTGGAGTTGGTTGACGACCACATGGGCGCCCGTGACCAAGGCCACCAGCCCGAGCAGGCCGGAGAGTGACCAAGACTCCCCTTCCTTGGAGGATTGCAGCGCGGAGAAGAAAAGCAGCAGGCCGAAATTGAGCCAGACCACGCCGAGTTCCGACGAGATTGAGTCGACGGAAGCGTTGACGGGATAGAATCCGCTCCAGAGCAAATCGGAAAGCCATTGCTCCATGCTGGCGAGCAGTACCGCCATCGGCAAGGCCGCCAGTGTCAATCCCAAGGCCGTGCGGAAACGCCGGTTGGGGGCTACGACCGCGGGAGGGCCGCGTTCCAAGGGCATCACCGCCATGGCGGCCAGGCTCCAGGCCAGGTTCCAGCCGGCCAGCAGCAGCGCCACGAAGAGCCAGTTGAAGGGCAGGATGGCCACTGCCGGAAAAGGCGCCAAGGCCGCGAGGATCATCAGTACCCGGAAAAGCCGCGAGGGCGCACGTCCCAGGTACGGGAGGAAGGGCCAGGGCCCTCCCAGCACCATCAGGAAGTACGCGAAACCGGGCAGGCCCTTGAGGGCGGGAAGCGCGGCGGTTTGCGGGCTGGGCTTGATCATGCTCAAGTGCTCCGCTTCTGCCAATGCTGGTGGACCTGCATATTGCGCGTATCACCCCGCCGTTTATACAGGTCGGCCAACAGGGCATGGGTTTCGGCGATGGACTTGTCCAGTTTCAGGCTGCGCGACAGCGTCGCGTAGGCGCTGCGCCAGCGCCCCTTGCGCATGGATACCGCGCCGCGAAGCGTCAGGAATTTCGCGTCTTCATCGTAGCCTTTGCATCGGGCGATCAAGGCCGGGATATCGTCGACCTTGCCGAGCTTGAGCTTGATCCAGGCCAAGCGGTAATAGGCAGATTCGCTCCCGAAGGGATAGAGCCCGGTCAACTCGGCGTACAAGGATTCGCTGGCGGCCAGGTCCCCGCGCCGCGCGAGCAGACCCGCCAGGGAATCCAGGTAGGTCGCCTCGAAAGGATCCATGCGGTGCAGTTCCCGGAACAAGGTGAGCGCGGTATCCATGGTCAGCCGCGACTCCGCCGAAGAGTCCGGAGTAGGCGCGACATACCAATTCATCATCAGGTAGGTACCCAGCTTTCCCGCCATGATCCTCGCCACGATGGCTTTTTCCGCGGCCTTGTCCGGACCCATCTTGTCCATCCAGGCGGGGGGATAATCGTAGAACAGGTTTTGGTAATCCCGCGTGTCCGAGGCGAATTCCCAATACCTCCGCTTCAAGTACACCTTGCGCGAATCCACCTGGTCGCAAGGGAACAGGGTTCCCGCTTTACGGTACGCTGCCGACGCTTCGGGATAATTCTCATGCTCCTGGTAATACACATCGCCCTGCTCCACCAGGAAGGCGGCCTCGCGTTCCTTCGCCGAAGCGAATGCGCTATCCCCCAGCACCATGCCTACGCCGCCGATATCCAACAGGTGTTCCATCAATTCGGCCCGCGGTACGAACTTCTGCAGGCTGTATTTGAATTCCCGGGTGCGGGCCTTCTCCGCTTCACCGCCGAAGGTCTCGCCCGCCTTGTGGTAGAACAGATCGGTATCCTCGTTACGCAGCCAATCCTGGCCTGCCGGGGCGCCGTAGGAGTAGTAATAGAATCCGTCCCGCGCCGGATCGTACCCGGAAATGGGCACCCAATGGCCGTACAGGCTGAGGAAAGGGACCTTGCCTTGCGCCAGGGCGGCGCGCAGCCGCTCCGCGTCGAGGAAACAGGTGGTGACGGGGATTTCCAATTGGCGCAGCGCGGGAATCAATTCGGGAACATTTTCCAGCCTGGGCAAATGCAACTGCACCGTGTTGGATAGGTCGAGCAGCTTCTTCTTGAGATCGAGATCGGACCAGCCGGGCTTAAGGTAGGCTACCGCGGAGAGCAAGGCGTACCAATCCTGATCCAGGTACGATGCGGTTTTTATGACGGGCAGTTCCAATTGAGCGGTCTTACCCGGATCCGGCTTGGCCAACGCCGCCAATTCCCCTTCGGCCCGGCGGCGCAGCTTGGCGTAATAGGGTTTCCCATCGCATTTCCGCAGCATGCGGCGTAACAGCGCCTCGGCCCCCGCACGGTTCCCGGATTGGTATTCCAATTCGGCCCATTCATCCAGCAAGTAGGGCGCACCGTGGGCCGACGGGGTGCGGGCCGATTCGGCCCGGGCCGCCATGCGGTAGGTAGCGTAGCGGTGACCCTCGAGGGCGCGCTCGCGCAACCCCGAGAGGTAGAAATTCCCGTCCCCCATCACGAACAGCATGTTGGCGTACAGGATAAGGGAAGGCAGGCCCAGGAACACGGTACGCTTGGTAAAGACGTTGGTACGCGGGGCGCTAATCAGGTAGCCCACCCCGAGCACGAATGATCCCCCGTAATACAACGCTTTCACTATGCCGCGGAACTGTTGTTCGATGCGGTAGGGGAAAAGGATGGCTTCCCGGGAAGACCCCTGGAATTGCGAGGCCAGAAACACGTCCAGGCGCTCCCAGACCATTATCCAGCCCAGTACCACGGCGACACCGGCGTAGAAATACACCAGCGTACGCAAACCCGGCTTGAGACCGGAACGCCAAGCCATGGCGCCGGCCAAGCCCGCCACCGGGATCGCGTAGATCATCCACAGCAGGCCTTGGGTATAGACATCGCTGGGCAGATGGATGGAAAAGTTTTCCAGCTCCCCGATATTGTGGAGGAGCGACATGATATAGACCAGGGGGAAAATCGCCAGGGCCGCCGCAAGCATGGATTGCGGCAGGGACTGGAAACGGAGGAACTCCGCCCTTTCCGATTCGGAGGCATCGGTGCCTTCCGGGATCTGTACGGCCTGCCCCAGGGTGAAAAACCGTGAACGGGATGGTCTCAGGATTGCCCAGACCGTTACCGCGCAAGCAGCGAGATGTATCCCCAGGAGAAGTGCCCAATGCAGCGGGGCGAAGAAGAGGAAGGTGGAATAGCCCAGAAAACCCAAACCTAGCGCAGCTTGCCTGGATAACCCGCTCTGTAGCAGGTTACGGCGGCGCAGTTTGGCGGTGAGGATAAACCATAGGGCGAAGGGTCCCAGCAAAAGGGTTGTCAGCGCGAACCAAATGGCCCTTAACCCGTGTTGGGAATCCGGTTTACGGAGCAATGGGAACCCTTCCGGGAGCAAGCATACCCTCCCAGCGCCAAAATTTTAAAGAGGAAAGTATAAAACGCCCATTTCTCAAGCAATTATAGACGGATGCGGGTTTTCCTAAGACTTAGTCCATCAGGGAGCTATAAAACCTTAACGCCTCGCCGGTTACGGCGCTGGCCAAAACGGGCATATTGTTGACGTCCTTAAGCAAGGGAGCCTATCTTTGGTGAGGACTTTGGGAAAGGTTTTTTCGCCTTCTCCCACAAGAAACAAAAAGACAGTTTCTCCGGGGCGTATGCGGGGTGATTGTAAGCCGAAAGGCTATGAATGCGAATCGGTTTACATTCCGGTGAGCTTTTTTTGGGGGACATGCTACGCCGGGTTTACCACTGGGTCGCTTTGAAAGTCAAAGTCGCGGCCCGGTGGAATACGACCCTGTCCATGCGCGCCCCCATAATTTTGGTGAGTCGACAACGCGCCTGGATTCCAATCCAACGAACTGTTCCTAGGAGTACCGATAGATGAAACCATCCCTGGCCGTGCTTGTCGCCAAGAGGCTTGCGGATTTGGCCGTGGGCTGGCTGGGAACCTTGTTCTTCGTCGGCACCTACCCGATAGTGGCCCTGCTGATCAAGCTGGAATCCCGCGGTCCGGTCCTGTATTCCCAACAGCGCATCGGAATCAATCGCCGCTCCAGCCCCTATCAAATCTTCAAACCCAAGGTTACCGAGGCCGTCGCCGCAGGCGGCACCGGGGCTTTCATCCTCTCCAATCGCCAAGTGGACTATGGCGGAGAGGTATTCACCATTCTCAAGTACCGCTCCATGCGCATCGACGCGGAAAGCCTGGGCCCGCAATTGGCCAAGAAGGGGCTCGACCCCCGCGTGACCAAGATCGGCAAATGGCTGCGGGCCCTGCACATCGACGAATTGCCCCAGTTCGTGAATATCCTCCGCGGCGACATGAGCCTCATCGGCCCGCGTCCGGAACGTCCCTACTTCACCATGCAATACGCCAAGCAGATTCCGCATTACCTGGATCGCACTCTGTGGATCAAACCCGGGCTCACCGGCTTGGCCCAGATCATCCTCGGGTACGACGATTCGCTGGAGAGCGTGGTCCGTAAGGTCCACTTCGATTACTCCTACCGCTCCGCGACATGCAATTTCTGGACCTGGTTGAAGATGGAAATGTGGGTAGGCATCAATACGGTCCTCTACCTGTTCATCAAGCCCCAATTCGAAGGCGGCGAGAACCGCGATCTCCAAGGCCTGAAACGCGCCAAGGTCGTGGACTTCCGGGCCATGACGCCGGACAAGGGCGGGAAGCGCGACCTGACCGAAATCAAGAACCAGGTCCAGCAGCATCAAACCCGCAAGTCGGTCATCCTGGTCGGGAGCAGTCCCTACGAATTGAGCCGCACCCTCAAGGACCTGGAATTCAACCACAAGAAGACCCTGGATGTGCAAGTAAGCCCGGACGAGAATTTCGATCTCGAGGACCTGGGCTACCTCATCAACCTGGTGCATCGCGTGAAGCAGAGCGGCGGCCGTGTGGCCATCAAGAATTCCAGCCCCCGCGTGCAAAAGATGTTGAAGGAAATCCGGATGGACAAGGTGGTGGATTTGCACCGCCCCCAGGACACGGTCAAGAATTTCATGACCGTGGACGTGGAATGCTGGTTCCACGCCTACAACCTCAAGGAGCAAGTGCCTCCGTCCACCTGGCATTTGCAACCCACCCGCGTGGTCGCGAACGTGCGCAAGATCCTTGATCTGTTCCGCACCCACGACACCAAAGCCACCTTCTTCGTACTGGGCTGGGTTGCCGACCATTTCCCGGACATCGTTAAAATGATCGATGCCGAAGGCCACGAGGTCGGGACGCACGGTTATTACCATAACCTGCTGACCAACATGACCCCGTCGCAATTCGAAGAAGATCTCGAGAAATCGCTGATCGCGATCGGTAAGCAGACCAAGCAGACCATCATCGGGCACCGCGCTTCGAATTTCACCATCGTGGAATCGACCTTATGGGCGCTGGAAATCCTGGCCAAGTACGGCATCGAATACGATTCCAGCATCTTCCCCATCAAGCGGGAACGCTACGGCATCGCGCGCTATCCCAATCGCCTGCCGCACCAATTGCAATTCGCCGGCGGCACGCCCCTGACGGAAATCCCCATGTCCACCCTGGGCCTCGGCAACAACCTGATTCCCATCTCAGGCGGCGGCTATCTGCGGCTCTACCCTTACAAGATCACCGACCGGTATATCGAGCAGAAGAATCAGCGCGGTCTCCCCGCCATGGTCTACTTCCACCCCTGGGAATTGGATACGGAACAAAAACGCCTCAACGTAGGCGCCGTAAAAGGCTTCCAACATTACGTGAATCTGGACAGCACGGAATGGAAGCTCAGCCGCCTGATGGAGCGTTTCTTTTTCACTTCGGTGAGGGAGAACCTGCAATCGCGCAGGGTCCAGTCCCTGCTCCGCAAGAATCCGGTGCGCATCGAACGCGTGGCCGGAGTCGCCCAAGGCGAAGAAGGCGCTTTCCGCCTCGCCAGCACCGGTGGATCGGACGCTTTGGAAATCGAGACGACCGCGGACAAGACCGCGGTCTGAGCCCCCCGGCGGCGCCGCCGGGAATCTGCCTAGGGCTCTCCGCCTAGGTCCACAACGACAACAAGTATATCGTCACCAGGTAGCCCCAGAAACAGGCCAAGAACTTGATGTACTTGGAATGATCCAGGGTATCTCGAGGCGGAATGAATCGGCTCATGGAAAACCTCCCAGTACGAGGCGCCGCATGGCTTGCGGAACCTGTAACATAATTTTCCCGGGACCCGAATCAAGCGGGAAAGTGCGGGTCCTTGAGTAGGATATCGGTGGGCCAAAAATGATCTTGAACGGGAATTTCCCCCGGCGAAATCCGCGCATTCCCGCCATGCACGGATCGAATACCGATAATTCCGGGAATAAATAACCGTCGACGGGGGCGCCTGCCAGGCTGGTAGAAAGTGCGTTTTAAGCAAGGATCCGCGCGCCCTGAATCGGGAAATCGCACGGCGAAAACCGGGGCGTTAGGCCGGAGCCGGTGTTCCCTGATTGATGTGGAAGATGAGGCCGGATATATCCGCCGGGGTAACCCCGGAGATACGTTGGGCGAGGCCGACGGTGAGCGGCCGTTTAAGCGCCAGCTTCTGGCGGGCTTCGGTGGACATGGCATGGGCCGCGGCGTAGTCGAAGGCCGAAGGAATCCGCAAACCTTCCAACCGGTTATTGCGCTCGATCTCTTTCAACTGGCGATCCCAGAATCCGCGATAACGCTCTTGCGATTCCACGATCCCCATTTCGCGATCCGAGAGACCCAGGTCCAGTTGCAGGCTGGCGGCCAGGCCCGGCAGGCCTACGTCCGGTCGCCGCAGTAGGCTTAATGCCGTGGTAGCTTCATCCAACGGGGCGGTACCGCAGGCCACCAGGTAGGCATCCACGGCGGGACTGAAGGCGCGGGCTTGCGCCAGGGTTCCGCGGGCGGCCGAGAGTTTTCCGCTCCAGGCCTGGAACTTCGCGAACGTCGCAGCGTCGACCAGCCCGAGGGTATGGCCTTTTTCCAAGAGCCTGGCTTCGGCATTGTCCTGGCGGAGATGCAGCCGGTATTCCGCCCTGGAGGTGAACATCCGGTAGGGCTCTTCCAGTTCCAGCGAAACCAGATCATCCGTGAGCACGCCGATATAGGATTCGCTGCGGCCGAGCAGGAAGGGCGGCTTTCCCTGCAAGGCCAATGCCGCATTGATACCCGCCATCAGGCCCTGGGCGGCGGCTTCCTCGTAACCCGAGGTGCCGTTCACCTGGCCCGCGAAATAAAGGCCGGGGATATCCTTGACCGCGTAGGTGGGATCGAGTTGGGTGGATTCGACCGAATCGTATTCCACTGCGTACCCGTATCGGAGTACCCGGCACTCCTTGAGGCCGGGAATGGTACGCAAAGCGCGGTCCTGGATTTCGGCGGGCAAGCTTGAGGAGAAGCCGTTGACGTAGATGCGGCCGTTGCCGATGCCTTCGGGCTCCAAGAACAAATGATGGGAATCCTTATCCGCGAAGCGGCAAATCTTATCCTCAATCGAAGGGCAGTAGCGTGGCCCGATGCCCTTGATGACGCCGGTGAACATGGGGCTCTCGGCGAAACCGGTGCGCAGGATATCATGGGTCTCGGTATGGGTATGCGTGATCCAGCATACCGCGTGATTCTTGACCTTGCCTTCGGTGCGGAAGGAGAAGGGGAACGGATCGGCATCGCCATGCTGCACTTCGACGGCGGTATAGTCGATGGAATCGGCAGCCAGGCGCGCGGGTGTGCCGGTTTTTAGGCGGCGGGTGCGCACGCCCAAGCCCAGGATGGATTCGGAGAGGCGATCGGCCGCGGCCTCCCCTACCCTTCCGCCCTTGGTTTGCGAGAGGCCGGTATGCATCACCGCACCCAGAAAGGTTCCCGAGGTGATGATAAGCGCGCGGGCGTGGATATGGCCGGCGGGACCGAAGTCGAGATCGAAGACCCCGTCGGCGCCGCGGCGGAAATCGGCGAGTTCCCCGGCGAGCAGGGAAAGGTTGGGAGTGACGCGGAGCAGGGTTTGCATGGTGTCCGCGTACAGTTCCATATCCATCTGCGCGCGCGGTCCCCACACCGCCGGGCCCTTGGACAGATTGAGCATGCGGAACTGGATGCCGGCCTTGTCGGCGGCGACGCCCATCAGGCCGCCCAAGGCATCGATATCGCGTACCAGTTGGCCTTTGGCGACACCGCCGATGGCGGGGTTGCAAGACATGCGCCCGATGGCGGCGACGTCCATGGACACCATGGCCGTGCGGGCCCCCAGGCGCGCGGCCGCATGGGCCGACTCGATGCCGGCATGACCGCCGCCGATGACGACGACGTCGAATGAAGGTGTCATGGGGGGAAAGTTAGCAATGAGGGGAAGGGAAAGGTTTAAGGTTTAAGGTTCAAGGTTTAAGGATGATAAAGTATTCCCCTTAAACCTTAGACCTTAAACCCGCTTTATGGCTTAAAAAGCTCCATAAATTCGGTCACCGCCATCGCGGTTAACCGGCCCTTATCCTGGAATAATCCCAACAGCCCTTTCACCCGGTCCGCATTGAACCGGGTCGCCAGGTTCGCCTCAAGTTTCGCCAATATGTGCGGAATGGATTCGGCGCGGCGGCGCTTGTGGCCCAGCGGGTATTCCACCGCTACCTTATCGGTCGCGCTGCCGTCCTTGAAAAAGACCTGGAGCGCGTTGGCGATGGAGCGTTTGTCCGGGTCGAGGTAATCGCGGCTGTAGTTTTTGTCTTCGGCTACCGTCATCTTCGCGCGTAATGCGTCGATTCGGGGATCGGCGGCGGACGCCTGGGAATAGTCCTCGGCGGTAAGCGCGCCCTTGAGCAGGCCTATGGCCGCCATGTACTGGATGCAATGATCACGATCGGCGGGATTATGCAGCGGACCGCTTTTGTCGATGATGCGGACGGCGGGCTCCTGGGTGGTGATCTCCACGCGGGCGATGGCGTCGATGCGATCCTGGATGCGCGGATGCAGGAGGATGGCGGCTTCGACCGCGGTCTGGGCGTGGAATTCCGCCGGGAAGGAAACCTTGAAGAGAACGTTCTCCATTACGTATGTCCCCAACGGCCGGGCCAGCTCCAGCGGCTTGCCTTTGAGGATGACGTCCTGGAAGCCCCATTGCGGCGCCGCCAGGGCGGCGGGATACCCCATTTCGCCGCGCTGGACCATCAAGGCCAGCCAGGCTGCGCGCGCAGTGGCATCTCCGGCGGCCCAGGATTTCCGCGATCCGGTGTTCGGCGCATGCCGATAGGCCCGCAATGCGCCGCCGTCGACGAATGCGTGGGAAACCGTATCCAGGATTTGCTCGCGGCTTCCGCCCAGCATCGCCGCCAGGACCGCTGCCGAGGCCACGCGCACCGACAGCACATGGTCCAAGCCCACGCGGTTGAAACTGTTGCCCAAGGCGATTACGCCTTGGATCTCATGCGCCTTCACGGCCGCACGTAACACCTCCGCTACCTTGAGCGCCGGTTGGCCGGACTTGGCGCGGGCGCGGCCCAGCCAATCGGCCATCGCCAGGATTCCGCCCAGGTTGTCCGAAGGATGCCCCCACTCCTGGGCCAGCCAGGTATCGTTGTAATCAAGCCAACGGATGAGCGTTCCGATGTTGAAGGCGCCGGCAACGGGATCAAGTTCGAAGGCCGTACCGGGCACGCGTGCCCCGCCCTCCATGCGCAGCCCAGGAACCACCGGACCCAGCATCCGCACGCATTCCGGGAAATTCAAGGCCAGCATGGCGCAGCCAAGGCTATCGCCCAGGCAGAGGGCCGCCGTATCCATGGCATCACCGGCCGGGACGGCGAAAGCATGGGCATAGTCGGCGATGGCTAGGAGCACGGGATCGGGCGGGCGTTTCTCGTTACTGATGGGGGCGGACATGGAAATCTCCGGGCTTAGCGAGTGGAAGCGGGCGGATAGGGCCGGGTATCCGGGCCTACATAATTGCTGGAAGGGCGGATGAGCTTGTTGTTGGCGCGCTGTTCCAGGATATGCGCCGACCAGCCCGAGGTGCGCGACAGCACGAACAGAGGCGTGAACAGCGGCGTGGGAATGCCGCAGTAGCGGTAGGCCAGGGCGCTGTAGAAATCCAGGTTGGGGAACAGTTTGCGTTCGGACCACATGGTTTTCTCGATGCGTTCCGCCCGGGGGTAAAGTCCTGCTTCGGCGCCTGGGCGGTGGGAAAGCTTTTCGGCCCAGGGTTTGATGACGTCCGAGCGGGGATCGGAAATCGAATAGACGCGGTGCCCGAAACCCATGATCAATTTCTTTTCCGCCAACAGATTGCGTACGCCGGCTTCCGCCGCGTCGGGATCC
>JAHFCH010000226.1 GCA_023249635.1 Fibrobacterota bacterium
CGACCGGGATGGATCTTGTTGAGGTGCTTGTAGGTTTCGCAATGCTCCATCGCATAGCCCGGGAACCAGGCCAGGAAACCTTCCCGGGTAAAGCCGCGATCTTCGTGGCGCCCTCCGGCGGTAGGGGATTGGGCATCCAGCATCGAGGACAGTTCCGCCGCTCCCAAAGCCTTGTCCACGGCGCCTTCGGCCAGCAAGCGCGCGTTCACGGCTCGCAACAGATCGTTATGCCTACCCAATTCGGGCAGCAGCCTGCCCAAGGGAATCCGCAAGGTTTCGAAAAGGCCCAACTTGAGAACCATCTCGTAGCCGAACAATTTCCAATCGGCCAAAGGCAGCACCAGCCAGTAATTCCATACCAGCAACGCGCGCCGGAAATGCGCGCTATTGGGCTCGTGGCCTATCAACACCGCGCCGCCGGGCTTGAGCACGCGGTTTATTTCGCGGCACATGGCTTCGGGATCGGGGAGATGGTGCATCACCGCGTTTATGGTGACTGCATCCTGGGAGGCGTCGGGAAGATCGATGTGCTTGCCGTCGAGCTTGAGCAGGTCGATGGCGCAGGGGAATCCCGCTTGCCGGAGATTGGCGCGGCAGGCCTCGAGCATGGCGGCGGACAGATCCGAACAGGTGAAAATATCCCCCG
Source organism: Fibrobacterota bacterium (assembly GCA_023249635.1). Classification (GTDB taxonomy): domain Bacteria; phylum Fibrobacterota; class Fibrobacteria; order UBA11236; family UBA11236; genus Chersky-265. The sequence goes on from JAHFCH010000226.1 coordinate 647, forward strand.
GGCCCAGTCCCGGCAGCAATTGCAAAGGGACGAAACCGGTTCCCGTGCCGATGTCGAGAATGCGCCAATCGCCCCGCGGCCGCGCCAGCAATCGCGAACCGAGCCGCTGCCAGCGGGGCGCCTCTTCGTCGGAAATGTCGGGATGCTTGCCGTCGTAAGACTGGTTCTCGAGATCATGGTAGACCTCGTTCAACCTCAGGATCAGCTGTTCGCGCTCTAGTGCCGGCATAGGCCCCATTGTAGCCCTACCCGCACGGGCGTTCAAGCCGGCGGCCGGCGGTCCCGGCGCGCGAGGAAGAACCACCAGCCCAGCGCCACCGCGGGCAAGGCCATGGCGCGCATGAGCAGGGAGATGAGCACCCCGGTGGCGGTTTGCGATCCCGAATACCGGTACATCAGCCCCAAGGCGCCTTCGGAAAGGCCCCAATTGCCCACGGAGATGGGCAGCAGGATCACGAAGGTATAACAGAATATATAGAGCGTGGCTTGGGCCCAGGAGATGCCGCCGCCGGCGGTACGATCGAGGAGCACGAAGGTGGTGATGACCAGCAGGTGATTGCAGACGCTCAAGGCCGCCACCTTGGCGAAACGCGATCGCCGCGCCATCAGATCGGAAAGCGCAGCCCCGATGTCCTGCGGGGCCGCCGCGCCGCCGCCCTTGCGGCGGGCGTACCAGGCCGCCGCGCGCGCGACCAGGCCGGTGAACCAGCGATATCCCCATGATCCCAACCCGATGCTCACGACTAGGACCGCGGCCGCGGCCGCGAGCGCGACCCAGAGTCCCAATCCGCTTCTGCCGATCCACACCCAGGCGGCCAGGGCCAAAAGGATCTGGGCCCACAGTCCGGTCAAGCGATCCAACAGGACGGCGGCCAAGGCGCGTTCCGGCGAACCGGATTCCTTGCCCAGGTAGGCCCAGCGCGCCACTTCGCCGCCCACCCCGCCGGGAATGAAGGAGGCGAAGAACACGGCGATGAAATTGACTTCGATCAAACCCCGCAACGGAGGGCGCGGGGGAGGGAACAACGCGCGCAGTTTCACGGCGTTCAGCATCTGGATGACCAGATTGAGAATGACGGCGGCGGCGAAGGGCAGCGGGGCGGCGTGGCGCAATTGCGCGACGAGGTCGGAGGGATCGATCCACCAGCACAGGGCGGCCAGGCACGCCAGCGAACCGGCGATCTTGAGCGCGAGGGCGGCTTTGCGATTCATGGCGCCGACCGCGCGAAGGCTACGGGAAGCGGTAGTGCGTCCGCGCGCACGGCGCGGGTATCGGCGCCTTCATGTCCCAAGGCGGCGGGCCGCAGGGCCAGGTATACCGCCAGCGGACTGGTGCCCAGGGTATCTTGCGCGTAACCCTTGGCCCGCATCAGCGACAGCGCCGCAAGCATGGTGGTGTCGCGGGTTTCCTCATGGGTCAGCGCGATCAGGGCGGGATGGAAGGCCTGCAGGCTGCGCGAGAACCAGGAGGTATCGTAGAGCTCCTGCAACCCCACGCACCCGGTGCGAGGCATCAGGAAATTCACCCGGCACAGGGAGGCCGCGTAATACCTGCCGTCGGGAGGCAGCTCCGTAGCCAGCATGGTCAGGTGCTCGTCCAGCGGCATGCCCAGATCGCCCCGGGGATGCGCGAGCTTGCGCTCGTAATAGCGGTGGGGACCCAGCACGGGCAGCAGCAGCAGGGCGATGGCCGCGTACCCGCTTGGCCGCATCCACGGGGCCGGAGAGGGAAACCGGCGCATCGCGAGGGCGGGCAATGCGGAAAGGCCATACGCATAGGCCAGGGGCAGCAGCCCGCTCATGTAGCGGGCGCCGGCCCAGGAGTCGTAAGCGGCGTATGCCGAAGCCGCGAAGGTGAGGGCGAAACCGACCGCAAAGGCGGGATCGAAAAAACGCCTCCGCTGCATGGCCACCGCGCAGGCAAGGAGGAAAGGCACGATCCACAACCCATGCTCGTAATGTTCCAGCGTCCGGAAGAAACCCCAGATGCCCAGGGCTTCGCGCCGCAATGGAAAGAGCACATCGTAATGGGAAAAATATTGCGCCAGGGTATAGGTATGCGGTTGCCCTACTTCGCGCAACATCCCGGCATTGCCCGCGATGTGCAGCGGATTGCCGAAACGCAGCGCCGTCCGCGCCATCCAAGGTCCCGCGATCATCGCGAAGCCGGCCACGGCCGCCAGCGGCTGCCGCCATCCCAGCGATCGCCGGCGCAGCCACCAAAGCCAGATCATTCCCGGCAGGAACAGGATGCCGTTGGCGCGCACCAGGTACAGCAGACCCACACCCGCGCCCAGACCCGCCCACCAGCCGGCCCTGCGCCACACCGGCAATCCAGGCTCAACTCCCGCATCCCCGCCGTTCCTGTTCGCGAGGGGTTCCACCGCATGCCCCCGCAAGCCCCAGGCCGCCAGCCCGGTCGCCACCAGTCCGAACAAGCCTTCGGTGTACACGGCCGAGTTCCATTCCAGCTGTAACAGGGAAGTTACCGTGAGCCATAAAGCCGCCATCGCGGCCCAACGGCCGAAGGCCTTGCGCGCCACGCCCCATACCGCCGCCGCGAATCCCAGGAACAGGACGGCGACCGTCCAGCGGCCGGTCTCCACCGAAAATCCGAAGGCGCGGAAGGCAAGGGCCAGGATGGATGTCAGTGCGGGGTAGCGGAAATCGTCGGGACGGGGAAGGGCGTACGGGACCAGGAAATGGGCTTCCAGCCAGCGGGTGGTGAAGCCGTGGCCTTTGGCGAGTTCGGCGGCTACCGAGAGCCAGGAGCCCTCGTCGCCGACGGGCAAACCGCCCGCGCGCACCCGTAGGGCCAGGAAATGGAAGCCTACGGCCAGGGCCAAGGCGGCGCCGGCCGCTTCCAGGGGGCGGATGGGGATGCGTAAATCGCCGCGCGGCATGGACTTCCCATCCTCCTCTTGGCTAAAATGGGGTACCTGATTATAGCTTGCCATGATACTGAAAAGAAACCTGTTGGGAATGCGCTTCGAGGAGTACTGGTTCGATGAACCGGGCTATCTGGCGTCCCGCGCCCATATCGCGGCCTTGCGTTCCCATGGCGAGGCGTCCCGAAGCCATTGCCGTATCCCGGAACGCACTTTGTTGGTTCCCTTGGACCGCAGCGAGGCGGAAATCCTTGCCGGTTTCGCGACGCGCGCCAAGACCTCCATCCGCCAGGCGTTGAAGTCGGTGCGCATCGAACGCGCCGAAACCCCGGCCGCCCGCGCCGAGTTCTATGATGCCTATCTGCCTTTCGCTAAAGAGAAGGGGCTGCTGATCCCGGTTCCCGAGGAAGAGACTGATCTGGAAATCTTCCTGGCGCGCAACCTCGCAGGCGAATTGGTGCAGGCCGCGGTCTTCGTGCCGGGACCGGGTGAAAAGGTCTACCGTTATCGTTACGGAGTATACGTCCGCAAGAGCCAGGCCAATGCCATCCTGATGCAGACCGGAATCCTGAGGGCGCGTGAGCTGGGTTTCGCGCATTTCGATCTCGGCGGGGTGACGCCGGGCGCCAAGCCGGGCAGCCCCGAAGCGGGCATCAATTTTTTCAAATCGCAATTCGGCGGCGTGGATACCCGCAGCCATCTCTACATCCGCGGCACCGGACCGGCCACCCGGCTGCTCTTCTCCCTGCTGCAGCTGACGGGCCTGGCGGCCCGGTACCATGCCCTGGCCGCGTTCGCCGGACGCATCGCGCGCCATTAACGCCCCTGACGCCCCCGACGCCCCCGATTCGGCCCCTGGCGGAATCCTTTACCCTCCTGCGCCGCGAATCCGGGGTTTTCCTCCCCGGCCTACCGCCGGCCCCGCGGGAAAGGTTGTTTAAGGGAAGGCGCCAGAAAGGATCCACCATGAACCTGTACATCATGCTGCACCAGGACCACGAGAAAGTGAAAAGCCTGTTCGAACAATTGGAGGCTTCCGGCGAGGACGAGGAAAGCCTGCGCGAGCGCTTGTTCTCGACTTTGCAACGGGAACTGGAATCCCACGCCGAGGCGGAAGAGCGTTTTTTCTACAGCCGGCTGAAAAGCAATGACATCACCCGCGATACCGTCTCCGCTTCGTTAAGCGATCACAAGTCGATGAAGAAGGCGCTAGGCGAGCTGGAGCGGATGGACAAAGGCACCCCGGTCTGGACCCAGAAATGCATGATCCTCCGGGAGATCACCGAAGATCATATCCAGGAAGAGGAAGAGCGGTTGTTCCCGATGGCTCAGAGGGTGATCGAGGCCGAGGAAGCGGCCGGTATCGCCGAAGACATCGAAGCCTTTAAGGAGGAGCACTCCGAGTTGGAGCTACCTTAGTTGCGTTCGCCTTCGCTGCGTTGGCAGACTCCGTCTCCAACGCGCGGTATTGCTCCACCTCGGCCTTGAGGGCCGGATCCTTGGGGCGCAAGGGCAAGGCCGCGGACAACACCTGCGAGGCGCGATCGTTGCGTCCTTGCTGGTGGTATTCGTAAGCCAGGTTGCGCAAGCCTTCCAGGCCCTCTTTATTCCCGCCCCGCAAGGCCTCCACATACGCCGCCTCGGCGCGGTCCCACCATTTCGCATCGAAGGCCAGGTTGCCCATGAATACGGCCGCATCGGTGAAATCGGGTTTGAAGGAAAGGGCCCTTTGCAGGCAGTCCATGGCCAGGAACGGCTTCTTGTCCTGGGCCAGCACGTCGGCCAGCTTGTACCAGGTTTCCGGGTCCTTTTCCCGCAAGGCCAGTCCCTCGCGATAGGCGCCCGCCGCCGCTTCCAGGTCGCCCTGGGTACGGTGCAAATCCCCGATGTAGAAGAGGAAATCGATCTCGGTCGGTTTGCGCGCGAAGGCCTCGCGCACCAGGGTCACCGCCTCGGGATATTCCTTCATGGCCGCATGGGCCTCGGCCATTTGGTATACGATGGAAAGATCCTCGGGATCGAGCGCGCGGGCCTTTTCCAGGGCTTGCAGGGAGCCTACGTAGTCGCGGGTGCGCCCGTAGGCGTCGGCCAGGTACAACCAAGCGCTGGCGTTGTCCGCATCCTGACTCAGGGCGCGGCGGTAGGCCGCGATGGATTCCCCGTATTGCTCCAACCGGAACAGCACGGCGGCCAGGTTGAAGATGGCGGGGAGGTATTTGCCCTCCGTCAGGCGTTCGGTCTTCTTGAAGGCCGCCGCCGCCTCGGGCAGTTTATCCAGGCGATACAGGCAATTGCCGATGTTGAACGAGATGGTTCCCAGTTCGGCCCCGCGGGCCTCGGCCTTGCGGTAGAGGATGAGCGCCTTGGCGAATTCGCCTTTGTTATACAGAGCGTTACCGCGGTTGACCAGATCGATCGCGCTCTGGCGCGGAGCCGTGGCGGGGGCGGGCGCGGCCTTATCGGCCGAGACGGCGGTCGCCGGGGGTTTCGCCGCCGCGGGCGCGGTCGCCCCGAACGCGATGCCGGCGCACAGGCAAGCCGCCAGGATAACATGCAGGTTACGTCGCATCGCCGCCCTCAATTCCCGAACTTCACTTCGAAGGGCTGTTCCAGCCCGCAAAAGGCCACCGCCAGGCCTCCCTTGCGGGCCGGCGAGAACAACGTCTGCCGCAAGGCTTCCCGGCCCATCTCGCCCATGCCCATCCCGGAGGGCTTCTCTTCCACCACGCGGATGTCGTAGGCGCGCCCGGAGGGATCGACGCAGAAGGACATGACCGCGAAAGCGTCACGCTCGGCGGAGCGCACCTTTTCCGGGAGCCGGAAAGGCGGCGGCGCGGTCGGGGACGGCCGTTCGTCCACGTCCCCGCTTTCCCCGGAAGCATCCCCGCCGCCCCCGCTGGGCCGGTTCACGATGTCCATGGGCACGGCCGCGCCTTCCAGGCCGCCTACGGCCAGATCCATGGCGAAGCGGGGGCCGGCCTTGACCATGGTTTGCATGGGTTTGGCCCGCGTCGGCTGCTTGAGCTTGCGCCGAGGCTGTTCGTTCTGGCGCGCCGCTTCCACCTGCTTGAGCGAGACCTGCGCCACGATGCGCGGACCCTTGGGCGGCCCGCCTTTGAGCACCTGGTTCATGAGCGGGAAAAGCACCGTCAGCAAGGCGCTCAGGAAGAGCGCCGCCAGGCCGATAACGGTATTCCGGAAAATCCTTACCATGTTATTTGGTCATCGCCGCCACGGAGATCTTCTTCGCGCCCGCCAGGTTGCAAGCGTCCATGACGCCGACCAGGAGTCCGGTGTTGGATTCCCGGTCCGCGATCAATACGACTTCGCCTAAGGCGTTTTCCGCCAACATGCGCCGCAGTACGTCTTGCAGGCTTTCCATGTCCACCTGGCGTTCGTTCACGTGCACGGTACCCTCGCGGGTGATGGCCACCAATATGCTCTGTCGGTTGAGCTCCCCCGCCGATTGGGCCTGGGGCTTATCCACGGTTACGCCGGTTTCTTTGGTCAGCGACGATGTGAGGATGGTGAAAATGAGCAGCACGAACACCACGTCGATGAGCGGCACGACGTTGAGTTCGAAGCCGCCGCGCTTCTTGGTCTCGATCAGGAACGGCTCCATGTCAGGGCCCTCCTTCCTTGGGATGGTAAATCTGGTTGAGCAGCATGGTGATGCCGTATTCCACCTGGTTCTGCAGCCAATGCACCCGGCCCTCCAGGCGTTGGCCCAACAGGATGAGCACGATGGCCAGCAGCAGGCCGCTCTGGGTCGCGATCAAGGCCTCGGAGATCCCGTGCGCCAGCAGTACGGCATTGCCGTTGCCGTATTCGGTCATGGTGCGGAAGGTGTGGATAAGCCCGCTGACGGTTCCCAGCAGGCCCAGCAACGGGGCCGAGGCGGCCATGACGCGCACCAGGGGTAGATGGCGCTCGAGCTGGAACAGGGAGAGGGCGAGTTTTTCGGAGAGCAGACGGCGGACCTTGGCCTCGCCCAACGAACGGTTGTCCAGCGCCAGCGAGAGCCCGTAGCCGATCAGTTGCGGGGCCTGGTAGGCGGCCGCCTTCGCGCCTTCGGCATCTCCCTTGGCCATGCGTTCCCGTACCGTTTCGAAAAGCGGATTGAGATTGGTGCGCCATAGGCCGGAGCCCAGATCGACATAGGTCGAGAGCACCAGGCAAAATCCCCAGAAGCCGACCAGGATGATCGGAATGAGGACGATGCCGCCTTGTTGCCAGGTTTCGAAGATTATTGAGAACATGTCACAGTGGCCAAAAGTGAAAAGGGAAAAAGGAAAAGTGAAAAGTGAAAAATTTCTTTGGTCATTTTGCCACACCCTTTGTCGTGGCGACGGATTTAGCCAAAATTAATAGAAGTTGATTCGCTTCGTTAATCACTCGCGGCCATGCGTCGTTATCGGTAAGCTCTAGTTTTGTCGCGAGCTTCATCCAATAAACCGTCTCCCGAATTTCTTTCAGCGCGATCTGCATTTTGTGGATGAAATCAGCGCGACTCTGTGCCGTACAAGCTTCCTCGTAATTGGCGCCAACGGATGATGCAGAGCGAATAAGTTGATTGCCAATATGTTTAGTTGCCGAAGTGATAGGAAACGTGGAAACCGATTTTATCGCCGACACCACGAACTCTATTATCCGTTCCGATAAATCTTTCTTTCGGACTAATCCGCCTTTCGGCTCCGTCCTTGTTTTTTCTTCTATTTGCATTTTTCACTTTTCACTTTTCATTTTGATTTCTTAGTCCTTAGGCCAAACCCTATTCAGTACCTCCATAACACTGCTACTGATGCTCGCATTGATGGTATCCAGCTTTTCGTTCAGGAAACCGTGGATCAGGAGCACCGGTATCGCGATCGCCAATCCCGTTTCCGTATTGATCAGGGCTTCGGAAATGCCGCCCGCCAGCACCTTGGGATCATTCGCGCCCAGTTGGTTGAGCACCTTGAACAAGGTCACCAGACCGCTTACCGTGCCCAGCAATCCGAGCAAGGGCGCCGCGGCGCCCATGGCCGCCAGCAAGGGCAAACGTTTCTCCAAAGCGGGAATTTCGCGCAGCATGGCCTCGCGCACGGCCTTCTCCGCCGCCTCGCGGGAATGTTCCGCCTTCTCCGCAACGGCGCCCAAGGTGCGCGCCAAGGCGCTACCCGATTTCGCGCACAGGTCCCGCGCTTCCTGCCAACGGCGCCGATCGGCCAGTTCCAGGAAGCGGGCCGTGAAGGCTTTGCCATTGGTGTTCTTGCGCGCGAAGTAGACCAGGCGTTCCAGGATCATCAGCAAAGACAGGATGCCCACCGCGAAGAGGGGATACAGGGTCACGCCGCCCGATTTGAACCAGGCCGCGAAACGGGCGCCCGGGGAGACCTGCTCGCTTTTCACGAAACCGGATCCCAGGCTCTTGTATTGCAACACGTCCAGGGGTAACGCGAGCGGGGATTTGCCCTGCGAGGCGCCGGAAATCGCCGCTGCCAGCAACTGGTTGTAATCCCCCGCCAAATCATTGCGCCATACGAAGGTCTGCCCTTGCAGGTTACCGGTGCGCAGCAGGATTTGCGACTCGCCTTTTCCGCCCTTCTCCAGTTCGCCCACGAACACGGTGCCCAATTGCAGGCGCCAGGCTTCCGCCGGACGCCCTCCGGAAAAGACGGCTTGGCGGCTGTCCACGCTTTGCTTCAGGGATTGGTCCACGCGCAACAGCGAGACATCCAGAAAGGCGGTCATGGCATCCTGGGTGTTGGCCCCGGCCTTGGCGGCCAGCAGCTCCGACGCCTTTGAGAGGCGCAGGGTGCGGTCTTCCAGGGCCACGGGCACATCGAGCGACAGGTTCTCGGCGCCGCCGTCGACGGCGCGCTTGAGGGCGGCGTTGAATCCGTCCCAACCCTGCTGGATGGCGGCGGCCTCATCGGACTTGTCCTTGGCCTCGTTATGGGCCTTGACGAGTTCTTCTTCGGCGCGGGTGAGATCGGAAGCCAGGCGGCCGTACTTCTCTTCCAGGGAGCGGGCCTTCTCCTCGTTCTCCTTGGCATGGGCGGCGGCGCGGTAGCGCAGGTCCCAACGTTCGGCTTCCTTCTTCTCCAGGCCTTCCAGCTTCTCGGCCTTCAGGTTCTCCAGCGAGGCCAGTTCGCGCTGCATGTCTTCCAGGGCCTTGCGCTTCAGGGCCAGGGGATCATCTTTGGCGGCCAGGGCGCCGGCGGCCAGCAGAATGCCCATCAGGGACAGGTGGACGGGCTTCATGGCTTGCCTCCGATGGAAACTCCGAGATCGAGAATCGCGAGTTGCGGCGGACGTTTGGCGCCTTTGACTTCGATGGCGCTCTTGATGCGGTTCTTCTGCTCGAAGCCGGGATCCTCGCGCCAGTCCCAGCCGCCTGCGGCGTTACGTTCCAGTACGCCGAAACGCTTGCCTTCCTCATCCATGTACACCAGCCATTGGTTCCCGACCTTGAGCATCT
>JAHFCH010000227.1 GCA_023249635.1 Fibrobacterota bacterium
CGGACAACAGCCCGCATGTGATCGTCGCATATCCAGGAGTGTGGCTGGACGGTGTAACCGTGGAAGGCGGATATAGCCTGGCCGGAGGGGAAAGTTTCGGCGCAGGCTTGAGGATCTCCTCGGGAAGCATCTGGATTCAGAATTGCCTGTTCCGGAATAATTTTTCGGGCGATGGAGGAGGCGCCATCGGCATAGGACAACTCAATGCCGATGGGAATATCGGGAACACGACCTTCGATAACAATACTTCGACCAACGGTGCCGGGGCTATCGACTTCGATAATTTCGGAAGCTTCCGTTTCACGATCAAAGGATGCGTTTTCACGAACAATCGTAGCGGGTCCGGATCGATCCACGCATTCGGTTATGCCCCGAACACGAATCTCAGTATTTGGTCTTCAACTTTCACCGCGAATACATCCACGAATGGCGGCGGCGCTCTGACCACCGGGGGGTTGTATCTCGATCTGCAGAACACAATCCTCAACCAGAATACGTCCCCGAAAGGCGGGGCTATCAGCGTGACCGCAAACGGCAGTGTGTTTTCACGAAACAACATATTCAAGGATAACACCTCGACGGTATCGCCCGGAAAAGGCGGTGCGGTCTACCTGGAATACACCCAAGGCGCAAAGTTCATTAATTGCATCTTCCAAGCCAATAAAGCGACCCTGGGTGGAGCGATATTCGTGGACCATGAATCCGATTTCAAGTCCAGGTCCACATCTTTCGTTTCCAATATCGCGAATTCCAAGGGCGGTGCGGTCCATCTTACCGTATCGCATGCTGAGTTCGAAAGTTCCATCATCTACTTCAATAACTCGGTCTCAGGATATAACGTTTACTCGGCCGGGCCAGAAAATTTCATGGGCTTCGCCTTTAACGATATCCAAGGCGGCCCTAGCGGTGCCGGTACGGTTACGAACGGCGGTATAGTCAACAGTCCGGCCGGAAACATCGATACCGATCCTTTTTTCGTATCGAACACCAATCTCCGTCTTAAAACCACGTCTCCCCTTGTGAACGCCGGGGCCCCGGACCCGCAAAACCTTTCGGATTACCTCTTGTCGAACGGGGATGGCGGCAGCCGCTACATCGATCTCGACAATACCGAGCGGTTCGCCGGAGGGCGTATCGATATCGGCCCCTACGAGAATGCCAATGCGACAAATTTCGTACTTTACGGCCGGGTCATCGACGTCGGCACGGGTAGCCAAGGCATAGAAGGCGCTCTCGTCCAGCTCTTCACGGATACCCGGGTGTTTTCAGCGATTACCGATGCTTCGGGGAACTATTGGTTGGAAGGGATTCCGACCTCCAACCTGGAATACGGAATCCAAATCTCGCGCGGGTGCTACACCACCCTGAATACCACAGTCCCGGGACATGCCGACGGAATCAACATGCGGGACTTCTACATGTCCCCCGGCATCGATTTCACCTATTCTCCTTCCGCCCCGTCGACTGGCCGTACCGTCACGTTCTCGCCTACTGCCGATTGCCCCGACGTGATCGGGTATTCGTGGAACCTTGACGTCAACAATCCACCCTTCCCCGCTTCTACCCTGAAGAATCCCGCGCAAATATATCAGACCGCAGGTACGAAAACCGTGCGCCTGACTGTCGCTCGAGCGAATGATTTACCTCCGCTTACGGCCACCCGATCCTTCAACGTCTCCACTTGCGCCCTATCGGGTCCGACGTTCACCCTCATTAAATTGGGGCCGGTCGACAACACGTGCGCCGGCGGACTCAGCCAGGAGCCTATCGGATACAGCGTACGGGTGGTGCAGGATATGTGCCTGGACGCCTCCATCGGCGCCGTCACCTGGAAGAACAATGGCACAACGCAAACCGGAACTGCGCTCGATAACGTTATAAACCTCAATCTGGGGAAGAATTCGGTCACGGCAAACGTAGCCTATACCTTCAATGGCCAAAGCAAAACCCGTTCCTTGGGACCTGTCTCCGACAAGCTCACCCAGTCCTGTGGAATGGACCAGTTCAACCGTCCATTCATCTACCCCAAGGAACTGAAGGTGGAAGAGAAGCGCGAAATCACCGGGCAAACGACCACTTACCGACAGGTCGAAGGGAACGTGATTACGGATGAGGACAACAACGGGGTAAAGGTAAAGCTCACCAGCAACCTGGTCCCTTCTTGCGCATGCCGCTTCCAAATCACTTTCGTCAAGATCAACCATAAATCGGAGGGGGGTGAATTCAATTACGCAATCAGCCCGATTGACGATATCGTCCTGCCGCGCGGCAGGCACAAGTTCGACTTGATTTTCACCATCAAGGACATCGTAACCGGCGTGGTCACCAATGATCATCAGGAACGTGAAATCTGGGTGCTGCCGCCGGATCCCGAGATGGTACACACGCGTTTTTCCTGCGGTACGCCCGCGAGTGTCGACGAAGCCTTCTGGCGCCAGCGGATCGCTGCCGAGGAATTGGATTTTTCCGAGCTTGACCACAAGCTAAAGGCCAGCGGGCAGGATTTTTCCGGAATCCTCGACGACGGGAGATTCAAACGCGACCTCGTAAGCGGCGATTTCCAGGTCCAAACCGCGGTCGCGTACCGCTCCAACATGAACGCGGGTCTGATGATCAGGGAAAACGAATCGGCCTGGTCGCCGATGGTCTTCTTCGGACATGACAATGCGGGAATGTTCATCAGCTACCGAACCGAGTACCGTAAACCCACCAGCCGTATCGACGTGTCCGGCCGCGCTGCGCAAACCTGCCTGCGCATTACCCGGACCGGAGAAACTCTGGAGTTCTTCTCACGCGCCCCGATTGCCGATCCCGCGAATGCCGCGCGTCTGACCTGCCCTGTGACGGGCTGGAATCGAGTGGAGGTTCCCACCGCAGGTATGGCTACACAGATTTCGGGTTGGCCGATGCTCGCGCGCGTCGGACTTGCAGCCTCCGGAAACTCCGTTGACGAGGCGCGCTTCAATGACTTGCGTATCGAAGGCCAGGTAAATGGCTCGACGCGAACTTGGGTGAATCTCTTGAAGCAGCCTCAGACCATTTACAATACCCGCTTCAGCGATGGCAACCTCGTATCGAATTGGAGCTTCGAAAATAAGCAGAATTGGATGGTCCCGATCTATACGACCCCGGCCATCGGGTACTATTCCATCGTACCGCACACCGATGCGGTCCCGGCTTTCGAAGGGCGCTTTTTCGCCAGATACACCAACAAGGTCAATTCCAACTCGATGATCACGCCTCGTTTGCCCGTCTACTTCGAAAACGACGGACGGGCCGCCAATGAGTTCCTACTTAAGGCCATGGTGCGTACCTCGATCGCAAACGTCTATCCGCGGATCAAATACATCTACGAGAACGGCGGATCCGGATCCGGTCCCGCCCCGGCGCCGTACCCTACCGGTTCCGGATGGAGCAAATACGAAGTCAAGCTATCGCCGCCCAGTACCGCGGTCGCGTTCCAGGTGGAGCTTGTCGATGAGTCCGTCGCGTTCACGGGTACGCTCGATCTGGACAATATCATTCTGACCCCGCTTTTCGGCGGCGAGAAGAATGTCGGCGTAACAACGGTTACTTTCGCGGATGGGGTGGATCGCCAGTTCCAGACAATCCGGTACGGAGCGGGAGAAGACGTTGTAAAAGCCACTATCCTTGACGGCCAAAGCCGTTCCATGCGGGAACTTCCGCCTTATGCCGTCAGCCAAATCTCGGACCTGACCGGGTATCGAAAAGCCAAATCCGATCCTGTGCATCAATTCGAACTTTACCATGCCCAAGACGACGAAGCCGGTGCGTCCGGTTCCAAAGACGCTATCGATGTGAAACCTACCTTGGAGGAATTCCGTCCCGGCTTCGGCACGACATATCTGGAGCGAAGCCCTTTGGAGCGCCTCAGTTCCGTTCTGGGCCCTTTGGTCTCCTATGATATAGTGGAGGAATACAAGAATGATATTCCGGCAACCTCGACGGATCCCGCCACGGTCGGAGACCGGACCGTCCGGAAACTCTATGCGTATCTCGGCCAAGCCGAGACCAGCCCTCGGACGCGCGAAGATAATCTTGACGCATTCGGTGGCTTGGCCGAATTCGTGATAAAAGGCAAACCATTGGATGCGGGAGCGACAACCTGCGAGGGGTTGCCGGCGGCCACGAACCTTAACTGCAAGGATCGGGTTGTCAAAAATGACTTGGATATTCTGAATCGCGCCTGGAAGTCGACACCCCCTTCAGCGGTCTCCACGGTGGCGAAAGACCCCGATTTCTCCCAATTCAAAGTCTACAATACGCTGGGTAACGCCATTTCCTTCGAACAAAAATCCGGTTCGGGCAAATCCGAATCCATGTTCGGTCCCATGGGGGAACTTCGGTTCACGCGGGATGCCAATAAACTCGCCGCCAGAGAATTCATCTCCTATGAGTATGACCCATTCGGAAGATTGAAGTCGATTCGACTGGTTTCAGATCCGACGGGATCACTATGGGATCAGATTAACGCGGATGATCCGGAGTGGCCGGGCGAGGCATCCTGGGCGCAGCTCCTGATCCAGAATATATACGATGAGCCGCCCGAAATCATACCGGTTGGGCTCAATCCCTGGGATATGAGGAACCTGCGCGGCAACCTTTCCGCTTCCATCTGCTACACCCAGCACGGAGCCGTTTCGAAGTACTTCTCTTATGACGATGACGGAGGCCCGGAATCCTCTTGGCTGAAAATCATCAATCTACCGCTGCAAAAACTAGATACGCGCTATAATTCGGCCAAACTGATTGTCCGGACCGAAGTTACGGGCAATGCGCCGAATCAGTCCCCGATCTCGAAGGTGGAAACGCAGACCTATGACGACATGCTCAGGCCCGAGGCAACCTATGGCAATAGCCAGGGTGCCCCTCTCAAACCGTTAGTGCGGCATACCTACTGGGCGGATGGAAAAGTCCGCTACAGCAGGCTGGGTCAGGGACTGGGCCACGGCATCGCATACGCTTACGATCCCGCGTCGAGATTGATCCAGCAACGGCATGAAAAACTCGACGCGGCCACTGGTGCCTATTCGGCCTCCGGAGTCTATGAACAGAAGCTGGCCTGGAACTACCAGAACAACGTCAGCCAGCAATCCATCTACAACGGGGCTGTCAGCGAAAAATACCGTGGATTCATGTACACGTATGATCATTTCGGCAACCTTATCAAATCGAATTACGGCAAGTCGACCTCTGGATGGTCGGACGACGAAGCGAATGCGTTTTATCAACCCGCCGCCCTGGATGAAAGCATGTCCTATGACGAGGACAATTCCTTGTCTTCCTTGGGTCGCGGCGGCATCGCGCCCATTCCCTACCGATATTACGGGAACAGTTATCGCCTGGAGCGCGCGGGCGACGGGACGCAAATTGTGGCTCCAGGGCAACGCGTGCGCGCAGGGTCCCGCAATTTCGTCTACGATGGGAACGGAAACATGATTCTTGACCGGTCGGCGAAACGGCGGTTCGAGTACGATTTCCGCAACCTGGTTACCAAGGTAATCCAGTGTTCGGCATTGGCCGGCGATGATTGCAACGGGGTAAGCTCGGTCTCCGAATTCTTATATGATGACGAAGGCAAGCGCGTCGCCAAATTGGGGAAGAAATAAATGGCTTCCCTGATTCTCCGATTAGCCGTAGTTTTCGCTCTGGCCGCAGTCCGGATATATCCCCAGACCCAGACAATCAACGTTGGCGGTGCGTGGTCAGATTACCCCACTCTCACGGCGGCCGTCGCGAGCTTGCCCGTTCCGTTGATTAACGATGTTCTTATCGTTATGGAGCTCGGTTCATCCGGAATGGCCGAGCCCGGATTCAAGGTCGATGGAAACGCCTTGGGCGCCTCCGGCCACAAGTTGACCATTAACGGGATCCCAAAGGACTTCAATTCCACGCAAAACGATCTCACCTATTACATCGGGGACGAAGTAGAGTACCGGGTTTCTCCTGCGGGCGCCGTACAGACCATTTTTAATTATGGCAGGATCGCCCGTCAAGTCCATATGGGCGCGGGCTCCGACGAAGCCAAGGATTTCGAAATCCAGGATCACCTGGGATCGATAGCTACGACCGTGGACGAGGGGGGCGTTGCGAATGGTCCCCTTATCGAATACGATGCTTACGGACGACAAGAATTGGTTGTCGGTACCGCCAGTCCTGCCTTGACGCACTCATTCACCGGTAAGGAATATGACATTCTGGATCCTACCGATGCCTACTCCGCAGGCTTGTACCATTTCGGAGCGAGAATGTATGACCCCGATTTGGCAATGTGGATATCACCTGATCCCGCGGGACAGTACAATAGCCCATACACCTATTGTGGAAACACTCCGATAACTTGCGTTGATAAAGATGGTAAGTTCGGAAGCTATGCATATTTTCAAAATGGACAATTAAAAACGTATGGCGATGATTTTAATGCATTACCTCATGGTGCTGTAGTTGCTGGCCAGGTAATTGCCTACGGTATGATGGGGGCTTTGACGGCAGGGATGACTTGGAGGTTACTAGTCGCAGCTCTTTTCCCTGCATCGCCTGCTATACAACAAAAAGCTACTGAAATATCTCCCACGATAAATTTTGCAGCGAGATTTGAAGGCTTGGGAAGACTCCAGCTGTCCAAGTTTTTTGCCGATCCCGGATCTTCGGAGACGAAGATCTTTCAGAATGCGCTTGGAACCGGAGTGGAG
Organism: Fibrobacterota bacterium; assembly: GCA_023249635.1. Classification (GTDB taxonomy): domain Bacteria; phylum Fibrobacterota; class Fibrobacteria; order UBA11236; family UBA11236; genus Chersky-265. The sequence goes on from JAHFCH010000227.1 coordinate 6,714, forward strand.
GGGGCGAAAAGGGCTTTACAGATGGTTAGGCCTGAAGGATTAAAAGACGTAACCCTTCAGGCTTATCATGAAACTGCTAGGAGGGTTCTTGAACAGGGTCCTAACGAAGTACAGGCACTTAGACTCCAGGTTATGGAAAAATGGTTGAGGAAATAATTTCATGCCGAAATATTTAGTTCTGGTTTTAGAGAATCCAATTCGAAAGTTCATCGAGACCTCCGAGAATATCAAGGCTTTGTCGGAGACGTATTCATTTCGAATAATAAACGACGTTCAGTGCCATGGTTTTTACAGCTTTCTAAGAAAAGGTCATGGGAAAATCATTGGAGTTCGATTTAATCCGTTTGATGAGTTACTCTTTGCACGAGAAAAAGGCCTTGAAAAAATAGACAGTGAGTACTATGTGTTTTTTGGCAAAGAAAGAGAATTTAATCAATCGGAGTCCAATGACACGGCTTTTTTTGAGTTCTACCTGGCGGAATTGCTAAACGAAACGTGCTTAATATTTGATGTATCCTTTGTTGAGGAAGGCTCCTTTAACAAGTAAAAGGCGACTATCTCTTACCCTTGGGCAAAAGTTCATCCATGATAGTGACCCGCGACTCTTGATCTTTTTTTCTCTAGTGATTCATTGAGGTGACGTATGAAATCGGATTCCCAAAGTAATCAAATGCGATTTCTCACCAACAAACCCGGCGAAATGTACAAACCGGAGGATCCCTTCCGGAACCTTGCAATAAAAATCGATTGGACAGAAATTGAATTTGATTTGAACTCGCTCTACTCGGGCGAAAGGCGACCTGCCAAGCCAATCAAACTGATGACGGACTGAACGTGCTGAGGCCGTTCAACCTTGGCAATGATCGGGAGGACCCTGCTTTTGCTGGGATCTTTTTGAGGATCGACTAGGAATGAGTAAAGTACTGAACATGATTATAAAAATGAGAAAACCAGGAGTCGGCATTCATAAATATAGAGTTTATCACCCTCACGCAGTGATCTCGAAATTCTGGATGTGGTTTTTCATGGTAACTATTCCTGCGGTTTCCCAAACCCAAACGATAAACGTCGGGGGCGCGTGGTCCGATTACCCTACCCTCACCTCCGCCGTAGCGAGTTTGCCAATCCCGCTCAACAACGATGTTCTCATCGTGATGGAATTGGGCGCATCGGGCATGGCCGAACCCGGATTCAAAGTCGACGGAAGCGCCTTGGGCGCATCCGGCCACAAGCTGAAAATAAACGGTATCCCAAAGGATTTTAACTCAACCCAGAACGATCTCACATATTACATCGGTGACGAAGTCGAGTACCGGGTCTCGCCGTCGGGCGCCGTACAGACCGTTTTCAATTATGGCAAGGTCGCCCGTCAAGTCCATACGGGCCTAGGGTCCGACGAAGCCAAGGATTTCGAAATCCGCGACCACTTGGGATCGGTAGCTACTACAGTGGACGAGGCGGGCGTCGCGAATGGCCCGCTAATCGAATACGATGCCTATGGACGAAAGGAATTGGTTATCGTTAGCGCAGCCCCTAATTTAACGCAGTCATTCACGGGTAAGGAATACGATATCCTTGATCCCTCCGATGCATACTCCGCAGGCCTATACCATTTCGGGGCGAGAATGTACGACCCCGATTTGGCTCTGTGGACCTCAGCCGATCCCGTAAGGCAATTTTTCTCGCCGTATTCCTACGCCGGCAATGGTATGAATCCCGTTAATTGGGTCGATCGGGATGGGAAAACCCTCGGCTCGAATCTCAGATTCCTTTGGCAATGGTTTATGGGGAGCGGTGAAATGAACCGAAATTATGACGAGAAGGCTCTCGAAACGAAGGAACTCGCAGCGTCGAGCCCAATAAAGCAGCTCAGGAAAAAATTCTACGACAATGGTGCGAAAAGCATCCTCAGGCATGAATACACTTCCTGGACGGCATATAGGGAAACGGCCTGGAAAATCACCGAAACCGAAGCTCAAGTAGGGGGATTCGGAAACGGGAGCAGCCTTGTAAATAACGGGAATGGTACCATGACATTCACTATCGTGAATGATGCGGGTACCCACTCGTTCTGGTTCCACGCCGTGGAAGATCGGTTATGCGAAGATTGTTCCATGAGAACCATACATCAAACGTTCAAGTGGACGGAACCGATCGTCATGCCGGATCAGAAAAATTGAATTCCCTTCCCGGATGCCTATTTATCATCATCTTTTTCCTGGTTTCATGCGGACCCGACGTGGCAGTGGATGAAATTCCGGGGACGTATGTCGCAAATATCGGATTCGGTGTGGATACCCTGGTGTTGAGACCGGAAGGAACCTATTCCCAGAAACTGATGTTCAACGGTTCCGACAGTGCATTTACGACTACTGGGAAATGGAAATACGACCCCGCAATCGAGTATTTGTCGATCGAAAACATGATTTTAATTGATTCTGTGGACGGGAAAGCAAGGCCCGAAAGTCGGAAGCCTTCGAACGGCATTGCCCTGTTGCCCATGGTGCGAAGCCTTTTAAAAAGGCGATTAAGTATCGGATCCGAAGAGACGATGCCGTATTATAAAATCGAATGAAGCGGAAATGACGCATGATCAATCGGCGCAAGAAGGGATCCGTTGTAGTCGCGGCTGCTATTTTTTTATCGATCGCACCGGACAGGTTTGCGCAAGCGCCAGATTCCACGCCTGAAAAGCCACCAGTCCGCTCCGTTGAGTCGCAAACGAGGGCCCAACGCCGCTCGTTTCTCGCCGATTCGCTTAGGAAATTCAAGGAAGGTTGTCGCCCAAAAGGCTCGTCCTCAACCGCCCCGTTGAAGGGACTACCGCCACCCCCCAATGCCCAAAACCCCCAAGAGTTAGGTCCTGTACACTTGGACCAAAATCCATTGCCAGGCGGCCATTTCGTTCCTCCCAAGCCATACGCACCCGTATGCATTCCGTGTTCTGGCCTGAGTCCAGAATCGATTCAAGATTCGGACATATCCGATTCCGCGCGTAGCGCAGTGCCGGCTCGAACAGGCAAATCGAACCGAGGAACCAAAACCGAGTGACTACCTTTATCACGATGCGGACCCGAACAGTTCGATCGTTAAAGTATTTCACTCTTCCGTTTCTTTTAACCCTCGCGGCGCTTTCCTCATGTACCGGACCGGATGCGCCGAAAACGCGTGCGCCGGACAATCTTGTCGACCTTCAGAAGGGTATTTACCACGCGGTAAAGGAATTTTATGGAACGAATTCATACTCGCTCTATCCCCGGACTT
>JAHFCH010000035.1 GCA_023249635.1 Fibrobacterota bacterium
ACGCCCACCTGCTCCTGGTTGCGCATGAAATCCCACATCACCTGGAAGGTATCCTGGCTCACCAGCGTGTCGGGATTGAGGAACAGGATCAGGTCCTGGGTGGCCAGCGCCGCGCCGCGATTGCAGCCGGTGCCGAAGCCCAGGTTGCGATCCGATTTGAGCCAGGTGACTTCGGGATAACGGGGCTTGAGCAGCGCCAGGGTCCCGTCGCGCGAATCGTTGTCGAAGACGATCACCTCGATGGCGCCGGCGAAGGTTTCCGCGGCATGATGGATGCTTTGGATGCATGCGTCCAGGTATTCCCGCACGTTGTACGAGACGATGACGATGGAGATGCCCGGGGTGGTGGGCGGTTCCGGCGGCCGCGCCGATTCCGGATCGGTGCCCTTGTCGGTAGCCTCCGCGGCCGCGTCGGCCGGGAGCCTTAAAGGCGGCTTCACGCGGTGGCCGGGCAGGTTCCGCAGGAAGGAACTCATGCCGAGCCGCCGAAAAAGCGCAGACGGATCAGCAGGAACAGGGCTTCCTTGATGATGCCGCCCGACATCTTGGAAGTGCCGGCGGTGCGGTCCCGGAAGATGATGGGGATTTCCTTGATGCGGAAGCCCTTCTTCCACAGCTTGTACTTCAGTTCGATCTGGAAGCCGTAGCCGCTGGAACGGATCTTGGAAAGGTCCAGCGTCTTGAGCGCGGCGACCCGGTAGCATTTGAAACCGGCGGTGGCGTCCTGGATGGGCATGCCGGTGGCCCAACGGGCGTAGACGTTGGCGAAGTAGCTGAGCAGCAGGCGGCTCATGGGCCAATTGACCACGTTGACGCCGTTGATATAACGGCTACCGATGACCAAATCGTTGGCTTCGATCTCGCGCAGGAACTGGGGCAGGTATTCCGGGTCATGGGAGAAATCGGCGTCCATCTCGAAGACGAATTCGTACCCGTTCTCGATGGCGTAGCGGAAGCCGCGCACGTAGGCGCTACCCAGGCCCTGCTTGCCTTCGCGTTGGATCAGGTGGAGGTTTTTGCGTTTCGCCGTCTGATCCTTGACCCATTGACCGGTTCCGTCCGGGGATCCGTCGTCGACGATGAGGACATCCAGTTCGAGACCGGTCGTGTCGAGGCGGTCCAACATGCGCGGCAGGTTGTCCATCTCGTTATAGGTCGGGATGATGACTAAGGTCTTCGCCATGGGCCTTGCCGTCGATGGCTTAAGCGCAAGGCAAGCCGCGTCGGTGTGGGGGTGAATATAGCAAAAGGCCCCGATCGGACCCGCCGATTCCTGGGAAATCCGTGGGATTTTGCGGTTTTATGGCGATTCCAGCGGGTCTAGGCGGCGCTATCGACGCGTAAGATCTGCCCGGCCACGTCGCGGGGACGGAATCCCGTATCGCGGACCAGCTTGTCGATGCGCAGGCCCGACTTGAGCGGACGGCGGGCCGCCTGCTTCAGATCCGCCGTCAAGCAGGATTGGATAAGGCCTTTATCCAATCCATAATGGTCCGCGATCCCTTGGGCCCATTCGAAGCGGCTGTTCCATTCCGATCCGACCACGTGATAGATCCCGTGGCGGCTGTTCCCGACCAGCTTCCAGATCCCCAGCGCCAGGTCCTCGGCCAGGGTGGGATTGCCGTATTGATCGGTGACGATTTTAACGGTCTTGCCCGCCTTCAGGCTGTCGCGTACGAAGTCGACGAAACTGGTCTTGGCCCCCTTGCCCCGACCCCACAGGGTCATGGTACGGGCGATGAGGGACTTGGGCGAGGCGGAGAGGACAAGCTCTTCCGATTCCAGTTTGGTTGTTCCGTATACGCTCAGGGGATTGACCCCGTCATCTTCCGCGTAAGGTCCGGATTCGCCGTCGAAGACGTAATCGGTGGAGATGTGCACCATGGGCTTCCCCGCCGCCGCCATCCACCCTACGGTGTCGCGGTTGATGAGGGCCGCCAGGGCCGGATCGCGTTCGCATAAATCCACATCGGTGATGGCGGCCGAGTTGAAAATCCAATCCGGCGCCCATTCCGCGATGGCGGACTCGAGGTCGGTGCGTTTGGAGATATCCACGCTCTTGTACGCGGTAAGCAGATCGGGCAGGGCCGGAGCCGCTTCGATGCCGATGCCGCGCACCGTCCAACCGGCGGCCGGCTGGCTGCGCAGCAGATTCTGCCCCAACAAACCGTTGCAACCAACTACCAGAACATTCATGGCTCAGGCCTCCGGCAGGCCGGCGGTGCGGGCCACGGGATGGTTGCGGTCGGCCATGCGATGGTTGATCATCTCGCCCAGCAGGCCGATGGAAACGAATTGGATGCCGACGATCATGAAGGCGACGCCCGCCAGCATCAAGGGGCGCACATGGCCGTTGCCGGTCACGGCCCATTGCACCGCGAAGCCCGCCAGGATCAGGAAGCCCACCACGCTGAAGAGGAGGCCCACGAAGCCGAACAGATGCAAGGGCCGGCTGGTATACCGATGCAGGAATACCAGGGTGATCAGATCGAACATGCCGTTGTTGAGGCGGGCCCAACCGTACTTGGACACGCCGAACTTGCGCGCCCGGTGCTCCACGATTTTCTCCTCGACCTTGAATCCGTTCCAATGCGCCAGCACGGGGATGTAGCGGTGCAATTCGCCGTATATGTCCAGGCTCTTGACCACTTCGCTCTTGTAAGCCTTGAGGCCGCAGTTGAAATCGTGCAGGCTCACGCCCGAGACGCGCGAGGTGACGCCGTTGAAAAGCTTGGAGGGCAGGGTCTTGTGGATGGGGTCGTAGCGTTTCTTTTTCCAGCCCGACACCAGATCGGCGCCGTTCTCCAGCATGCGGATGAGGTCCGGGATTTCGCTGGGATTGTCCTGCAGGTCGGCGTCCATGGTGATGACGTACTTGCCGCGCGCACGCGCGAAACCCTCGGACAAAGCCGCGGCCTTGCCGGAATTCTGGCGGAACTGCACCCCGCGCACGCGGCCGTCCTCGGCCGAGAGCTTTTGCACGCAGGCGAAAGTCCCGTCTTTGCTGCCGTCATCGATGATGATGGCTTCGTAATCGATTTTCCCGCGATCGCATACTTCGCGGATTTCGCGCGTCAACTCCGGAAGGCTTTCAACCTCGTTGTAGGCGGGGATGATGATGGAAAGGGTCGGTGCGCTCATGGCCATCCTATTTTCTTTCGGCGGGGTTCATTTTGCAACGGCCTTTTCCTGTTTCTGCCCACGGCCCACCACAAAGTACCCTCCTCCTCCCAGCATGACAACCAGCCCCACGACGGAAGGCAGGAAGGCGAGCGCCACCGCGGTGGCCTTCAGGTCATCCGGTCCGCCGGGAAACCCGCCCACGCCCGATTCCAGCACGCCGGGCAAGGTATACAGGTAGGTACCGATGCTCTGGGGGATTCCCCATCCGCCGACATTGAGGGGGACCACTCCGGCCAGGGCGATGACGGGGATGAAGCAGAAGAAGAACACGGGCGAAATACGCACGTCCAGCGCCAACGCCGAGAACCAGTGCACATCGATGCGCAGGATCTGCACCCCGCAGGAAATAACGGCCACCCACAGCAATTCGGGCCAGCGCGCCCGGTACACCAGCAGGATCCCCTGCATGCGGGTATGCGCTTCGGCGAGCCATTTCATGCCCGCCCAGCCGATGAGGGCATGTACCAGCGAAGCGATGCGGCGGCTGAGGAGCAGTATCAGGACGAGCATGAAGATGCCGAACACGACCCCGACCGCGTACAAGAGGTGGCGGAATACCGCCTGATCCAAAGTGCGCCGCAGGAGCGTGATGGCCACGGCGATCACGGAGAGCAGGGACAGGGAAAAGAAACCGATGAGACGATCGAGGAAGGTGGCCGCCACCGCGCGGCCCCAGCCGTCATCCCCCTGCTTGGCCTCATAGACGCGTAAGGCGTCCCCGCCCACCGTGCCCGGCAGGAAATTATTGAGGAACATCCCCGAATAATAGGCGCGGAAACATGCGCGGTACCCCATGCCTATCCCTTGGATGCGCAGGAGCAGGTACCATTGGTAGGCGCCCCCCACCACCGAGAGGAAGAACATGGCTGCGGCCGCCAAGACCCAAGCGATATGCGCTTGGCGGAATTCCTCCAGGATACGTCCCTGGCCGTTCTTCTGCACCACCCACCACAGCAAGCCCACCGCTGCGAGCAGGCGCAGCCAAAACCAGGTCTTCTTCTTGCGCGCGCGGCCGTCGGAGGCAATCATCGCGCCTCTTCCCACGCGGCCTGCAGCGCGTCGCGCGTCACTTCGAAAGCCTTCTCCCAGGTATGCCCGCCGGCCCATGCCAACGCGCGCTCGCGCATGGCTTCCGCCGCTTCGGCATCGCCCAGGATGCGCCGTAACGCGTTCGCGAAGGCGGGCGCGTCGCCGAAAGGCACCAGCCATCCCGTCTCCCCGTTGCGGACGCTATCGCATAGCCCCGGCACATCGGTGGCGACCACGGGGGTGCCGCAGGCATTGGCCTCGATGGAGGTAAGGCCCCAGCCCTCCTTGAGGGAGGAGTTCAAGGCCACGCGGGCTTCGCCGTACAGCTCCACCTTGCGCGCTTCGCTCACGAAGCCCAGGAATTGCGTCCAGCTTTCCATGCCCAAGGCTTTGGCGCGCTCCTTGAGGCGGGGCACGTCATCGCCGGATCCGGCAATTTTCAATTCCAAATCGGGGAAGGCCGGCTTGAGCGTGGCCGCGGCGTCCAGGATCACGTCCAGGCCCTTGTATTTCTTGATACGGCCCACGTACAGGATGATGTTGCCGCGCTTGGCGGCATCGGCGGGCGGCCGATAAAGCGCGAGATCGGCGCCTTCCGGGGCGATCTCCACGTTGCCGAAACCCTTGCGGATGAGCTCCGCCTGGCTACTAAGCGATCCCGTGAGGACGCGGGCGCGGCGATACGCGGTGGGCATCAGGCTCTCGAAGGCGAGCACGTATACCGCCATCGGCAAGGCGGTTTCGTGGAAAAGCACGCGGCCGAAAAGGTGGTGGATTTGCGCCACCGTCGGCGTGGCCGTGAACCAAGGCAACAGGAAGGGGATCTTGTTGGAATCGTCGAGCACCACATCGATGCGATGCTTGCGGATCCAGCTCCGGACACGCAGCCACACCGTGAAGTTGAACAGGAATTTCCCGCCGGTGCGATGCACCTCGACGCCGCCCACATCCTCGACTGGGGCGCATCCCTTCCAGGCATGCGAGTACTGGATGCAAGGGATACCGGCGCGCACCAGGCGCACCGCGACCTCATGGAGATGGACTTCCGCGCCCCCGGCTTCGGGATTGCGCATGTCCCGCCAATTGACGAGCAGCACACGGGGCAGGCGCTTGTTCACCCCTGCGCTGGAAGCGGCGCCCGATGCTGGATTCAAGGAGTCTGGGCCTTCCCGTCAGGATTTGCCCGCGGGCGCGGACGAACCTTTCAGGGCGGTGTCCTTCTGCTTCGCTTTGGCCTCGGCGGGTTTAGCCTTGGCCGGCTCAGGAGCGAGACCGGGAACGCCGCCGGGAACGGAAGCCTTGGCGCCGGACTTGTCCAGCGCGGGGGCGCTGTCGCCGGCCGGTACGGCAGGGCCGTTCTTGATCTGGGTTTCCAGGAACTGCAACTGCTGGCTGACCATACCCGCGTACTGGTGGCTGGGGTTTCCGCGCAGCCATTCCGAGAGAACCTCGTGGGCCTTCTTCAGTTCGCCGCGCTTCTGGTACAGATCCGAAAGCCCGTACCACAATTCGAAGTCGTTGGGCGCGTCCTTCTTGAGCACGTTGAGCAAGGATTCGGCCTGGGCGAACTTGCTCTGCTCGATATACAACTGGGCCAGGTTGGCGCCGAACAGGCGCGCGCTGGGCGCTTCGGCGATGCCCTTATGGTAATAGGCCTCGGCCTTGGGGTAATCCTTGATGGCCTGGTACAATTGGGCGCCGTAGTAATTGTTGCGCCATTCGCGCGGCAGGATCTTGGCGTTGAGTTGCAGATAGCGCTCCGCGAAGGCCACCTTGTCGTCCCGCTCCTTCTGCTTGGCGGCGATGGCCGCCTTGGCCGAATCGGAAGGCGTCGCGCCGGCGGCCTTCTTCAGATCCTCCAGCTGGTGTTCGATCTCGGTCAGCTTCTCTTGCGCCCACATCACCAACCGGAAATTGGTGGCGGAATAGTTGGTCAACAGGCCTTCGGTATTGAGATCCACGAACAGCTTGGGATCGCCCAGGCCGCGGAAGCGGTAGACCGAGTCCACCATGCGGGCCGTGACCGGCGCATCGATGTCCTTGTTCTTCTTGTCCTCGACCAGCGTATATACCATGCCTTCCATGATCAGGTATTTCTCGAGACCCATCATGTTGTCGTCCGAAACCGTGACCGCGAAGTGGATGGGCCGCGCGGGATAATTGTTCTGCACGATGTGCAGCACCATGATGTCCTGCACCTTGAGGTAGGGGCGCGGTTCCAGTTCCACCGTGATGGAAGAATTGGGCACCTTGAAGGCGACGGCCTGCTTGAAGCGCCAGGGCTGGGGCTCGAGCGCGTTGATTTCCTCTTCGGTGAAGCCGATGTTCAGCTTGGGCTCATGGGTCTTGAGCTGCTTAACGTACCAGTTGGTGTTCACCAGCGAGAGGTTAACCACGCGCACGTCGTTGCGCACGTGCTCGACTTCCTGGATGAACCACAAGGGGAAGGTATCGTTGTCGCCGTTGGTGAAAAGCACGCTGTTGGGCCGACACGATTGCAGCAGGTTGTAGGCGTAATCCCAAGGGATATAATCTCCCGTTCGATCGTGCTCATGCCAATTGGAATAGGCCGGGACCGCCGCCGACAAGGTCAGCATGGCCAGACCCGCGCCGGTCAGGCCACCGGGGCCTCCCCAGCCCTTCTGCTTCATCTTGTTCAGCAGGAAGGCCGAAGCCACGCCGAACAATATGCCCATGTAAATGAACCCGGGCGTGAAGAAATAGTCGCGATCGCGCACCTCGATGTGCACGTTCTCGGGCTTGGCCTGGGCGGTCTTGCCCTGGGACACCCAATAATCGTAGTCCCGTTTCTCCATGCGGCTTCCGTCCGCGAAATTCATGTAGAAGATGAGGCCGTAACTGGTGGCGGCATACAGGATGAGTAGGTAGGCGCCGATATGCGGATTGCGCTTGTACAATAGGTAGCCGCCGTACACGAACGGGAGTTGGAACAACAGGAAGAGGAGCATCTGCAATTGCGGATGCGAGCCCACGTTCTGCCAGAGGGTATCGAACTTGTGCGGGATGATCGCATTGCGGATCACCGGCTCGTTTTCGTCGCCGCGGGTCTCCCCCACCTTCCAGGGGAAATACTGCCCCAGCATGTAGCCGCCGTATCCCATATGGGGATAGACCATCAACTGGTGGGCCCAGGAACCGCGGCGGTGGAAGGCGCGCTCCAGCATGCCTTCGGAGCCGTACTGCTTGCGCTCCAGGTATTCCTTGAAATTGGTCCAGGTGCGGGGCTCGTTCTCATCGATCTTGGGCTCAACCATGGACCGGACGGGAACGTAGATGTAGCTGGAGAATCCCAGCAGCGCTACGATGCACATGGCCATGGAGAAGTTCCAGCGGGATTTCCATTCCGGGGTGGAAACCAGCAGGCGGCAAATGCCGGCCACGACCAGCATTCCCGACGCGTACCAGATGAAATTGCCGATGGCGAAGATGATGGACAACAGCGCGATGCCGGTGAGGATGAGGGGGAAATCGGTGCGCAGATCCTTGTCCGCGTACAGGATGAAGACCGCCACCGCGGGGATGGTGATGAAAGAGAAGGGATGCACGCCCATACCGAGGAAGCCCAGGTAGCAGATGAGGATGAGGTTGCGCTTACCCTTGTTGGTCCCGCGATGCTCGTACCAGTCCAGGGAGAGCCAGGAGATGATCATGACCAGGAGCATGGAGGTGCCGTACACTTCGGCTTCCACCGCGCTGAACCAGAAGGTATCGGAGAACATCACCAGGGTGGCGCCGATCAAGGCGGGGACGTAGGTGACGAAGCGGCCAAGAGTACGGTTGAATACGATTTCCAGGATTTTGACCGTGAACAGGAAGCACATCATCACCGTCAGCGCGCTGGTGAGCGCCGAAATGAAATTGACGCGGGTGGCCGCTTCCTTGAAGGGAGCGAGCAGGATGAACACGCGTGCCATGGTGGTGAATAGCGGATTTCCGGGGGGATGGGGATTTCCCAGGATGTTGGACGCGCCGACCAGCTCGCCGCAGTCCCAGAAGGAAACCGTTGGCGCCATGGTCAGCATGTAGACGATGAAGGCTACGGCGAACATGCCGAGGGCCAATATGGTTTTGAGCTGCTTTTCACTCAGCATCTTCGGGATTCCTTTGGCTTGGATTTTGGAAAGTCTTGGCGATGGCGTCGAGGACGCCGTTCACGAACCGGCTGGATTCGCCGGTGGAGAATTTCTTGGCGATGTCGACCGCTTCGTTGATGGCGACTTTGAGGGGTACATCGGAAATGAACATGAGTTCCGCTACGGCACAGCGGATGATGAGCTTATCGACGATGGCGATGCGCTCCAGGTCCCAATTACTGGCGGCCGCCGTGATGCGCGCATCCAAATCTTCCTGGTGCTCAAGCACGTGGCGGGCCAGCCTTACGCCGTATTCGCGGGCCTCGAGGGAAATTTCGGGATCGTCGGAGAGGGCCTTGACGGCATCGGCGAACGCCTCTTTGCCCACTTCCACCGAATACAGGAGCTGCATGGCGAACTCGCGGCCACGCCGTCTGGAGATCATTTCCGGGTTCCCTTCCGCTTCGCGCCGCCCTTGATTTTTTCCAAAAGGTCGGCCATTTCCAGCGCGCCGAGGGCGGCTTCCCAGCCCTTGTTGCCGCGCTTGGCATCGGCCCGTTCCAGGGCTTGCTCCAGATTCTCCGTGGTCAGTACCCCGAAGATGACGGGCACACCGGTGGTCATGGCCGCCTGCAGCACTCCGTCGGCCGCGATGGAGCATACATAGTCATAGTGGCTCGTGTCCCCGCGGATGACGCAGCCAAGGGCGACCACAGCCTCGTACCTGCCAGTAGCCGCCAAAGTCTTGGCCGCCAGGGGAAGTTCCACCGCCCCCGGGACCTTAACCACGGTTATATTCGCGGCCGCCGCGCCATGCGCCTGCAGGCAAGCCACGGCCCCCGCCTCCAGCTGGTCGGTGACGACGGAGTTGAACCTGGCCGTTACGATGGCCACCTTACGCAGGCGCGCATGCGGATCTCCGACGAGGGGAACCAATCCCTTCGCGATCTTCCGCGCGCCGCCGGTCTTGCTCTTACCCGCCATCTTCAACTCTTATTTCGACGCGGCTGCGCCGCGTTGCGGGCCGGCTTCGCCGCGGGTCGGGACTTCTTCGCTGCCGTCCCGGACTTCTTCGCCGCGCCTTCCAATGGCGATTGCCGCGTGATCTTCAAGCCGTATCCTTCCAGGCCCCGGATGGGCTTGGGATGGTTGGTCAGCAAGTGCAGATGGCGCACGCCCAAGTCGAAGAGGATTTGGGCGCCGATGCCGTAGGTGCGCGCGTCCATGGACGAAGCGTGGTGGTCGCCTTTCCTGGCGGCCTGGCCCTTGCCCATCGATTCGATCTTGCGGGCGAAGGCGGCTTCGGAATCCACCTGGCGCATGTACAAGAAGATGCCGCCTTCCTTGGCTATCACGTCGAGACCCGTATGCAGCAGGCGCCCGCAATCGCAGCGGGAGGTGCCGAACACGTCGCCTACCACGCATTCGGAATGCACGCGCACGTTGGTGGGATGCTTGGGCGAGATCTCGCCTTTGACCAGGGCCAGATGCCGGCGGCCGTGGATCACGTCTTCGTAGACGTAAGCCTTGAAATTGCCGTGGGGCGTGGGGAAATCCGGAGCGGCCACCTGGCGCACCAGCTTCTCCTGCGTGCGGCGATAGCTGATGAGATCCTCAACCGAGATGATTTTAAGCTTGTGCTTGCGGGCGAAACGCTGGCAATCCTTGAGGCGGGCCATGGAGCCGTCCTCGTTCATGATTTCGCAGATGACTCCGGATGCGCCCAACCCGGCCAGCTTGGCCAGATCAACGGCGGCTTCGGTATGCCCCGCGCGCACGAGCACGCCGCCCTTACGGGCCTTGATGGGGAAAACGTGGCCGGGTTTGATGAAATCCTCGTGGCCGTAAGACTCGTCGGCCAGGGCCAGGGCCGTAGCGCTGCGGTCCGCCGCCGAGATGCCGGTTGTGGTACCTTCGCGCACTTCCACGGAAACCGTGAAGGCGGTATCGTGCCGCGAGAGGTTGGCCTCGGCCATGGGCGGCAAGCGCAGATCCTCTACGCGTTCCGAAGTCAGGGCCACGCAAATGAGCCCGCGGGCATGCTTGGCGAGGAAATTTATTTTCGCGGGCGTCGATTTCGACGCGGCGAACACGACGTCGCCCTCGTTCTCGCGATCCTTGTCGTCGACCACGACGATGAGGCGGCCTTTCTTGAGATCGGCCACGGCTTCGGGGATGGTATTAAACTCCATGGCCCCTATTCCCCAACAGGGACTCGACGTACTTGCCGAGGATATCCACTTCGAAATTGAGCTTGTCCCCGGGGGACTTTGATGCGAGGTTGGTGGCGCTTAAGGTATGCGGCACCAAGGCGAAACGCAATTCGGCTTCGGCCTTGGCGGCGATGGTCAAACTCACCCCATGCAAGGTGAAGGATCCCTTTTCCACGCAGTAGCGCGCGTAGTCGGCGGGGATGCGCACGGTAAGTTCTTTGCCCGCGTCCTTGCCGTCCGAACCCTGTAAGAGGCGCCAAGCCGACACTTCGGCCACGCCATCGATGTGGCCTTGTACGATGTGGCCGCCCAAGGGACTGCCGGCCTTGAGGGCGGCTTCCAGATTGAGGCGGTCGCCGGGTAGGGCGGAACCGAGGCAGGTACGGCTAAGGGTTTCGGGCACCGCGGCTGCGGTGAACCCGTCGGGGAGCACGGTTTCGGCAGTGAGGCAGACGCCGTCGCAGGCGACGCTATCCCCGACCTTCAGGGTCTTGGCGATGCCGGGCGCGCCTACACGGAAACGGATCGCTCCGCCTGCGGGAGTCTTTTCCCGGATGACGCCGACTTCCTCCACGATTCCGGTGAACATGATTCCCCTGCGCCATTCGCGCGTACTCTAGTTCGAAGCATGCCTCAACCGCCGAACCCGCTCTTGGCCGGCGAACCGGTTCTTAGCTGGCGGTATCGGCTTTCAGCCGGCGAACCGGCTTTTAGCCGGCGGATTCGGATCGGCCGAATTCCGACAGAAAATCGCTCCCAAGGGGTGTTAAATTACGAAATTTGAGGGATTTTCCCCAGTCCTGGGCCAATCCGGCATCCCAACGTTCGCCGTCTGGAAGGAATCGGGGGGCGGTGATGATGTTCAATTCGTCCGCGGCATCGGCATTCAGGAACAGGCCCCAGAGTTCGCGGCCCCCTTCCACCAGCACCGAGTGATAGCCCCTTTTGGCGAAAAGGGCCAATAATCCGGCCAGGACATCGGACTTGGTCGAGAATTCCCCCAGACGGATATGCTCAACCCAAGCCGGTAAATCCTCGCCGGACTCGCCGATGACCAGGGTTTTGGAAGTACGCCCCTGGGCAAAGAGATTGGCATGCTGGGGAAACGGTCCGCGGCGGCTGAGCACGATCGCATCCGGCGCGGCGGCGCCTTTGACCAAACGGGGGGTGAGATCGGGATTATCCGCCCGCAAGGTTTTGCCCGAAACCAGCACGGCGTCGACCAGGGCGCGGCGGCCGTGGGTCCATGCGCGCGCTTCCTCACCGGTGATAGGCGTCTCTTCGTCCGGACCGTGGTTGATGCGGCCGTCCAGGCTCTGGGCGATCTTGAGGATGATCTTGGGGCGGCCCTTGCGGATGGAGAAGAAGAATCCGCCGTAGAAGGCTTCGGCTTCCGCCGCCATCAAGCCCACGCTGACCTTGATTCCCGCTTTCTCGAGGGCGCGGATGCCCTTGCCGCCCACCAAAGGGTTGGCGTCCCGCGCGCCGATGAATACGGCCTTGATGCCGGCGGCGATCAGGGCATCGACGCAGGGTGGGGTCTTGCCATGGTGGCTGCAGGGCTCCAGGGTAACATACAGGGTACTCCCCTTGGCTTTGGCGCCCGCGGCCTCCAGCGCAACGATCTCGGCGTGGGCCTGGCCCGCCGGACGGGTGCCGGCCTTCCCCACCACCTTGCCGGCCTTGACGAACACGGCGCCTACGGCGGGATTGGGCAGGGTCTTGCCCTTGACCTTGTTCGCTTCGACGAAGGCCAGGGCCATGAAACGGAGATCATCGGGGGAGAATTTCGCAGTGCGGGGAGGTCGGGGCTTGGGCATCCCGGTGAATATGGTAACCCGGGGGGCTTTTGGCCAGCCATGGGCGGCCCCGGGCCCGTCAAATGCCTAAAAGAAGTAGGCGATCTTGGTCATCCAGTACCAATCCTCGGGCGTGGACGTGGCCGTCTCGTACGTGGCCGGGGAATTGGCGATTCCGAAGGGGCGGAAATGATCATTGGCTATTTGGCCGCTGATCTTGAAATGCCCTTCGATGGTCTTGGCGACATGGAAGGCCCACTTCACGTTATCGCGAGCGTAATGGCGCGGGGGCTTACCTTCGTCGCCGGCCTTCACGAGATCAAAGGGGATAGGCGATACGATGCGATTGATCTCCGGCTCGAGCCTCCACAAATCGTCGCGGAATTGCGCGCCGTACCATTCCACTTCCAAGGATGCATGGTCGAGCCAACCGAAAGCGGGGAGGTTGAAACCCGCCATCATGGGCATGCGCTGGGCCAGGCCCCCGTACACGGCCTTGTGCGCTTTGTCGAAGTTCAGTCCCATCACCGCGACTTCGCCGTAGAGCTTCAAGTCCTCCGCGCCCAATGCGGCAGGCGAGCCGAACCAGGATTTCGGATCGATCTCGAAATCCGCCATCAGCTTGGTGCCGTCGAAACCGAGGTAGGTGGTGTCGGGCTTGCCTCCCACCGTGTCCACGTAGATGGTCTGGCGCTGCCAAACGTTGGGATGCACCTCGTCCTTGGTCTCCGAAGTGGAATCGTAGGGATGATGGCTGATCTTCCCATCATTGGGGACGACCCGGTACAGGTTCACGCCGGCTCCCACGGTGATCGCTTGCGAGAGTCGGGCGCGCCCGATGTAGGCCGCGGACAGATCGAAGTACGGCTTAAGCTGCGTTTCCGAATTCACCACCACATCGCTCGTGAGGATTCCGGTCTGGTTGCGGAACCACAAACCCAGCACGTTGGCGAGCGGGACCACATCGGCGGTTTCGAAGCCCGAAATAAGGAACCCGGGATAGACGGATCCGCGCAGCAGGTACAGGCCCAGGTCCTTGATGTTGGGGTCGTAATTGTAATGGAACAGGCCACCCGTGGCCTGCAGCCTGGGGCTGGCCTTGTCGCCCAGGGTATAGGTGAAATTGGCCGCGGCGATGTAAGGGCTGGCGGATACCATCACGCGGCCGCCTGAGGCGATCTGGCCCGCCAGGGCGTGGCCTTCGTAGACCCCCAAACCTACCGCACCGCTCAGGCGATCGTTGATGGAGGCGGTTGCGGTAATTTGCGCGCCGGAATTCTGTACCGGGTTGCCGTTGTAATTATTGGCGAGGGTATCCGAGCTCTTCTCGACCTGGCCGTACTGGACCTAGCCCACGCCGCCGAAACCTACGCCCGCATCCTGCGCGGACACGCTCGACGCGGCAACGCCCGCCAAGGCCATGGCCAGGGATGCCAAGGTAACGCGCGGGTTGATGAAGATACGGTTCACTACGGCATCCTCAGAAGTAATAAGCCACTTTGCACATCCAATACCAGTCGAAGGTATCGCTCAGGGTCTCGGATTGCGCGGGGCGCAGGTAGAAACCGCCCGTACGCAGATGATCATTGGCGACCTGGCCCGAGAACTTGAGATGACCGCCCACCACTTTGGAAGCGTACAAGGCCCATTTCCAATTGTCGCCGCGGGTATCGGTATGGAAGGTGTCTACCACCGCTCCGGATGCGTTGGTGATCTCCAGGCCCGCCTTGGGACGGGGAACCCAGGAAATATCCTCGAGCTCTTTCTCGTAGTCGGTGGTATTGCGATTGGCGTAGTACTCCACCTCCAGGCTCAACTCATCCAGGTGGCCGAAAACCGGCAGATTGAATCCCAACATCACCGGCATCCTGCGCAGCGCGTTGTCGTAATACTTCTTGTAGCTCTTGACGCCCAGGAGCGCGACTTCGCCGTAGATGAGCAAGTCCTTGGGACCGAACGGACCGGAGATGCCCAGCAGGGATTTGGGATCGATGGAGAAGCGGCCCATCAGCTTCACCCCGGAAAGCGAACCGGTGATGGTATCCACGCTCGCGGCGGAATCGGCGCCGCCCGCGGTCTTCACGAAGGCCGTATCCAGGATATAGCACACTTCATGGTCGCCGGGATCCACGCCCAAAACGCTCACGGTATCCTTGCAATCCTTGCCGGGCGAATTGCGTTCGGAAACCTGGGGCAAGGCCCGGTACCAGTTCGCGCCGGCGCCGATCTCGATGCCTTCGCGGATGCGGTACCGCATTATGTAAGCGAAGGAGAGATCGAAGTAGGGATTGATATCCGTCTCGGCGTTGACCAGGAAATCGCCGCGGTAGCCCCCCATTTCATGGCGCGCGTCCAGGCCGAAAACATTCGCGATGGGCAGCACGTCCTTGGTCTCGAAACCGGAGATGACGATGCCGGGATAGACCATGCCGCGCAGCAGGTATAGGCCCAGATCTTTGCTGTCAGGGTTGTAGTTGAAATGGAAGGAACCCGCCGTGGCCTGAAAGGCGGGATGCCCGGCATCGCCGACGGTATAGGTGAGACGCGCTTCGGTCACGTAAGGCGACCAGGCCAGGTAAGGGGCGTTGTCATGATCCGGCGATCCACGGTACCAGCGCGGGATCTGGATGGCGCCTAATCCCAAACCGCCTTCCCATCCGCCGCCCAGATCGGCAACCGCGGTGATCTGCCCGCCGGTGTTCTGGGTCCAATTGTCGTTGAAGTTCTGGCCCTTGCCGTCGGTCAGGGTATCGGACGATTTCCCGATACGACCGCCTTGGATCCATCCGGCTCCATGATACTGGATCTTGATTTCCTCCGCTCCCTGCGCAACGCAGGCCAGCGCGGCGGCGAAACCGAAGGCGAGGGCGATGCCGGGCAACGCGCGCATCAGAAGAAGTACCCCATGCGCAACATCAGGTACCAATCCTGAAGCGAAGATGAGAATTCCGCCGCTCCCGAACCGTCGAGATCGGCGTACTGGGTCCGCGTCGCCGGCGGGCGGAAATGATCATTGGCGATTTGCCCGGTAAAGCGGATGTGTCCGCGCACCGTCTTGCGGAAATACAGGGACCATTTCCAGTTATCCTCGGTGAGTCCCTCGATATCCAAGGCGGTTCCCGTGATTTGCAGGGGACCGGGAACCTTGATGACGTTACCGCTGCCATCGATGACGGGATTGCCGCCCGCATCCAGGCTGTCCTTCAACAATCGTCCCGTAGCCGGATCCACGCCGCCCTTGGCGTTGATGGGATCGTAGGTCTTGTAGGAGACGGGAATGGGCGAAGGCAGTTCCGAATATTTCTGCTGGGTAAGTTTGGAGACGCTGTTGCGGTACCGGGCCCCGTACCATTCCGCCTCCAGGGACACCACGTCGAGCCAACCGAAGGCCGGCAGGTTGAATCCGATTACCACCGGGATGCGCTGGCCGCGATCGGAGTAGACGGAACCGTAATTCTGCACTCCAATCAGAGCGCACTCGGCGTATAGCTTGAGATCCTCGGGCCCCATGTTCCCGCCGATACCGAATACGCGCTTGGGATCCAGGCTGGCCATGGCCATCAGCTTGATGCCGCGATGGGTGTATTCCACCGTGGGCGTATACTTGAGCAATGGCTTTCCGCTGGCGGTGTCGATGCGGACCACGCCTTGCGCATCCCGCAAGGTATCGATGCGGCCCTCGGTATAATAATGATCGTAGGCATGCTTGTCGCCGGCGGCCGTGAGCGCCGAATCGCGCGAATAATAGGCGGGATCGTTGGGGGTTGTGAGCTTGCCGTTGGCGGGAAGCAAACGGTATAGGTTCATACCGGCCCCGATCTCCACGCCGTCTACGGGCCGGTATTTGGCGACGTATCCCAGGGACCAGTCGAAGGTGGGCGGCAAGGCGCGCTCGTTCGAGAAGACCACATCATGGCTGAAGCGCCCCAGGGACTGATGGAACTTGAGTCCGAGGATATCGCCCTTGGTATCGTCGACCGCGGGATCGATAAAGCCGGAAACCAGCAGCCCGGGATAGACCGCGCCCCGGAACAGGTACAGCCCCAGGTTTTTCACGTCCGGGTTGTAGTCGTAATTGAAATTGCCGAAGGTGACGCTCAGGGAGGGATCCGCCTTGTCGCCGCGGAAGTAGGTCATGCGCGATTCGGTGATGAAGTTCTTGAAGAAGAACTGCATGCTCTTGAAGGCCACATCGCCGCTGCCCAGCATGGAATGCGCCTGGTAGCCGCCGATGCCGAAAGCCCCTTCCCAGTTCGTTCCGATATCCGCATAGGCCGTGAATTGGGCCCCGGCGCTGATCATGGGATTGCCGTTCAGGTTCGCCAGCAAGGTATCGGTGGAATGGCCTATACGCCCGGCTTCGGCCCAGCCTTGCCCGCTGATGCGGTAGGCCACATCGCCGCCGCGCGCGGCGGAGAACGCCAGGCCCAAGGCCAGCGCCCAATTCGCCGTGGCGTTCCGCATGTGGGGAAAAGCGTTCAACGAGGGATTCCTGCCGCAAGGGATGCCGAGGCCGCGCGCAAGCGCGGCCGCGAATCCGGACCTGAAAGTTAACAACGAAGTTTACAAGGGAACGGCGCGCGCGAACCGGCTTACATGGCCCGAGCGCACTTCGATGAGGAGAACGCCTTTCGCGGAAACGCCAAGGGACCGCGCCAGTTCGCCTGCGGGAGCGCGGAATCCCGCCAACCGCTTGCCCGCCAGATCGGTCACCGTGATTTCGCAGGCCTGATCCAGGCGGCCGCGCAGCACTCCGCCGGCGAAGCTGAAGACCGGAGCCGGGCGGTTGGCCGCGCCCATCGCGGTAGTCACCAGGGGATTGCCGGCATTATCCAACTCGCGCACGCGGATGTTGCGGTACCAGTCACCTGCCGTGGTCTTCTGCCAATACCCGTTCCCGTGCACCTGGAGAGCGGTATAACCGGTCGCGGTAATCACCTTGTTGTAGTACGAAGGCCAGGTCACGTCCAGGGTCTTGACCCATTTGGCCCCATTCAGCTTGCGCATCCAAGCCTGGTGCTTGGGCGGGTTTCCGAAAATCTTGACTCGAAGTTCATTCCAGCCATTGGGGTCGAACATGTCGGCCGGGACCAGCGAAGCCTTATCGGTAATGCCCGCATTGCCCTGGGTGCCCGTGAATGGCGAAGTCTCGGAGCCGCCGAACTTGTAGGAGCAGTTGTAGAAGGAGGCGCCTTGGTTCTCCATCTCCTGCGGGTAGCTGCCGCCGATGCAATTGTCCGCTTTGTAGTCGAGCACCGTCTGGTAGGCGTAGACCTGCTCGGTGGTGCGATGGTAGATGCCGGCGTCATTTCCGAAATCCGCCCAATACTCGAGGATGATTTCCTGGTTGCCGTACTTCTTGTTGGTGCAGAGGGCCGAACCGCCCGGGGCGGTGGCGCGCTGCTGGGTGTAAATCGCATGCAGGGCCGGATCCACCTTGTAGATGCCGCCCTTGGTGGAGTTGCTGTGGTTGGCATCTTCGCCGTGGCAGTTGTTCCACCAGCCCTTGAGATCGGTGCCGTTGAAGATGCTGACGAAACCGCTGTCGCCTGGGATGCTCACGTCGTCGGTGCCGGCATTGTCGACGCAGGGCGCTTCCGCCGTAGCGGGAACGGGCCCGGGTTGGGCGTTCACAGCCGAAGCCGCCGCCGCGATGAGACCCGCCAATACCACATGAACTCGTGCCATAATCAGCTCCCCGACCGGTAATGATCCAATTTAATCGGGAGCCGGTGGGGCGTAAGGGCGTTTGGATTAATTTCTGTCATTTTGAGGACAAACAATCCAATTAAAAGTCGCTAATTACAGTGTTTTCTCATTAAAAACAAAAAAACGGACCCCATTCAGGGGTCCGTTGCAGGTAGGGTTAAAGCGTTTCGGGGTTAAAAGAAATACGCGATCTTGCCGGTCCAATAGAACTCGCTCGGCGAAAAGAAGGGCACGTTGTTCAAGGGCGGGTTGTTATCGCCATATCCCTGGAAGATGCCGGGCCGGAAATGGTCGCTCGCGACTTGGGCGCTGATCTTAACGTGACCGGCCAAGACCTTGGCCGCGTACACGGACCACTTCAGGTTGTCCTTGGTGGTATTGGTATCAAGCGCGCTGATCTTCGGGATGGGCGTGACCTGCGGACCCGAAGTGTGGTTGTAGATGGAGGGATCGTCGACCCAAGGGGCCTTGTACATCTCGAATTCGACGTTGAGGCGATCGAGTAGGTGGAAGGCCGGGAGGTTGAACCCGATCATCATTGGCATGCGTTGGGAGATGGGGCCGTACAAGGCCTTGTGCGCCTTGTCGCCATCGAGGCCGAGCACGGCCACTTCGCCGTAGATCTTCAAGTCCTCGGCGCCTAGCGCTTCCACTCCGCCCATCAAGGCCTTGGGGTCGAACGAGAAATCGCCCATGAGCTTGGTGCCCTTGAACGAGATGTAGGTGGTGTCATGCGCGGTGGTGTCGATGTACATCACTTCCGGAGTTTTCTTCGAGGTGAGCTTGGAATCCATGGGGATCCAATGGTACAGGTTCACGCCCGCGCCCAGCCGGAACGCCGAGCCGAGCTTGACATGGGCCACGTAGGTGGGCGAGATGTCCCAATAGGGGAACCAATCGCCGTCGAAGGTGAAGAGCAGGTCATGCTCGAACATGCCGGACTGGTGATGCAAGGCCAGGCCCAGCGTGTTGGCCACCGGCAGCACGTACTTGGTCTCAAAGCCCGAGGTCAGAAGCCCCGGGTAGACCGGCCCGCGCAGCAGGTAAAGTCCCAGGTTCTGGGCGTCCGGCGCGTAATCGTAAGGGAAGAGGCCCACCTGCACATTGAGCTTGGCGGATTCCTCATCCCAGAACGAGTACTTCATGTTGGCGTTGGCCACATAGGGACCCACGCCATAGGGAGCGTAATACCCTTGGATGTTGCGGGCCGCGATATTGTGCCCCGCGCCTACGCCCAATCCGGCGTTGACCTGGAGTTTCTCGTTGGCCTGGTAGTTGATCGCGAATTGGGCGCCGGTGCCGATCATACCCTTGCCATCAAGGTCCTTCTGCTCGGCGGTGTCGAGGCTTTTCACGATCTGTCCGTATTGGGCCCAGCTCGCGGCGCCCAGGGTAAGCTTGCCTTCGCCATGGGCCAGGGACAGGCAGCCGACCGCACCCAGCAGGGCCAGGGCGGAACGCATCGTATTCTTGATGAACGGGTTCATGCTGTTCCTCATGGCCTAGAAGAAGTAGGCGATCTTGGTGGTCCAGTACCAGTCAGAGCGGGTACGCATCGCTTCCTTGCCGGCATCCTCGTCGTGGTTGCCGCCCAGGCGGAGATGGTCGTCGGCGATCTGGCCCAGCAGGATGAAGTTGCCGGCGATCACCTTGGAAGCGTTGAGCGAGTACTTGAAATCATCCCGCTTGTTGTCGAGCTCGTTGTCGTTCGAGGGTATCGGCGAACCATTGCGGGCCGCCAGATTATTGTTCGAGTTTTTCTGGGCGTAATACTCGACTTCGACCGACCAATTCAGGAAGTTGAAACCGGGCAGGTTCAGGCCCACCATCACCGGAATGCGCCGCAGCAGCTTGTCGTAGTAGCGGGGATAATCCTTCACGCCCAGGATGGCTACCTCGGAGTATATGGAAAAGGCGCCCGCGCCCATGCTCTCGGGGATGATGCCGGCGGCGGAAGGATCGAATTTTAAGCGACCCACCACCTTGGTGCCCGCCAGCGAGGCCAGCACCGTGTCCTTTGCGGCGCCCGTAGCGTCGAGCTCGATGATGTAGCAGGGGCTCTCGGTGGCGGTGCCGCTGCCTGCGTACACGCCGAGACGCCCGGGGTCGCAATCCTTGCCGGGATTGGTGGCCTCATCGTTCGCGGCGAGCAAGCGGTAGAAGTTCACGCCCGCGCCGATCTCGAAGGCCGCCGAAGGCTTCCAGGTAAGGATGTCCGAGACGGAAATATCGTACAGAGGCTTGTCGTCGGTCTCTATCTGCACGATGAGGTCGTTGCCGATACCGCCATTATGGTAAGAGGCCATGGCGCCCGAGATGGCCTGGGGCACGCCCAAGGGGCCGGTCAGGTTCGAGACGATGGCGCCCGGGTACACGTAGCCGTGCACCAGGTAATTGCCGAAATTCTTCGGGTCCGGATTGTAGGCGTAATGCCAGGTGCCGAAGGTGAGTTCGAGCTTATCGTCGCCCGTGAACAGGTTGCCCGTGCGCGTGAGACGCGCCTCGTCGACGAATGAGACCCAGAAGGGATACCACTTGTTGGAAATACCCTTGGAGCCGCGCGCCAGGTGGACGAATATGGAGCCCAGCCCGAGGGAGCCGTCCCAATGGGAATCGACCTGGGAATGCACCGTCAGCAGACCGCCCGCGTTGCCGAGGTAGTTCTTGCGGTAATTGTTGCCCGCGCTTGGGTTGCCTGCGCTGGCCTCGACGCGGCCGCCTTGCAGCCAACCCGCGCCGTGAAAATCGAGCTTCAACTCATCGACGCCTTCGGCGCGCGCCGCGGCGGCGGCGAACAGGAGGGCGGATGCGAGGTGGAGTTTCTTGTTCATCATATCCTGCTGTCCCCGGCCTCGCGGCTCAGAAAAAGTACCCTATGCGGAACATGTAATACCAATCCTTCGGGCTGGCGAAGGCTTCAGCCGTGCCGCCCCAGGATTTGATCAGGCCCGAAGCGACCGGGCGCGGGCGGTAATGGTCGTTGGCGACCTGGCCGATGAACTGGATATGCCCGCTGACGACCTTTTCGGCGAACAGGGACCACTTCAGATCGTCCTTGGTCAGGTTCTCCTTGTCCATGGCCGTGCCGCGTACCGAAACGCCCGCCGTATCCGTCGACTTCTTGAATACGCCGGCGGTATCGATCCCGTAATCGGCATTGGTAAGGGGCTTGGGCGTGGCGATCGGATGCGCTTTTACGGTCCAGGGGGCGACCTCGTCGTAGACGTAGCCGGTACCCGCCAAATCGTTGCGGTACTTGGCGCCGTAATGCTCCACCTCGATGGAGAGGTGGTCGAGGAAGCCGAAGGTCGGCATATTCACGCCAACCATGATGGGGATACGCTCGCCGATCTTTCCGTAGATTTTCCCGTAGCTCTGGACCCCGATGATTCCCGCTTCGCCGTAGATCTTGAGGTCGTCGGGATTGCCGGGCAGCTCCATGCCGAACAGCTTCTGCAGGCTCAGGGAGAACTGACCCACCACCTTTTGGCCCTGCATGGTCAGCACCGTGGTGTCCGGCGCAGCAGGATTGGAATTGTCGATGTCGAGAAAGCGGCGGCGGGCGCTGCCGTTGACCAGGGAGGTATCATCGCCGGGCGATTCCAGCATGGAGTTGTAGGGGATGAGTCGGTATAGGTTGATGCCCGCGCCGATCTGGACGGCACCCAGGTCCAGCTTGGCCATGTAGGCAAGGCTCCAGTCGAAGGTGGGCGGGATATCGCGCTCGTTGTTCAAGATCAGATCCTGGCTGAACATGCCCATGGAGTGGTGCAGCTTAAGGCCGAGCAGGTTGGCCTTGGTGGTATCGGCGCTGAAGTCCTGGAAGCCGCCCATAAGGATGCCCGGGTACACCGGGCCGCGCAACAGGTATAGGCCCAGGTTCTTCACGTCCGGATTGTAGTTGTAGTTGAAGCCGCCCACCGTCAGCGACAGGTTGGGCGCGGCCTTCTCACCGGAATACCAGGTGAGGCGCGATTGGGTGATGAAGTTCTGGAAAAGCGAGATGGTGAGGTATTGGAACTGGCCCGAACCCAGGGCATGCGAGGCCTTATAGTAGCCGAAGCCGAAACCGCCTTCGAGGTGTTCGGAAAGATCCGCGACCACGGTCACCTGCGCGCCGATGCTCTGCAGGGTGTTGCCGTCGTAGTTCAGGATATCGTCGGGCGAGAGCGCGTTCACGATGGTGTCTTCGGCATGCATGATGCGGCCGTAATCGAGCCAGCCCTTGCCATGCATCTGGTATTTGACCTCATCGCCGTTCGCGAGCGCGAAGGCCGAAGCCGCCGCCGCCAACCAAATCGGATTCATTCTCATTGTGGCCATCTTTTCGAGGGGAAAGAATTTGCAAGCATCCGTTACGTCACGACTTTGCGTAAGACTAGAAAAATGGGGTTTTTTTGGAAGGGAAAATCCCGTGCCGCCGGATCAGATTTGATCCGGCGGCCCAGGGAATCGGTCTATCGGGAAGGACGAACGATACGCACGGTTTCCGTGCTGCGCGCGGTCTTGATGTCGACGAACATCACGCCGTGAGTGCTCGTGGCGAAATCATGATGGAACGCGCCGGGCTGGCCAGCGAAGGATTCCAACGTACGTCCCGTCACGTTTTTCACGGTAACCTCGTACCGTTGATCGATCTTGCCGATGAGGGCGCCTTCATCCGCGTAGACCGAGTACTTTACGCGGTCGATGGGATTGACGGCCACGATGTCCTTGGGCTTTTGCGGAATGACCACGCCCAGGTCGTCGAGGGGCTTCCAGCGGATATTACGGTACCAGGTTCCCTTGGCGCCGCCGAAGCGGCCGCCACCGTGGACCTGGAGTCCGATATAACCCTGGCCGACGGGACCGGGCAAGGTGGTGTCTTGCAGGACCGGAACCCAGACCGTGCTCCCGATCTTCTTGAACCAGGATTTCATGTGCACGTAGTTCTTATGGTCATTCGCGTCGACGGGCTTATTCAAACCACCGTAGAATTGGACCTTGATATCCATCCAACCGTTGAAATCCCACAAATCTCCCGACGCCCACTTTTCCTTGGTGCAGCCGGTGGCGTCGCAGGGAAGATTCGGCTCCGTAGTGGCCTTCAGCTTCTTGGTGATCAGAGTCCAGTCGTTAAGCTCATTACCGCCGGTAAGGCCGGGAATCCCAATGGCCTGCTCGCTGCCGCCGAACGAATAGGGCCGGAAATCACGGCCGGTGAAACCGCCCTCGCCCCAAGTGCCACCGACCGCCGCGCCGCCGATGTAGTCGAGCACGGTCTGGAAACAACGCCCGTTCATGGTGGTGCGATTGAAAAGACCGGCGTCATTGCCGTAATCGGGCCAAGTCTGGAAGGTGATTTCGTAGTTGGTGTGATACCGCTTGCTCATCAGCAAACCACCGGTACCGGTACCGCGCTGGGTCGAATAGATGGCGGGCTTGCCATCGGCCTGGCCGATGCGGAAGATGGCGCCTTGGCGGGAACCGCCGGAGTGGCCGGTCTCGCAGCTATGGAACCAGCCCTTGAAGGTGCCATCGAAGAGCGGGAAGTATCCGTCGGGATCCACGCCGCCACCCGAATTAACCGTATCGGTGTGTACGACGAGCTTTTCATCCGAATCGGCGCAGGGCTCATCACCCGTGGTGGGCGCCGGAACGGGCTGCGCCCATGCCGAAAACGCCGAGATAGAACCCAAAACCAGTGCCGATTTTACGGCGTTCCTGAACCAAGACATATTAACTTCCATTTTTCTCCCACACGATTGACCCATGGCGCCCCCGATTGGATTTTGCAAGCTACGGAAATGTAAAACGATCAAAGGATTACACCTTTCGATTCATAGGGAAATGCAGAAAGATGAGCATTGCGGCTCCCCTTTTAACCCCTCCCTAAGACCGTCGCTCGCCCCCACGAACGAGTAGCAATGTAGCCTCCCCATACCCCGCAAACCGGGCAATGATGGAAAACCCCAGGGGCCGCTATGGCCCCACCTATGCCACCAGCCTGAAAGGTATTCTAGAAAACGCCATTTGGGCGTAGGATTTTTAAAAATCTTTCGGCCTTTTCGTTTTCCCCACGAGAACGCTGTAAACGCCTTTTGAACCCATTTCCCCAAAAAAGCGGAAAGTAGGCAGGAACGGTTTGGCCTTCGATGAGACGTATTGATTCGTTCCGTCATGGGGGAGTAAAATGACAGGACTTGTCACGGCTTGGAGGCCAACCCATGGGCACATCCCGGATCCTGGTCATTGAGGACGAAAGCGTCGCTGCCCGCGATTTACAAGAGCGCCTGCGCGAGCTGGGCTTCAGGGTAAGCGCGTATCAGGAAACCGATTGGGGCATCAGCGTGGAGAACGCGCTGCAACGCCATGCCATGGAGACGAAACTCCAGGAAAGCCAGGAATGGTTTTTCACCACCCTCCGCAGCATCGGTGACGCGGTAGTGGCCAGCGACGAAAAAGGGCGGGTCACCTTCCTCAATACGCAAGCGGAAGCGCTCACGGGTTGGCCGCAATCCGAAGCTTGTGGACGGCCGCTTGGGGAAGTATTGCAATTGGAGCGCAGCGCAGCCGATGCGGAAACCGAATCGGAAGAACAATCCCAAGGCGCGCTGCTTTCCGCCTCGAACGTGCTCACCGCCGAAGTGATTGCCCGGGACGGGGAGCGCACCCCGGTGGAAGCGAAATCCGCCCTCATCCGCGAAAGCGAAGGGAAGGTGCTGGGTGTGGTCCGCATCCTGCGGGACGTAACGGAACGTAAGCGCGCGGACGAAGTGTTCCGCCGCTCCGAAAGGCGCTACCGCAACCTGGTGGAGAAATCCCAGGACATCATATTCACCCTCTCGCGCGAAGGCATCATCACCTCGCTCAATCCCGCATTCGAAAAGTGCACGGGCTGGCCCGTGCGTGACTGGCTGTTCCGACCGTTCGCCGATCTCCTCAACCCCGCCGACGCCGCGCCCGCCTGGGAATCCTTCCGCAAGGTGCTCCGGGGCGAATACTTCTCTCCCCAGGAAATGCGCCTCAAGGCCAAGGCCGGAGGGGAAATCGTGGTCGAGTGCGGATGCGCCCCGGCGGTGCAGGACGATCGTCCCGGAGGCATCTGGGGCATCGCGCGGGACATCACCCAGCGCCGCAACCTGGAACAGCGCGTGCTGCAGACCCAGAAGATGGAGGCGGTAGGCCGCCTGGCCGGCGGCATCGCGCATGACTTCAACAACCTGCTCACCACGGTCAACGGTCACGCCGATCTCATGAACCAGGCCCTGGAGTCGCATAGCCCCCTGCTCATCAACGTAAAGGGCATCTTGGGGGCGGTGGACAAGGCTGCCGCGCTCACGCGGCAATTGCTCTCCATCAGCCGCCAGCAAACCGTTTCCCCCCGTAACTTGGATGTCAACAGCGTCATCACCAGGGCCCTGCACGGCCTGAATGGACTGGCGGACGAGAACATCGAGCTCATCGCGGATCTGGCCGAAGGGTTGCCGCCCATCTTGGCCGATGCCAACCAAATCGAAAGGGTGGCTTCCATCCTCATCGCGAACGCCAAGGACGCCATGGCCAAGGGGGGCCGCCTGGGCATCTCCACCGGGTTCGGCGCCGAGCCGGGAGGAGCCCTTCGCGTGTTCCTGAAAGTCTCGGATACCGGCGCGGGCATGAACGACGAGGTCAAGGCCCGCCTGTTCGAACCCTTCTTCACGACCAAGCCCGTGGGCAAGGGCGCCGGACTGGGCCTCTCCACGGTTTACGGCATCGTCAAGACGGCCGGCGGGGAAATCCAGGTGCAAACCGAACCGGGGCGAGGCACATCTTTCCGGCTCAGCTTTCCCTGCCTGGAGCCGGCGGAAACCGTCGCGCCTTCCGCGCCCGCGGTGGCCGCCGAGGGACCCTCCGGCGCCGAAACGATTTTGCTGGTCGAGGACGACGACGATGTGCGCTTCTTGTTGCTCAGCATCCTTAAGGCCGATGGGTACTCCGTGCTCGAAGCCAAGGACGGGGAGCAGGCATTGAACCTGGCCGCGGGCCACGATGGCCCCATCAACATGGTGTTGACCGATTTGCAGATGCCCAAGCTGGGCGGCCGCAAGCTGGTGGAAAAGCTTTTCCTGACCCATCCCGGCATGCGCGCCATGTTCATGTCCGGATTCGGGCGCGAAGATTTCCCCGACGCGCAAGCCAACGGTTTGCCGGTGAGCTTCCTGGAAAAGCCCTTCATGCCCAAGTCCTTGGTACGCCAGATACGTCGGGTCTTGGATTCGTGAAGGATTCCTGAGCGTCGCCGGCGCGAGGGCCGCCGGGACCGCCCGCGCGCCAAATGCTAGATTGGTTGGCATGCCTCCGAAGGACCCCGGGCTGCGCCGGGAACAATCGAACCACCCCCGCGAATTCGCCGGTAACGTGTACGCCTATCCGGTGGTGTCGCGTCGTTCCGGCGGCGTATCCATCGGTGTCAACCTGAACCTGGACAAGGCCTGCAATTTCGATTGCCCTTATTGCCAGGTCGATCGCACGCTGCCCAAGCCGCGCCAGGCCATCGTGGTCCCGGCCATCCGCGCCGAGCTCGAGGCCATGCTCGCGGCCTGCGACGCCAACGGGGTTTGCCGCCTGGCGAAATTCGCCGCGCTCCCCGATGCCGACAAGCGGCTCAAGGATATCGCCGTGAGCGGCGACGGGGAGCCCACCATGGTTCCCGAATTCGCCGCGGTCTGCGCCATGCTCGCCGAACTGCAAGGATCGCGCCCCGATCTCGATTTCAAGCTGGTGCTCATCACCAATTCCACCTTGCTCGATCGCCCGACGGTGCGCGAAGGCATCGCCAGCCTGCTGTCACGGAAAGGCGAAGTGTGGGCCAAACTGGACGCCGGCACCGAAGCATGGTACCAGCGGGTGAACATATCCCGCATCGGCCTCGATCGTATAGAAGCCAACCTCATCGCCCTGGGCCGCGAGCATCCCTTCAAGATCCAATCGCTGTTCTGCGGCCTGGATGGCGAGACACCGCCGCGCGATGAACTCGATGCCTACCTGGCGCGCCTCGGGAATATCCGCGCGGCCGGGAGCGATATCGCCGAAGTGCAATTACACACCTTGGCGCGGAAGCCCGCCCAGGCGGCCTGCACGCCGGTGGATGCGGCCTTCCTGCGCGATCTCGCGGACCGCATCCAGGCCGAAGCGGGCCTTAGCGCGCGCGTATACGGAGTGGAGGATTAGATGCCGCTCACCTTCGTGCTCCTGCAATTGGTGAATACCGTCCTGGCGGCGGCCACCCTGTGGATCCATTTCCGCAACCCGTTCCTGTGGGATGATCAGGCCATCATTTACTCCACCTGCGGCGGCACCCTGGTCGCCTGCCTCACCGCCATCATCCTCGGCATCTCCTTGATGCTGCGCGAGGACGTGAAATTCGGCGCCGCCTTCCTGAACCTTGTCCTCACGCTCGCCTTCGCCGGCATGCAGGGATGGTTCCTGTACCTTACCGGCCGGGACATGGGGGTGATGGAAATCCTCAAGGCCAAGCTGGGGCAGGGTGGCTGAGACCTTTTCCGAATCCTGGTTCCATGCCCCCGGGCTCACCGCCATCGGGGAAACCTACGCGTTACCCGAAGACGAAGCCCATCATCTGCGGAAAGTGCTGCGTATCGAGGCCGGCAGGCAGGTGATCGCCAGCAACGGCGCTGGAGGGGTTTTCCTGTGCGCGACCCGGATGCGCGCAGGCGCATTCGAATTGGAAGCGCAGGAAATCCATGGCCGCCCGGCTCCCGCTCCGCGCCTGCACCTGGCCCTGAGCCTGTTGAAAGGCCGTGATCTGGAAGAGCCCGTGGATGCCCTGTGCCAGTTGGAGGTGGCCTGCATCCATATCCTCACCACCGAGCATACTTCGGAATTCAAAGGCCAGGATCATGCCCGCTTGCTGGAACGGCTGCGCGCGAAATCCTTGGTGGGTCTGAAGCAGGCGAAGAAGGCCTGGCTTACCGCCATCGAGGCTCCGCGGCCCCTTGAGGCCTGGCGCGGGGCCCATTCCGATCTCGATGTGGTGGTGCTGCATCCCGGCCCCGATCGCCTACCTCCCCCGTCGGACCGCGGTTTGGCCCTTCTATGCGGACCCGAAGGCGGTCTCTCCGATCGCGAACTGGAACGGCTGCATACCGCGGGCGCCTATGCCATGGGGCTGGGCGACACGCGCATCCGCGCGGTGCATGCGCCTCTGCTGGCTGCCGGAAAACTGATGGGGCTGGGCCGGTCCTAGCTCGGCTTGCCGGGCTTTCCGGGATGCTTGACCCGGTACAGGAAATAAAAGGGCGCGCCCGCCAACGATGTGATGATGATGATGAGGTGTACCAGCACCAGGATTTCGCCCCCGCCCAGGTTGATACCCAGCTTCCCGTAAATGACCTTGCCGGCCGCCTCTCCCAACCCCAACCCCGACGGAAAAAGGGGAATGCCGTTGATCATGGTCAGGGTGGGAACTACGAATCCATGTACGCGCAGGGGTAGATCAAGATCGAGGGAGAGCGCGCTGAACCAGTACAGCAGGATGAGGCCGCAATCGACCACGATGCCCAAAGAAAGCGGCAGCAGCAGGGCGTAGGGCCTTTTGCGGTAGACCAGCAGGGATGCGGCCAGGGATTTGAAAAAGCGCCCTCCCGGTAGCTTCGCCATGCGGGGATGTTCCAGGAAAGGCCCCGACCAGGGCGAAAAGAAAAAAGCCACCCCGGCGGTGAAGGCCGCGAAGACGCATGCGTAGAAGATGCTGTTGGCGCGAAGCGCAGCGTCCGATTTCCAGAGGTTCACGTTGACGGCCGTCATGGCCATGGCCACGCATAGCAGCGCGTACAATCCGACGAACCGATCCATGGCGATAGTGGTCAGCGCCAGGGCGCGATCCTTGTCGTCATGTTCCTGGAACAGGTAGTAGCCCTTGATGAGATCGCCCCCGGTGCCGCCGGGGATAAGGCTGTTGAAGAAGAGGCCGATCATGTGCAGGCTGAAGACGCGCCCCGGCCGCGGCCTGAGACCGGCGAGGCGGATAAGCAGGAACCAGCGGGCCCAGGCCAAGGAGATAACCAACCCCAGGTAACTCGCGAAGGCAATCGCGAGGATGCCCGGATGCATGCGCAGGGCCTTGACGACCTTATCCGGTTCCAAAGCGCCGGAATGGATCAGCGCCCAGATGGCGGCCCCGCCCAACATGAACTTGAGCAGATGCTGGACGGCGGTAGGAATCCGGAATCGCTTGGGCGCGGGAGCGGGTGCGGACGATCCGCCGGAAGCAACGGTCACGGCGCCTATCCTTCCGTTTCCGCGTAGCCGGGGGCGAACAAGTCTTCCGGCTGTTGGGGATCTTCGCAAAAGGTACGGCGATGGAGCGGGGTAAGTCCGTGCTTGCCGATGGCATCGCGGTGGATTTGGGTCGCGTATCCCTTATGGGCGTCGAACCCGTATTCGGGATGGGCCGCGTGCAAGACCAGCATCTGCCTATCGCGCGTCACCTTGGCCAGAATCGAAGCGGCGGCGATGGAGGCCGAAAGCCCATCCCCTTTCACCACGGTTTTCTGGGCCCAGCGCACGTCCGGGATGCGCTGGTTGCCGTCGACAAGCAGCAATCCCGGCGGGACGCCCATGGCCTCCAGGGCCCGGCGCATGGCCAACAGGGAAGCGCGCAGGATGTTGAACCGATCAATCTCCAGTGGGCTGCACTCCCCCACTCCGTAGGCCACCGCGCGGCCGCGGATCTCGATGAAGAGTTCTTCGCGCACCGCCTCGGAAAGTTTCTTGGAATCGTTGAGGCCTTGGATGGGCTTGGCCGCGAAGTCGAGGATTACGCAAGCCGCCACCACATTTCCCGCCAGCGGGCCCCGGCCCACTTCGTCCACGCCGCACAGGATCGGGAACTCGGGCAGCAAAGCGCAGTCGAATTCCCACAACGGGTCGCGCTTCTTGGGCATGGCTTAATGATAACTATTCGGCCGGTAGCCCGGCCAGGAAGGCGGAAGCATCGACAGCGCGGCCGGGGTTGGCATCCTGCGTCGGCCGGATCTCGCCGATCGCGAAGCCGCGCAACACGCGCCAATACCAAGCATGCTCCCGCTTGAGCACTTCGGCCCCCACCTCGTCGGGACCGCTTCCGGGCGCCACCGGTACGATTCGTTGCAGGATGATCTGCCCTTCGTCATACGCTTCGTTGACCATATGGATGGTCACGCCGGTGTACTGGCAACCCCGCGCCACTACGCCTTCGTGCACCTTATGGCCGTAGAAGCCTTGGCCTCCGAATGCGGGCAGCAGGGCCGGATGGATGTTGACGACGCGGTTCTTGAGGCGGGTGAGCACCGGGGCGGGAACCGGTTTCATGTACCCGGCCAGCGCGAGCAAATCGATGCGGTGTTCGTCGCAGAGGGTCAGCATACGCGCAGCGGCCTTATCCTCGCCGCCTTCACTCACGGCGCTTACATGGTAGGCCGGTACGCCCGCGGCCCGCGCCTTTTCCAGGGCCACTGACTTGCTGTTGTTGGAAACCACGAAGGCCACAAGCGCCGGCAGTTCGCCCGCTCGGATGCGGTCCAGGATGGCCTGAAGGTTGGAACCCCCTCCGGACGCGAAAACCCCGATACGATAGGTGCCCACGGGTTTCACGGTACTTTTATCCCGGGATTCCGTAAAGGCCCGCTAAGCCGGGTAAAGCCCGTATGGCACGTAACGAGGCCCCGGCCGGTCCAGAAACAAAAACGGCCCTCCCGAGCGGGAGGGCCGTATGCATCAGGAATGGAAAGCCGGTTCAGGCCTTGATGGCTTCGGCGCTGGGAGCCGCGGTGGGTTTAGTCTCCCGGACGGTTTCCTGGGGCGTATGGCTATGCGACGAAGCCGCGCGCGGTTTGGCGTTGGCCGAATAGCCGCTCGACTGCTGGGGCGCGCCGTGGCGCTTGAACAAATGCTTGACCAGCGTACCCGCGCCGCGCAATACGCGGTAGCGCTCGCGGCTGTTGAGCAATGCCATCTTCGCCTGCTTGGCGATATAGGCGGGTCGCAGGTAGAACTCGCGGCGGGCGCGATCGCAGAAATCCACCAGGTCCTGGGAGCTGAGCCCCTTGCGGATGACGGTGGTGTTGTGCTGCCCGTCCTTGTCCAGCCATTGATCGTAATCTTCGCTGGCGAGCTCGCCGCGGGTGCGCGCCTCGTCGTAGGCGGTGGTGCCCGGGTAGGCCATGATGGGATAGAACTGCGCCGTGTTGGGGTTCAGCTTCTTCGCCATCTCCAATGTGCCTTGCAGGGTGTCCTTGGTATCGCCAAGGTTACCCACCATGAAGCATCCGTGGATGAGGATGCCTGCCTTGTTGGCTGCGTCCATGAACTTTTCCGACATTCCGCCGGCGAGTCCCTTCTTCACGTTTTTCAAGACTTCCATCGAGCTCGACTCGAAGCCGACGCACAATTCGCGGCAGCCGGCCTTCTTCATCACGTCCAAGACTTCGTACTTCACGTCCGCGCGGGCATTGGCGGACCAAGTGACCTTGAGGCCGCGGTTGATGACTTCCTGGCACAGCTCGGCAGTGCGGGAAGGGTGCGCGGTGAAGGTATCGTCCTCAAAGAAGATTTCGCCCAGGTCCGGGAACTCGGCCTTGATGTAGGCCATTTCGTCCACCACGTCCTTGATGCTGCGCTTGCGGTAGGTATGCCCGGTCAGGGTCTGCGGAATGACGCAGTAGGTGCAGCGGAACGGGCAGCCGCGGCCGGAGAGGATGACGATGAGGGGATTGATGTTGGCGCCGTAGAAGTAGCGCTTGTAGCACGAGAACAGGTGTTTGCGGTAGACCTTGCTGACCCAGGGGAGCGTATCGAGGTTCTCGATCTTGGGGCGCTCGGGATTGCGGACCATCTCTTCGCCTTTGCGCCAGGAGATGCCGAGGATCTTCTTCTTCTCATCGGGGCCTTTTTCCCCATCGGCGCGTAGGAAGCGCACGAGTTCGCGGGCGGTATAGTCGGCCTCGCCGGAGATAACGTAGTCGACGGCCATTTCGCGCTCGAGGATTTCCAGGGGCTCGGCGGTGGCGTGGGTCCCCATCATGGAGATATCGCAGTTATACCCGTCGGCGGCTGCGGCATCCTTGATGGCCTTGCCCACGCGCATGTCATTGTTGATGGAAGGGGTGCTGGTATTAAGGACGGCGAGCTGGGGGCGGAAGGATTTGATCTTGTCCAAGGTGCCTTGGAGATCGAGGTCCATGGCGGGCGAATCGATCACGAGGATTTCGTTCCCGTCCTCCTCAACGCAGCCGGCGGCGTAGGCCATGAACATGGGCCAGTACAGGGTGCTCGACTTGGTGACGCAAGGACTCCGCGATTCCCGTGAAAACATCGGGAAATAAGGAGGGTTCAGGAACAGCACCTTCATAGGCAAAGCCTCCGCAAAATTTGGCCAAAAACAGGAAATACCCGGACCCGACTACCCCTAATCGAGGTCGGGTGCAAAGTACGATGTTCGTTCGGCAAATTCAAATATACCCCCCGGCTTTCCATTTAGCGGGCCCTAAATCGTTGCACATCGGCCTTATCGAGGAGTCCGAGATCCCATTGCAAATCGAATTTAGCGAATTTTGAACCGACTTCGAAACGGATCCGATCGGTGCCCGCGAGCACCAAATCCAGGCCCAGGAAGCCGCCTTGGCGGAAATCCCCTTCCAGGAGCGCATTATGGTCCCACAGGCTCGCGGCCTCCCATCCCAAAATGCCCTGTAAGGCGTAAAATCCCCCCCAACTCCAGAAGGAGAAGTTCCGTTTGCGTACCAGATCGATGCGGTTTTCCAGGGTCAGAATGCACTCGCTTTTTCCCTGCAGGGCATCATGGGCGTAACCGCGCAAGGTATTGGCGCCTCCGGCATGGAACTGATCGTACCGTCCGAAGCCCTTTCCGGATTCGCCATCCCGGTATTGCCACAGCGCGCCGGCGGCCAGGTTCTGACGCTCGGCCCAGGGGTAATAGGCGCGCGTATCGGACAGCCACTCGCGGTAATCGGCGGGCCCGCCCAGGAATCCGCCGTTCTGCATGAGCCGGAGTTCCTGGTACAGCCCGCGCCGCGGAAGATGCCGCCGGTCCCGCCCGTCCCAACGTAGGCCGACCGCCATTCTCGGGACCCAATCCCCGGATGAATCCAGGAGGATGCCCGAGGCCCCCGGCACGCCGCCGGCCAAATGGAACAGTTCGGCCCCATATAATATATAGGCGGGTTCGGGCCAACCGTATTCCCCCATCCCCAAGGCGAGGTCGAGCTTGGTGCGCCACGACTCCTCGCGGAACGCTTCGAAGGTGTTGTAGCTATCCACCCGCAGCACGGCGAAATCGTATTGCAATGGGACGATCCAGATGCGTGAGGAACTCACGGAAGCCTGGGCTTCGGTGGTGCCGCCGAAACGGGTAATGAATTCGGCGCGTATCCCCTGCCCCAGGAAATTCACGGAGGCCAGCGCCGGCCCCAGACTCAACCCATCCTGTTCGGTTTTCGCCACCGCGACGAACGGGATATAAGGCGGCAGTTCCTTGAAGCGATAGGTCAAGGCCACCTGGTTATCATGGACATCGGTCTCGAGAAAGACTTCCGAAAAAATGTCCAAGTCCTCGAGCTTGGCCTGTTCCAATTCCCATTTCGCGCAGGTGAACGGATCGCCGGGATGGTTGCGCAACTCGCGCGCCACCACGCCTGCGCTCGTAGTGCGCAGTCCCTGAAAATCCTGGAAGGTGACGTTGCGCCCTTCGGCCTCCCGGCAAACATCCGCGGATGCGGTGACGGAGGAAGCCAGGGCCAGGCAGGCCATGGATGCCAGGCGGGCCAAACCAACGAGGCCGGTCGCTGAATACCGGTAGGATCGGGATCGCATGCGGCGGGAAAGCTAGCAAAACGGCACCCTGGGGCTTCCCGCAGCCGTAGCCCGCCTATGTATCTTTCGGGTCCAACCCGGGAGCATCCATGCGCGAAGCCTTGCTTTTCATCCACTTCATCGGCTTGGCCTTGGGACTGGGAACCGGCTTCTCCTATATGGCCTTGGGGATCGCCACCAAGAACATGACCCCGGCGGAAAAGGCGCCTTTCTTCCTGCGCGCCTTCGTGCTGAGCAAGAACGGGAACATCGGGCTGGCGCTGCTGCTGCTGAGCGGACTCGGGCTTTTTTTCCTGGAAGGGCCCGCCAACCTAATGGCCGCGGGCGGCGTCTACTTCAAGATCAAGCTGGTCCTCTTCGGCATCCTGGTTTGCCTCATCGGTTACCTGAGCATGCTGCTGGCCAAGATCAAGCGCGCCGGCGGCGGTCCCCTGATGGCCAAGATCCCCAAGATCAGCCCCTTCTCGCTGATGACCACGATCCTCATCGTGCTGATGGCGGTCTTGGCATTCCGCTGACCCCGGCCACCGTCCCCAGGTAACCCGGAAGCTACCCATGTCCCGCGCCCGCCGCCTGCTCGAACTGCTGGAGATCCTGCGGCGCCATAAATACCCTGTGACGGGCGCCGCCCTGGCCGCCGAGCTCGGCATCAGTCCGCGCTCCCTGTACCGCGATGTCGCGACCCTGCAATCCCAGGGCGCCCGCATCGATGGGGCCGCGGGCCTGGGCTACCTCCTCAAGCCGGGATTCACCCTTCCGCCCCTGATGTTCCAGGAGGAAGAGCTGGAAGCCCTGGCTCTGGGCGCCGAATGGGTACGCGAACGCGGGGATGCCAAGCTGGCCGAAGCCGCGGGCCAGGCTCTGGCCAAGATCGCCGCTGTGCTGCCGCCCCAACAACGCGGGGACCTGGATGCCTCCACCCTATTGGTCCCCACCTTCGCGGCCAAATCCCGCACCGACGCGCATGTCCCCGCTTTGCGCAAGGCCATCCGCGGGGAAAAGAAGGTAAAGCTCATCTACCGCGATGCCGAGGGGCGCGGATCGGAACGCGTCATCTGGCCTTTCGCCCTGGCCTATTTCGACTCGGCCCAGGTGGCCGTGGCGTGGTGCGAAATGCGCCAAGGCTTTCGCCATTTCCGCACCGACCGGATGGAAGGGCTTACAGTCGTCGATTCCCGCTACCCCAAGGGCCGCCAGGCTTTGCTGGAAGAATGGCGGACCCTGGAAGGCATCCGCGATTGATGCCTCGCTTCGGGGATTCCGGCGACTGCTGACAGGATCTGGCAGTCGCGGCGCTTATCCTTATCCCATGCCGGCGGAATTTTCCCCCGGCCGGAAAAGGAAAATGCCATGAGCGAGCCCACTACCATCATCCTGTATGTCGAAAACGTCGCCAGCAGCTGCGGATTCTATACGACCCTGCTCGACAAGGCTCCGGTGGAGCAATCCCCCAACTTCGCCATGTACGCGATGGCTTCCGGCGTAATGCTCGGGTTATGGGCGGGCCATGACGTGCAGCCCCGACCCAAGGGGGCCGGCGGCGGATGCGAGCTGGCCATCACGGCACCGGACGATGCGACGGTCGATCGCATGCACGCGGAGTGGAGCGGCCGCGGCTGGGGTATCGCGCAGAAACCGGTAAAGATGGATTTCGGGTATACCTTCACCGCCCTGGATCCCGACGGCCACCGGTTGCGGGTGATGGCGCTGGCCTGATCCGCGCGAGCGGCCCTGGGCGCCTCGGCCGGTTCAGAATCGACCGCCGGGGGCGCCGCCGTTTATTTCGAAGGGAGGGTGGAGACGTACTCGACGGATTTCTCCGCCAGGTCGCTCCATTTGGCTTGATGGGAGGCCGGGATTTGCACCCATTCCTTCATGGCGCGCCCTTGGCCGGAAGGATCCCACAGCTTGGAGCCCTTAAGTTTGAGCGCATCCTCACGGGCCTGACCGCTCAGCTTGAGCACGAGATCGCCTTCGAAGAGGGCCATGAAGCCGTTGCCCTTGTACTTCATGCAATCCTTGCCGAACATTTTGGATCTCTCGGCCTTGCGGCCGCGCGCCAACTCCCCCGCCAGCGCGTCGAAGGCACCCAAAGATTGGGCGGCCCCGGGCTTCACAGTATCTTTCGCGTTACGCGTATCAGACAAGTTACCTCCGATGCGGGTTAACCGGCCCCCTCCGGACGCGAAGAGGGCCGGCCCGGTAGGGCTAAGGCTGCATCCACTCGGTGTGGAATACGCCCGGCTTGTCGATGCGTTCGTAGGTATGCGCGCCGAAATAGTCGCGCTGCGCCTGGAGCAGGTTGGCCGGCAGCGAGGCGCTGCGGTACTGATCGTAATAGGAAAGCGCCGAGCTGAAGGCCGGGATGGCGATGCCGTTTTTGGTCGCCTCGGAAACCGCCAGGCGCCAGTTGGCCTGGCTCTTACGGATCACTTCGGTGAAGTACGGGGCCAGGATCAGGTTCGCCAACTTGGGATCGGTATCGTAGGCCTTCTTGATCTCGTCCAGGAACTGGGCCCGGATGATGCAGCCGCCGCGCCAGAGCATGGCGATTTCGCCGTAGTGCAGGTCCCACTTGTACTCCGCGGCCGCGGCGCGCAAAAGCTGATAACCCTGGGCGTAGGACATGATCTTGCTTGCGAAGAGCGCGTCGTGGATGGCGGGCAGGAACTTGGCCTTGTCGAGATTGAAGGTCATTTCCGGGGCAGGCAGCTTGGCACTGGCGGCCACGCGTTCATCCTTCATGGAACTGAGGGAACGCGCCACTACGGCTTCCATCATGGTCGGGATCGGGATGCCCAGATCGAAGGCGTTCTGGGAAGTCCACTTGCCCGTGCCCTTCTGGCCGGCCTTGTCCAGGATCACGTCCACCAGCGGCTTGCCGGTATCCGGATCCTTCTTGGCGAGGATGTCGCGGGTGATTTCGATGAGGTAGGAGTTGAGCGGGCCCTTGTACCATTCGGCGAAGACCTGGCCGATCTCGGGCGCCGACATCTTGAGCAAAACCTTCATCATGTAATAGGCTTCGCAGATCAGCTGCATGTCGCCGTACTCGATGCCGTTGTGGACCATCTTCACGTAATGGCCCGCGCCGTCGGCGCCGACCCATTCGCAACAAGGGATATCGTTGTTGGGGCCGACCTTGGCGGCGATGGCCTGGAAGATGTGTTTGACTTCGGGCCAACCCGAAGTGGAGCCGCCGGGCATGATGGACGGGCCCTTGAGCGCGCCCTCTTCGCCGCCGGATACGCCCACGCCCATGAAGCGGAAGCCCTTGGCATCCAAATCCTTGGTGCGGCGGA
This sequence comes from Fibrobacterota bacterium, assembly GCA_023249635.1. Classification (GTDB taxonomy): domain Bacteria; phylum Fibrobacterota; class Fibrobacteria; order UBA11236; family UBA11236; genus Chersky-265. Next base: position 37,182 of record JAHFCH010000035.1, read on the forward strand.
TGGAGTCGGGGAAAAAGCTGTTGCCGCCGTCGATGAGAATGTCACCCTTGTCGAGCAGGGGCACCAACTGGTTGATGAGATCGTCCACGGCAGGACCGGCCTTGACCATCATCATGATCTTACGGGGGGACTTGAGCGAGCCTACGAATTCCTTGAGGGTGTGGGCGCCGACCAGCTTCTTGCCCTTGCCGCGACCGTTGACCAATTCGTCCACCTTGGACGTGGTACGGTTGAACACCGCCACGGTATAGCCGCGGCTTTCCATGTTGAGTACGAGGTTTTCCCCCATTACCGCCAGGCCGATAAGTCCGATATCCGCTGTCGCCATGTTTTTCTCCTGAAGTCTTGGTCTCCCGCCGGCGCGCCGCCGGGAGGCCGTCGGACGAACCGCCCCGCGGGGTTCTACCCCGTCCCAAGAGCGGCCCTTGTCCTGCCGCGGTCGCGGCAATCGCCGTTAACCGTGACAGTCGTGAAAGTTAGCTAAGATCGCGTTGAGTGCGGCCGGCCCGCGTCCGAGGGCAACCCTTCGCGCCCGCCGGCGGTCTAAGCGCTCCGACATGGTGCATTGGGCCTTCCCCCGCCTTACGGAAGACCCGGCGGATAAGGGTTTCGGAAAGTCCGGTTTTGTAATTTCCCCCGTATGAATTCACAGCCTGCCGGGTCCCGACCCTCGGCGAAACCTTCCGAAAGGACCGTGCCATGAAGGCCTTCCGTATTCCGCTGACCGTATTCTCGTTCCTGCTCGCCGGCTCCCTGGCCGCGACTTCCGTAGCCGCCAAGGACTCCAAGGACGATCCGCGCCCCAAGCGCGGCAGCCTCGATCTGGGTAAGGGCAAACCCGCAGCCACCGACCCGGCCAAGATCGAACTCCTGAACGGCACCTTCGGAAAGGTGGTCGAGGCCGTCGCCCCATGCGTGGTCGCGGTCAACACCGAGAAGAAATGGTCGGAGCAGGATAAGCAGATGCAGCATCCTTTCTTCGAATTCTTCGGCATGCCCAACCAGCAGGAACCGGAGGACAATTCGCCCAAGCGTAACGTGCCGCTGGGCGGCGGTTCGGGTTTCATCGTCAACAAGCAGGGCTACGTATTCACCAATGCCCACGTGGTGGAGGGCGCCGACATCGTAAAGGTGAGCCTGGTGAACAAGAAGACCTACGTGGCCAAGGTGGTCGGCGTCGACAAAAAGGCCGACGTGGCCGTTCTCAAAATCAAGGCCCCCACCGAGGATTTGCCCGTCATCGCCTTCGGCGATTCCCGCAAGCTCGTCATCGGCGAATGGGTCATGGCCATCGGCAATCCTTTCGGTCTGCAGAATACCGTGACCAGCGGCATCGTGTCGGCCAAGGGCCGCCGCGATCAGGGCGGGCAAGGCGATGCCTACCAGGATTTCATCCAGACCGACGCCGCCGTGAACCCGGGCAATTCGGGTGGACCGCTGGTGAACCTCAAAGGCGAAGTGGTGGGCATCAACTCCAGCATATACACCCGCACCGGCGGCTACATGGGCGTGAGCTTCGCTATCCCGATCAACATGGCCGTGAAGGTGGCCGAGGATCTGATCTACGAGGGCAAGGTGACGCGCGGCTACCTGGGCATCGGCATCGACAATGTCTCCGAGAACCTGGCCGAGGCCATGGGCCTGCCCAACACCGACGGTTGCCTGGTGCGCGAAGTGATGAAGAACGGCCCCGCCGCCAAGGGCGGGCTCAAGGAAGGCGACATCATTCTAAAGGTGGAAGGTATCGCGGTACAGGACGCCGCGGACCTGCGCAATCGCGTGGCGGATCTGAAGCCCGGCGACAAGTACGATTTCGAGGTCCTGCGCGACGGGAAGCGAAGCGGCATCGGCATCAAGATCGGCGCCAAGCCCGAGGACGCGGAGAACACCGGGGACGATGCCGTGTCGGCGCCGGAGCCCGATGAGGAGAACGGAAGCTTCTTCTCCAAGAAACTGGGAATCCATTTCGGGACCTTGGACAAGGAAGCCCGGGTGAAATACGGCATCCCCAATGATCAGGGTGGAGTGGTGATTACGGGAGTATCGGACGGATCCAGCGCGGCGGAGAATGGCCTGATTGAAGGCATGGTGCTGTCCAATTACAAGCGCCAGGCCGACGGCGGCTTCCTGAAAATCGAGGATCCCAAGAAACTGCTGGCAGCGGTAAAGAGCCTGAAACCGGGCGAGAAGATCGCATTCAAGGTATTCTTCAAAGGCCGGACCGATTTTATCGCTTTGCAGTCCGAAGAGTAGCCATCCGTGCGGGTCTGTCCGACCGGGTGATCCGGGCGGACGGATCCCCCGGCCGTTTACTACACTGGGGATCATGAGCGCCCCGATCCGCTTCGCCCTATCGTTCGCCGCTACGCTGGCCGCCGCTTCGGCGGTTCCGTCGGCGGCCGACATCCCCTTCACGAAGATTACCATCGACGCAGCCAGCCCTCCCGATCCGTGGATGAAAACCGCCGGGGATTTCACCGGAGACGGATTCGCCGACGTAGTGGTGTGCGGCTCGAAGGGCCCGCTGATCCTCTACGCTTATCCTGATTGGAAAAAGACGCAGCTGGCCTCCTCGGCCTCGAGCGAAAGCGGAAGCGCCGCCG
>JAHFCH010000228.1 GCA_023249635.1 Fibrobacterota bacterium
GATCGCCGGGGGAGTACTGCCAGGTATTGACCAAAAGGACCTCCGCACGGGAAAGCGCTAAAACCCCTAAATTATACCCTGCTGGAAACCGAAAGCAACGGGATTGTGGTTGCCTGAAATACCCCAAATCCGCCGCCAAAATGTTTACGCGCCGTAAACGGTTTGCTCGGAAAAGGGCCTCGAATCGCCCGGTTAGGGGTAATATTCGTTTACATGCCCCTTCGCGCTCCCTTACCTTTGGATGTGCGGGACTATTCCGATTACCGGAAGTTCCTGCGCGAACTGTATGCGGCCAAGAAGGCGGCCAATAAGAACTTTTCCTACCGCTACCTTTCCCAAAAGGCGGGGATCAATTCTTCCGGCTTCTTCAAGCAGATTTTCGAAGGCAAGCGCAACCTCACCGCGGAAACCATCGGGAAAGCCTGCGCAGCCCTGGGCTTCAAGGAAACCGAGGCCGAGTATTTCCACAACCTGGTGCTATTCAACCAGGCCAAGACCATGAAGGAGAAGAACCTGCATTTCGAGAAGCTCATCGAGCAGCAGAAGCGGCGCAACGTCCGGCGCATCCCGGAGGATCGCTACGACTATTTCTCGGAATGGTACCATTGCGTGGTGCGCGAGCTGGCGGTGATCGATGGCCTTGGATCGGATCCCGCCCGGTTGGCCGCCCTGGTGCGCCCGCCCATCACGACGAAGCAGGCCGCGCATTCGCTGCAACTGCTGGAGCGGCTCGGATTCCTCAAGCGTGATCGCGGGAACCTGGCGCAAAGCGATCCGCTGGTTTCGACCGGCTATGATATCAAGTCCCACTTGGTGCGCAAATTCCAGGTGGAGATGCTCGGCAAGGCCATTGCCATGTACGATCGGCCCTCCCCGGAGGAACCGCGCCTGATGTCCTGCAACGTTTTCGCGCTGTCCTCGTCCGACTACGAACGCTTCGTGGAAGCCTTGCGCAACCTGCGCACCCAATTGATGGGGCTGGCCAATGGTCAGGGCGCGAAAGCCGATGTGGTCTACGCCCTCAACCTCAATTTCTTTCCCTGCTCGGGAAAACCCGGTGAAACCGATGTCTGACTTCCGCGCCGCCGCGACGGCGGTCTGTTTAACGCTGTCTGCCCTGTTGGGAGGTTGCTTCCGCGACGGCGGCCTGGAAGGGGGCACGGAAACCGAGACTTCCCTGGCGGGACGCATGTTGGATTCGGCGGGTCGCCCCGCGGCGGGCGTTGCGGTAAGGATCTATGCTCGCGCCTACAATCCCGTGGCCAGGTCTCCGGCGACGCCGGTGGAGCGGCGCACCGATGACAGCGGTCGCTATGCCTTCCAGGGGATTCCCGCCGGCGTGTATAACGTGGAAGGCCGCGCGCCGTCCGGCCCGGCGGTGCTGATCCAGGACGCGGAAGCCCAGAGCCAGTCTACCGCGGCGGGTTCCCGTGAGCTTCCCGCAGGCCTGCTGCGCGCTACCGGCCGCATTCTGGTGCCTTGGGAACGCTTGCCGTTGCGATCGGGGTGGGTGTACCTGCCCGGCACCGATGTGTTTTCCGCCATCGCCGAAAAGGAAGGGACCGCGCAGGGCTTGCTTATCAAGGACGTGCCGGCGGGCACCTATGGCATTCTGGAAGCCGTAGCCGCGGACGGGACGGGAGCCGGGAACCTGCTCCAGGAAATCCTGACCGTGAAACCCGCCGAGACCGTCACCGTGCCGCCCTATGCGGCTTGGGCCCATTCCCTGCGCGTGCTATTGAATACGACCCCCGCCGGGGCGGGGGTTACCGGCAATGTTACCCTGTTCCCTTTGCTGGTGCGCCTGGATTCCTCCTCCCTGGATTTCACCGAGGCCAAACCGGACGGCGGGGACGTGCGCTTCTCCAAGGCCAATGGCACCCCACTGCCGTTCCAAATCGAACGCTGGGACGCGACGGCGCGACGGGCGGAGATCTGGGTGCGCGTGGATACGGTTTACGGCGATCGCGCGGACCAATCACTGCTGATGCATTACGGCAAGGACGATGCTTCGGGATTGTCGGATGGGGCCTCCGTCTTCAATCCGGTGGCGGGGTTCGCAGGAGTATGGCATCTGGGCGAGGATACCACGGGGGCGGATCCGGTGGGCCGCTACCAGGATGCCAGCGGTCTCGGGAATAACGGCGATGATCGCGTGACGGCGACGGGTCGCGAGGGCGCGATCGGGAACGGGCTGGCTTTCAACGGCGTGGACGACTACGTGGATCTTCCCCAATCCTCGCTACTGCTCCCGGTAGCGAACCAGCCCTTTACCATGAGCGCCTGGTTCCGGCCCTCGGCGGACACCGACTGGACCCAACCCAACAAAGATGCGCGCATCATGGACGTGCACCGCTCCGATACCAATGGCTCCACGGTGGCGATGGGATTCGGAAAAGGCGGTAAGGTCTACTTCTATAACCACAACGAGCTTACCTTCCACACCGGACAAGCTGGCGTAGCGCCGGGAATCTGGCATTCGCTGGCCTTGAGTTACGATGGAAAGACTTTCCGCCTGTATCTGGACGGCACGGAAGCCTTGGCTCCGGTATCGGCGGGCTTGGAGGCGGGAGGCAGCTTCCGCGCGAAGATCGGCAAGTACGGGAATACTCCCGTGATGGCGTTCCCGGGCGGCATCGATGAGGCGCGCTTCGCGCGGACGGCGCGTTCCGCGGCCTGGCTCAAGCTGGAATATGAGGGACAGCGGCCCGAGCAGAAGCTGGTGGTCTTGGTTCCCTAGTAATCGAATCCCATCCCGAACGCCCAGGTTCCCTGGCGGTAGTATTCGTCGGATCCGTATAGCTGATACAGGCGCGGCCGGGCGGGGTCCCCATTGGTCGGCGCGCCAGGTTGGATGGAGGCGAGATCATCCCCGCGCGTATCCCGGATCAATCCTTCGTAGCCGATGTCCCAGCGGTCGGGCAGATACCAGGCCTCGCTCCAGGCATCCGGGAAGGAGGCGGCCAGTTTGGCCCCCAGCAGCATAGAGGTGAAAGTGAAAAGGCGAACGTCCGCGGTGCGGTAGCGTTGGTCGGCGGAGGGGACATTCGCGAATGCGGCCCCGTCCTGGTGGTAAAGGCGTCCACGCAAGCGTACCAGGGTTTCCCCCGGCAGATGCTGGCTCCAGCGGATTTCCCCTTCGGCGGAACGCAATCCCCAATCATCGGCGTACCGTTTCCCGGACAGGGACAGCGATCCCAACAGGTAACCTAGGCGGTACCCTTGGACGATCTGGGCCGCCGCAGCCGCGCCCCGGCGGCGATCCGGCAGGTTCTCTTCGAGCAGCGTGCCGTCGCCGGCCACCGGGGGCAGATAGGGATGGCCCAGATAGCCATCCCAGGCAAGCCAGCTGAATACCGCCGAGGCCTGCGTCAGCGGGGTCAGGGATTGGGCCACGCTGAGATCGGCGGAACGGACGCGCTTACGGCCGCCCAGGCCCGTGAAGCGGCCCAGGGGATGAAAATCATCGCTGTTGGAGGATGCGGCGGCTCCCAAGGTGAAGTTGCCGGAAAAGAATTCCCGCTGCAGCGACAGGGAAGGCCCTGCGGAAACGTAATCGTCCTCGCGGCTATAGTAGAATCCCAGGCTGCCGCCGACGGTATGCCCGGCATAGACGAAAGCGCCACGCGAGGCATGGCGGGTTTCCGCGATCGGGGACGCGCCCGTGACGGCATCGTAATCTCCGGGTCGCGGCTCGCCGCGCAGGTCTTTGCCCAGCGCCCGAGAAGCGCCGGATACCGCGTCCAGGGTCTGTTCCCATTGGCAGGCGAAGCCGCCCGCCAGCTTTTTCACGAAGAGCAGGGCGCCCAGGTCGTCGTCTACACCGTTGGCATCATGGTAGCGATGGTAGCGGATATCCAGGCGTTCGCGGATGGGATCGGCGGCCTGGGCGCAGACGCAGATCGTCAGCGCGGCCAAACCGGCGCGGCGTAAATGATCCTCAACACCCACAACCGCCTCCGTCGCCCGCCTGGCCGCCGGCGGAGCCTTCGCGCAAGGGTTGGTTGTGGCCTTCCAAGGAAGATTCCAACTCGTCCTGCACCGGGCGCATGGCGGGGTCGGCCAGGAACTCGCGATCCTTCTGTGGGACGGCGGCGCAGCCGCAGCAGAGGATCATGGTTGAGAAAATAGCCGCAGCGGCAAGGACGACCGTGAACGATGCGACGGGGGTTTTCATGGTCTATCCCTTCCCGCCGCACGCTTGGCGCCGCCTTCGCCCACCAGGGGATACACGTCGGTTCCCACGTTATGGTGGCAGGCCACAGCCGAGCATGTCTGGGCGCGGATATCGTAGCGGGCCGATACGCCGTCGCGGACGTGCATTTCCACGTCGACGCGGCCATTGAGATGGGCCAAACCCGTCATCCATTCGGCTAAGGTCAACGAGGTGTCGCTGCGGGACAAGGGGATGGGACGTGACTGCCGCAGGGTGTCGATACGGAGGATGGGCAGGAGGCGGATGGAAGCGGCGGTAGGGAGATCGTAGGAAGACTTTTCCAGATCGAAGGCGTTGATGAAGATGGTATCCAGGAAGACCATTTCGCTGCCGCGCAGGGCCTGGGGATGGCAGTCGAGGCAGGTGATGGGGCCATTGAGGCGCTTGTTGCCTTCGGCGGTTTCCAGATGGTAGCGATGGACGGCATCACGGAGCGGATAGAGATGGCAGGCGGCGCAACCCATGGCCTTGGGCGAAGCTTCGCGCGCCAGCAAGGCTTGCGGATCGGCGGCGGGCAGGCAACCCAGCAGGCCGGCGGCGGCCAGGCCCGCGAGGGCGAAGCATCTGGCGATCAAAGCACCAACCCCTTGCGGGTTTCCTCCCTGACGCCCGCTCGGAACCGGAAGAAATACAGACCCGGAGCATGGCCTTTACGCTGCCATTCCAAGCGATGCTCGCCCGCCGCCTGCAGGCCCTGCGCCACCGTCCCCACGGGATTGCCCAGCGCGTCGTAGGCGTCGATCGCCACCGGTCCCGCCGTTCCCAACCGGAAGCTAAGGCCGATGGCGCCGGGACCCGCATTGGCCAGGCGGAAAGTCGCCTGGTTACCGAGGTCGGAAAAACGGGGGTGGAGGCCCACCACCTTGTCGCCGTTGTACTTGAGCAGTTCGATCAGCTCCGGCAGATGCGCTTGATAGACGCCGCGCGGCGATGTCGCGTACTTGATGGCCAGGTAGGCGGCGCGGCCGACCACTTCTCCCATCATGCCCGTAGTGCGCATCACCCGCACCGTGCCCAGGGCCACGTGGGTGACGCTGATGTCCCGCCCCGCCATGAACAGGTTGCCGAGGTTGCGCGAGTACAGGCAGCGGTAGGGTACCGCATAGGGGCTAACGGCGGTATGCTCGGCGATGCTGATGAATTCCTGGCCGGGGAAGTATTTGGCGTTGTTCGGTTCGGCGAAATGCAGATCCAGGGTCCAGGTGGTGGTGAAGGAGGCGTCCGGGTAGGGAACCTTTCCGAGCACGTCCTGTTGGGTGAGAATGATATCGCCCAGCAGGCGCCGTGATTCGCGTTTGCCTGCTACATAAGAGACCCATTCGAGCTTGTCTTTGCCGTAGGTCGTCGCCATGTGGTTCTTCAGCCAAGCCCAATTCCCGTAGATGGCGCGGAAGTTATGGTCGCGGATGGCTTCGGCCTCGACGATGGTGTTGCGTTCAAAGCCGCTTTCCCAATTCCAATCGGCTTTGGTCCCTTTCACCTGGTAGGCGTCGCTGAACTGGAGCGCCCACGGCGATACCGGAAAGGTATTGTCCCCAGCCTGCTTCGCCGAGCGCCACAGGTTGGAGTACCCCATGGATAGGCTGTCGGCTTTTTCCGGAGCCAGGCTTTCGCCGGTTTCCGCCTTGCTCTCCCGGCCCATCCGCCAATCGGCTCCCGCCAGGTATCCCACGTCCCCGTCGCCGGTGCAATCGACGAAGAGGGGCGCGGAAAACCGGTACTCGCGATCGGTGGCGCCATCCATGGAGATCACGGCGGCGATCTTGCCCCCTACGACCTCGGTCTTGAAGACATGGTGGTTGAGGAACAGGTTCACGCCTTCGGAAAGGACGAACTTGCGTTTGGTTTCGTCGATGAATTTGGCGGCGACGTCGGCGTTGTCGACCGGGCCCGGGTCCATTTCCTTGACCAGGTTGCCCAGGTTAGGATAAGGCGGCAGGTTGATCTTGCCTTCCATATGCACGCGGGTTTCCGAGCTGTTGTTGCCGCCCAATACACCGCGGTTGTGGATCAAGGCGACGCGCAGTCCCAGGCGCGCGGCCTGTACGGCGCTGGTGATACCCGCGATGCCGCCGCCCACCACAACCAGATCGAAGGCGCCGGTATCCTTGGGCGCTTCCGGCTGCCCCAACAGGCGTTTGCGCCAGGTGCGTTGCTCGGAAAGGGATTCGGGCGGCTGCGCATAGGCGGGATCACTGAACAGGATGGCATCGCAACGGCCTTCGAATCCCGTCTCGTCATGCAAAGACAATTGTACCGAGGCGGTAGCCGTGGTGACGTTGCCGACGATGCGCCATCCCCAGGCGGGATTGCCGTCGGCGCCTTGGGCGCCGCCGACTTGTTTGCCGTCCACTTTCACCTGGAAGCTGCCGGGCCCATTGCCCGCGGCGCCGGTGGCCGTGTAAGGGGCCCAGTCGCGGGTGCGGGCCCAAACCTTATAGGTTCCCGCGGCGGGCAAAGCGACCGTGGTGACGGCGTCCCGGACGGGTTCGCCCATGCCATGGGCCAACAGGAACGGCGAGCCCATTAGCGACATGAACTGGTTGTCCAACACCCAACCGCCCTTGTCCTTGAAGGTTTCCGCTTCAACCAGGGTCTGGGCGGTCAGTCGCGTGAAGCCTAGGCAAGCAAAGCCGAGGCAAATGAGCATGGATACCAGGGCGCGCACGGAAATCCCCTTCCCGGGGCAAAGCACGGCCCCGCGGCCCCGGGGGGCCTGCTCCTGATTTAATGCGGTGGGGAGAGGGCTTCAACCGGCTTCGGGGCCGGGGGACTGAATCCGTTTACGCTGCGTGAACGGGTTCGGGAATTACGGCGGGCCCTGGCGCATGAGGCGGGCGAGAAGCCTCTCCGCAGCTTGTAATGTCATTGTCGGTGCACTCGTCGTAATGACAATGACATCACAAAGCTGGGGCACGGTACCCGGGATGGGTATCGTGCGGAAGCCCTTAATCTTTATGGGGCCGCGAAGCTGAGCTGCGCCGGCGCGGAATTGGACGAGCGGACCAAGTGCAGCCCGCGAGCCTTGCCCGAAGTAAGGCGGCGGCCATCCAGGGAATAGCGACGTGCGCCTTCGTCGGGAGAGGAGGATCGGGAGCCGGGGGTCTCGAAGGCGCTCCCCCGCAAGCCTACGGTACCCGGCTTGAGGTCGGCGTGCTTGAGGCGATAGATATGCGTGGTCGCGGTCTCGGGGGTTTCCACGTAGGTGGCCGCGTAGATTTGGCCGATGGCGTCCACCCCCAGGGCCGAGATGCGTCCCGGGGTGGTAGTCGCGATCTTCTTGTTATCGGTGACGCCGGTCTTGTCGGCTTTGATCTTGAAGGCGTTGAGGGTATTGAGCTGGTAGTCGGCGTAGATATACGCGCCATAGAAACCGGAAGCCGGGTCGTTGCGGTAGACGAAGCCGCCGATCACGCAGCCATGGGGCAGCTCGAGCAGCGGGTTGGTGAATCCGGCGCAATTGGTTTCGCAAGCGCCTTCGACCTTGCCCGCGCCGTAATTCTTCCCGGCCTGCACCAGGTCGATTTCTTCGGCGGTGACGTCGCCTACGTCTCCGACGTACATATCGCCGTTGAGTGCGTCGAAGCTGAATCTCCAGGGCATACGGAAGCCCGCGGCCCAGATCTCGCCGCGCGCGCCGGCGGTAGCCTTGAAAGGGTTGTCCGAAGGGATGGCGTACTCGAGTCCCGGATCCTTCTTGTTCACGTCGATGCGGATCACCTTGCCCCACATCTCGCTCATCAATTGTCCGCCGGTGGCTCCCTGATCGCGATCGCCCTGCGTGGAGTAGAGATAGCCATCCTTGCCGAAATGGAGATCGCCCGAGGAATGGATCACCTTTTGGTTGAAATAGACCAGGGTGCGCACCTTATGCGGCGCGGAGAGATCGGCGGCCGAAGTCCATTCTTCGATCACGGAGCGCGTGTCCGTTCCCTTGAGGCGATAGAGCACGTAGAAGAGGTGGTTGGTCGCGAAGGCGGGATGGAATTCCACCGTCCAGGCGCCGTCCCAATGGGTCGCGGTATTCGCATCGAGGGTGAACCAGGCCTGCTTTTCGTAACCGGCCGCGCCCTTGACCAGGCGGAACACCTTGCCGGCGCGCTCGACGACGATCAACTGGTTGGCATCGCCAGGAACCGGCCCCACGAAGGTCGGCTGATTGAATCCGATCTTGCTCTGATCGTAAATGCTTTCGAAGGTGACGCCGGTGGGGATTTGCGCCACGATCGGCAAGGCGGCCAGCAGCCAACCAGAAGCCACGGCCGCGCCGAGGCGAATCGGAAATGCTTTCATGAGTCCACGCTCCGCGGCGGCGCCGCGAGAAGCCCTTTCAACCCACCCAGGTTATCGAGGCTCGCGGAGGATATCCCCGCCCCACCAATATAACGGGGGATGCCGGGCGCGGCGCGGGAAACGACGCGCCCGAAGCGGAAGTTTGCGGGAGTTGGGAGCCGCATGTTCCGTGGCGGCATGTTTTCATGCGGTCAAAGGCGGAAAATGGCTGCACCCCGGCACTGCCGAGGCCTGGGACGTTAGCGTAAGTAGCCCATGCGCACGCGCAGGGACTCACTCCCCCCTGTCATCCGGATGGTCTCGCCATGGGTTCCTGTTTGCACCGAGGACTCGGTGAAGATGGTTCCCACCGCGATGTACACGCCCGTGCCCGCCTGGTTCCCGCTTTCGCTCACCGGGTACCAGCGTAGGGCAGCCACCTTGTATCCCAAGGAATCCACCGGGGCCGTTTGCAACATGGCATCCGGGACTTTGCCTTTGGCATGGTTCACGATATGCCCGAAATGATCGAAGAAGGTGAGGTCGAAGGCGAAGCCTCCCTTGGAGCGCACCGTGATCTCGGGTCCCTTGGGGAATACCGCCGGGCGCGCGGGGTCGAGCCGCCTCCAATCCCCCGTGGAGCAATCCAGGCATTCCCCCGCCCGGCCTCCGGGGAGATCCGCAGGTACCACCAAGGTTACGTTGTTGGCGATGGGAACCGCGTTGGGGATCGGATCGGCGCGGATGAATCCGCCTCCTTGGGCCGTAATGGGAATACGGCCGCCGATGAGGATATGGTAGGCCATGCCCGAGCGGTTGCCTTTATCGTCGCCGAGGGCCATATGCGCGAGCGATTGCAGGCTATCCCCGGGTTGCGGGCCGGTGCCGGCCACCAGGGTATAGGCCACGGTGCGTTTATCGGGTAGGGTCCCACCCGACACGGTGACGCTGGGCGCGAATTCCCGGCTGCCCGCGTGCAGGGCGGAGTAGGGGAAGGCCTTGCCGGCCAGTTCGATCCGCATGTCCTCGGAGAAGACCACGCGTAGTCCGTCCGGACCGCCCGCTTGGCGTGGATCAGCGTCGGCGGAAACGATCACCGGGCCTACCGAGTCGAGAACCGTGAAGGCCGCGGCGGGATAGGGCTCCGGCCCGGAAGGAAAACTCCCATAAGCTCCGGCGGCGAAGCCGGTGCCGAAGACGAAGGGACGATCGGAGAAATCGGCCAGCAGTACGCCCAAGTTGCCGGGGTCGGCCGTGAGATGGTCCGCGGCCACGACGAGGGGCGCGCCTTTGGCGATGGGATCCTGCAAAGCGATCTCCGCGGGAAGCCCATCCGGGACCGCGCCCAGGCGGATGCGGGCGGCGTCGCTACGGCCGTCGCCGTCGCGATCCAGGTAGGCTGCGGCCAGCACCGAAAGCGTCAACGCGTACTGCGCCGAGGCC
>JAHFCH010000331.1 GCA_023249635.1 Fibrobacterota bacterium
CATGAAGGAATCGGTCGTCAAGGATCTGATCGGCAACAATCTCGTCCGCCTGGTAAATGGCGGCCTGCAAGGGGTATATCCGGACCCCTACGCCGGACGCCCCATCAAAACCGAGGGCAACTACTCGGTTCAATCCCCCGTAGTCGTGACCCAATTGGCCTTGTCGCCCTCGTCCCAGGTGCTTTCCTTTCTCGCCATGGAGGCCGATTCGATGTTGCGCCTGGGCACCCGCATGCTTCCCGATAAGCCCCGCGAAGAAGCCCTGAAACTGGTCATCTCCGCCAATGCCGAAATCCTCAATTTCGTCACCTCGCGCCTGGCCTGGTTGCTCTCCAAGCTCGAAAACGCCAGGGAAACCGAAATTTCCCCGCCCCGCGTCAATAATTTCTCCGGAGTCCAGGCATACCGGATCCGGGCGGACGAAGGCGTGTTTTTCGAATTCACCTGCTCCCCCCAGAAGCTGGCGTTCCGGTTCGCGAGTTGTATTCAGACGATCGGATGAAGAGGATGGTGCTAGCGAGGTTGGAGGAGACAGTTACGATGGCAGGGGTAGCGGCATATCGTTTGGCGTCGGGCGTCGGACGCCTGACGCTGTCTCAATCCCGCCAAATATGGATGATTCCGCAGGCAGGTGCTATAATCGGTCTTATGAGGCCCCATGCTTAGATCAGTCGTCATCGTCGACGATTCCAAGTTCCAGACCATGCAATTGGGCCGGTTCTTCGGGGACGTGATGGGTTTCAAGGTGCTTGGCACCGGCGAGAACGGCGAGGAAGCGGTGGAACTCTACCGCACCCATAAGCCCGATCTGATCACCATGGATCTGACCATGCCCAAGCTCGACGGCCGCGGCGCCCTCGCGCAAATCATGCAGGAATTCCCGGAAGCCCGCGTGCTCGTCATCTCCGCGGTCAAAGGCCCGCTGCTGCTCGATTGCCTCGCCATCGGCGCGCGCAGCTATATCGAGAAGCCGCTGCGCTTCGACAAGGACGATTTCGTCCGCGATTTCAAGGCCACCGTGGAGGAGATCCTCCAATCCCCGTGACGCGTAGCGCGGTGCAGCATGGACGCCGGTAGCGCCGGGTTCTTCCTCCTCCTTCTCGACGGCACGGTGGTTCCCGCCGCCGAAATGGCCACGTTCGCCTCGGGCGCAACGGCCTCCGGCCACAATGCACCAACGCCTGCCCGCCCCGCCCTCAAGAATATCTTGGGCCTGAATGCCGATCAGGAAATCCAATTCGGCAAATGGCTGGAGCTGGTGCGCAAGCGCCATAAGGATCTGCGTTGGGAAAAACTCGCGGCCCTGGCGCCCGCGCAGGAAGTGTGGAGCGGGAAAGGCGAAGACGAGGGCCATGTACGCCTCGCCTACCGGAAGCTCGAGGATGCCCAAGGCAACCTCAACGCTATAGGCGTTTTCTCCACCGATACCGCTCCGAGCCGCGCCATGGCGCGGCAAATCGAAGAAGAGCGCCTCCGCCATAAGCTGGAGATCCGCGACGTGTTGGCTCTCGCGGCCAATCCCCCCGAAACCGTGGGCGCCTTTCTGGAAGATGCCCGCCTGCGCCTGGAAGGGGCCCGGCGCGAATGGGAGAGTTGGCTGGCCGCGCGCAAGCAGGCCGGGGACGCGGCGCCTCCGGGATCGCTGTGGCAAGACGGCGAGGGCGAAAGCGCGGGACAAAGGTTGTTCCGGGAATTGCACATGGTGAAGGGTAACGCGGGCGCCTTCGGATTCGAGAGCCTCGCCGCCGGGGCCCAGGAGTCGGAAGATCTTCTCGAAGCGCTCAAGCACGCTTCCGCCCCCATACCCGCTTCCGCGCCGGTAGGCGACAGGACCAGTGCGCGCCTGACCTCGGCGCTCTCGGGACTGCGCGCCCAGCTGGACGAATTACAGCGGGCGATGAAATTGATCGCGGGCGAAGGCCAGGACGCCATGGCCCGCATCCTCAAATGGAAACTGGATCGGTTGGTGGCCTCCACGGGCGGCATCGAACTCGGCAAGCTCGACCCGGTCTTGCGCGGCATCATCGAGTCGACGCGTAAACTGGCGTTCCTGAGCCCGGCCTACCTGGTGCGCAAGTACCGCAACCTGGTGGAGCGCATCGCGCAGAACCTGGGCAAGCAGGTCAACTTCCGCGTGGCCAGCAATACCGGCGATATCCATCCGGAGTCTTTCTCCCGCATCGACGAGGCTCTGGTGCATATCCTGCGGAACATGGTGGATCACGGGATCGAATCGCCCGAAGAGCTCAAGTCCAAGGGCAAAGGCGAGGCGGAGATCGAATTGGAGTACGTGGCCCAAGAGGATCGCATTTTCCTGCGTATCCGGGACAATGGCCGCGGTATGGATCCTTCCGCCATCGCCGATCGCGGGGTATCCCTGGGGCTGGTCACGCGCGCCGAAGCCGATTCCCTGGACGAAGTGGGAAAGCTGGGCCTGATTTTCATGGAGGGGTTCACCACCCGCCGGGAAGCCGGGATGGTTTCGGGCCGCGGTCTGGGACTGGCGTTGGCCGCCCGCAACGTCACGGATCGAGGGGGTAACTTGTACGTTTACTCGCGTCCCGGGGAGGGCACGCGCTTCGCGATTGAATTGCCCCACCTTGGGCAAAAACCGCTGGCCTGAGCGGCCAAGGCTACCGGGCCTAGTAGGACAGGCCTACCTGCCAGTAGAGCTTCTTCCAATCTTCCATCAATCCCATCTTCATCCCGAACACGAACAGGGTGAGCTTGGCTTCGGCTCCCCATTGGGTTTCCGAGAAGTGGCCCCAGCGGTTCTGGCCGATAAAGGCGAGGTTCCCCGCGAAGGTGCCTTTTTCATTCAGCCGCTTGCCGGTCGCGAATCCAGCGCCGAAACGGTTGGACGTGGACCCTATCTCATCGCAGATATACGGTCCGGTGATATTCCCCATCCAGTCCTGGCTCTTGAAGAACTGCGCGATGAGATCGTATTCGAAGGAATATCCGTTGTAGGGCCCGTACCACAGCCCCACCATGCCGTTCATCCGCTCTTCGGCCCGCGCCGGCGCCCACAGGCAAGCCGCCAACACCATCGC
>JAHFCH010000036.1 GCA_023249635.1 Fibrobacterota bacterium
CCGGGTCCGTCATGGATGGTTTCTGCGATTCCGCCGGACGCTTCGCTTTCGATTCGGTGGGCATGGGCCTTTACGTGGTGGAGTCCCGCGACCGGGAAATCCGCGCCGTGACCCAACGCCTGGCCGTGGACAAGCCCAAGGGGAGCTTCACCCTGCCCACCGTCAAGGTCGGTCCGGTTGGTACTTTGTCGGGCCGCGTACGCTTCGGCGACGGTCTGGGTGGCCGCGTACTGGTCCGCATCTTCGGCCTGGAACGCGCCACGACTACGGACGTTTCCGGGGCCTACTTTTTCGGCAACGTCCCGGGCGGGGATTATACCCTGCATTTCTCCGGACTCGATCCCTTCATCTTGACGGGGGACAAGACCCAGATACGCGTGATCGCGGGAGCCGTCACCAACGCCGGCGAATTCGTGCTTGAGCATGGAAGCAAGCAAGCCTTCCATGTCGATGGCGGACGCTTCCGCATCGACGGCGTGGATTCCACCAATCCCATCGTCATCGAGAACGGCGCATTCCGGACTCCCGTGGACGGGGCCTACCTGTGGGCCAAGGCCAGCGTAGGCCACGCCGATCTGCGCGGCACCATCGCCAGCTTCGCGAAGGATACCGGTGAAACCGCCGTGCGGGCCAACGTGGCGAATTGCGCCCATTGGCTTGCCTTGGCCCGAAGCAGCGGCATGCGCAACCTGCCCGATCCCGTGGCGGGGGCACGCCGCAAACTGGTCCGCTCCCCGGGCGGAGGGTTGGAAACCATCAAGCCCGACAGCAGCGACGGCGCTCTGCTGCTGGTGCGCGAGGCGCGCAAGGCCAGTTCCTCCAAGCCGCTCCTGTTCATTACCGGCGCCAACCTCACCACCGCCGCCCAGGCTATGCTCCTCGCTCCCGACATCGCCGATCGCATGGTGGTGCTGGGCGCAAACAATGACAATTACAACAATGACGATTCCCTGGCCGGCGAGGTGGTCTCGCGCAAAGGCCGCTTCGTGGCCTGGACCCGCGACCATGTCTGGTCCATCCAAGGCGTCGATTGGAAAAATCCGGAAGCGTTCCCGGCCAACCCCTTGGGGGACGCCCTGCGCAACCAATACGGGCATGACACCATCAACGTATTGCGCGCCTTCGGCTTTTACGGCGACTGGGGCGCGGCGGCCTGGCTATATCGCCCGACGGTATGGGCGGAGGCCCGCAAGCTTGATTATTCCGGGCCTGCGCTCAAGGGGGCGGCCTCTACCCGTGCCGCCTTCGATTTCATCGACATTCCCGCATCCGGTGTCGATTGGCACGGGCTCAACGAGGAATTCTTCGCAGGCATCAAAGACGCGGGCGCCTATCATCCCTGGCCCTTGCCGGGTTCCCTGGAAGCGGAAGCCTACCGGCTGACTTCCAACGTGGCGCCCGATACCAATACGGACGAGAAAAGCGATATCGTCGTATTCAAGGGCACCGGAAGCTGGTCCGAGTATTCCGTGGAGCTGAAATCCGCCGCGACCCTGATCCTGGATTTCCGCTACCTGGCGGCGGGGCAGGCAGGTCTCAAGATAACCGATGATATCTCCGGGGCGATAGCGTTGGTGGATATGCCCGGCCTATCGGCCTGGGGGAATGCGACAGCGGAATTGCGCCTTGATGCCGGCGTGCATACCTTACGCTTCGAAAGCGTACAAGGTACCTTGCAGCTGAACCGGGTGACCGCCGCGGCTAAATAGGCCAAGGCGGAGCCTCTCCGCGTTTACAATTGGAAACATCGTTTCGGGACCGTCCTGTCGGGCCGAAACCGCTTTGACGCCGAGCCATGACTGCCGCACGCGGCCCTCCGCTTGTTTACAAAAGTAAACAAACCCCTCAAGAACACGCCGACTTGCGGGCGCGTCCTGCCTAGATTCCATGCGGGTGGTGGGGGATGCATGGCGCTTGATCGATATCCGTTATCCGTTATTGTCTCGGCCTTGCTGTGGGCATCGGCTGGTGCCAACGTTTCCTTGACTGCGCCCTTTGGCGATCATATGGTCCTGCAGCGCGCCACCGCGGTTCCCGTCTGGGGCAAAGCCGCCGCCGGCGAAAGCCTGAGCGTAGCCTTCCGGGGGAAGACCAAAGCAACCGTAGCCGCTGCCGACGGTAGCTGGAAGGTTACCCTGGATGCATCCGACGCGGGCGGCCCGTTCGAACTTACCGCCGTAGGCAAGACCACCGTGACGTTCAAGGACGTGATGGTAGGGGAGGTGTGGCTGGCGAGCGGCCAATCCAACATGGCCTGGACCATGAAAACCCTGGCCGGCCCTAACCTGGACTCCGCCAAGACCGCCAATCATCCCGATCTCCGCTATATGAACATGCAGGCGGGCGGCAAATGGACCGCGGTCACCGAAACCACCGTGCTCGACTTTTCCGGTACCGCCTATTACTTCTCCAAGGAACTGCAGGCCCGTTTGCAGGTCCCGGTGGGCGTGCTCGTCAGCGCCGTGGGCGGAACCGACGTGGAGCGTTGGATGGACGATGCCAGCCTGGCCGCCGATCCTTTGCTTTCCAAGGACACGGGCACGGGCGATCTGTATAAAAGGTTCATCGTTCCCCTGCTCGGCTACCCCATCAAGGGCGCCATCTGGTATCAAGGGGAGAATAATGCCCGGGACACCTCCACGCCGCATCCGGCCTGGATCTCGGCCAATTACAAAGCGCATTTCACCGCGCTCATCGGCGGTTGGCGCAAGGCCTGGAAGCAAGGCGATTTCCCCTTTTACTACGTACAGTTGCCCAACATCAACGGGGCGCAGGGAAGCCCGGCGGAAGACCTGAATTGGCCGCGCTTGCGCGAAGCCCAGCGGCTCTCCCTGACCGCGCCCAATACCGCCATGGCCGTGACCATCGACGTGGGCCAGGCCAATGAATTGCACCCGCCCGACAAATGGGATGTGGGGCACCGTCTGGCCCTGTGCGCCCGGGCGCGGGAGTACGGGGAGAAGGATCTGGGCTACCAAAGCCCCATGTTCGAATCCATGCGCGTCGACGGCAAAACCATCCGGCTTTTCTTCCGGCATGCCCAGGGGCTATCCACCCATGGTAACGCCAAGGTGACGGGGTTCGCCATCGCGGGAGCGGACGCGAAATGGGCCTGGGGCGACGCCGTCATCAAAGGCGACACGGTGCTGGTTTCGGCGGCAACCATCTCGGCGCCCACCCAAATCCGTTACGGCTGGGGGCAGAATCCGCCTGTCAGTCTATACAATTCCGATGGCCTACCGGCTTCACCGTTCCAGACCAACGGGCCGCAATTGCCGGTGTCCCTGCAGCCGCGCGCTTTCGGGGGCGCACGCCCGCTGCGTAACGCTCGCGTTACCCTGGATGCGGTACGCGAGGCCGATGCCCTGGGCCGGTCCCGCTCCGGTCCTATTGCCCTCCCGGCCTACCCGGTGCGGCCGTGAAATTGCGCGCGGCGGTATTCACGGCTTTGACGGCACTCACGGCCCTGGCTTCCGCATCTTCCACGTCCACTGCGCTCGCCGCCCCGGCGGTTGATCCCTTCGCAGCCTACCTGAACAGCATCCCGGTCGCGGATGCGGCCATCAGCGAAGCCAATAGCGGCTCGGGAACTTCGGCCGTCACCATGCGCCGATTCACTTTCCCCTCCCGCGGCGGCGCCAATTCCGTCTATGCCATCTACGCCTATCCCCAGGCCGCGGGCAGCTATCCCGGCATCCTGATGCTGCACGGGGGCGGCAGCAACGCGGAAGACTTAGCGGGACTGGTACAAGGCTATGCCCAGCGCGGCTATGCCGCCTTGTCGGTGGATCTCCCCGGCATCTGCGGGACCGGAAACCACAGCTCAGGCCCCTGGGAAGCCCGGCCCGTAGGCGAGGGCCCGCGCTTCGACGTGGCCACGGGGACGCAGAACAGTACGCTGGCCGATGCCGAGACCGCGGGGCTGGAGGCTTTCAATTGGTTGCGCGCGCAAGCCAAGGTCAATCCCGCGGCCATGGGCATTACCGGATTCTCCTGGGGAGGTTACTCCACGACATTCCTTTCCGGCCTGCTCGGCGATAAGGTGAAAGCGGCGTATGCGGTTTTCGGCTGCGGGTTCTACGAGAAAGGTTCGTTCTGGAAAAGCCTGATCGCTGCGCTGCCGACCACGGACCGGGATACGTGGCTTGCCACCTTCGACGCGGGACGACGCGCACCCGGCATGAAGGCCGCTTATTTCCTCGAAGGGGAAAGCAACGACACATACTTTTGGCCCGAAGCCGTTTCCGCAACCTTGGCCGCCGTGCCCGGCACCAAGAACCATACCTGGGGCCCCAACCTCAACCATAAGCAATTGCCCGCCGGCCCCGCCATGCAGCGTCTTTGGTTCGATCATCATCTCAAGGGTTCCGCCGGTGCTTTCGCCACCGCGACCCTCGTCCGCCTGGAAGATCAGGCCGATGGAACCCGCAAAGCGCGCATCGAAACCGCTTGGCAAGAAGGCCCGGCCGCTCCCGCCGGCGTTACCATTGATTCCGTCCGCCTGTGGTTCAGCCCGGTCGGCGGCGCCTGGACCGATCGGGTCTGGACCGCCGTGGCGGCCAAGCCAGGGGACAGCGCCTGGACCGCCGTCATCCCGGCTTCCCAGGCCGGTCTTACCCTAGACGTTTACGCGGTGTCCACGGATTCGCGATCCGTGGCCACCGCTTCCGCAATGCGGAATGCCGGCCCCGTGGGGCCGGTCACGATCATGCGCGGCGCCGCCCCGTCGGTTAAAACTTCCCCGTCCTACGGTGGCGGTGGCCGTCGCATCCTTTATCCCTCGCGGCCGGATCGATCCGGCCGCGGACGGGACGCCTTGGGAGAAATATGGCATCAGTAATCGGAAATCCCACCCCGGACGCGGAAGTGCCGAAGGAATACACCGTAACCGGAAGGTTACCCTTGGCGTCGCCTTCGCGTATGGAGGAAGTGTTTTTCCTCGATCCGGATACGTTCCTGGGTCCGGTGCGCCGGGCCTTCAGCGAGCACCTGTCCGCCCTAGGCGCAGGATCGGGCCTACCGGGCCGCGAGCCGGCCTTTCCCCGTCGGCGCAGGAATCGCCGCGCCGTGCCGCTTTTGCCCTGAATTCCCCCTCGAATCCCCTATCCCCGCCGCGCCTTTCCCGGTAGGATGCGATGGGGTCAATCAGGTGGGAATTCCGTCATCATTCCGTATCCCTCTAAGGATGAGCAGGCTAGGCATGCTGGCCGTGCTCGCCGCGGCCGTTTGCGTCTGCGCCGCCAAACCCTTGCGCATCGGTTATTTCTACGGGCAGAAGGAATACGATGGGGAAGGGGCGCTGCGCTGGCTGGCCGGCCGGATGGAAGCGGACCATGGCGCCAAAAGCGTATTCTTCGCGGGCCAGGACGTGGATACCGATACCAGCGACGCGACCGCGCTTGTCATCCCCAACCTGGGGGAGCTCGACAGCTTGGATGTGCTGGTGCTCGACGTGCGGCGATTCTGGTTGAACAAGGCCCAACTCGCCAAGATGCAAGCCTTCCTCAATTCGGGTAAGGGCATCGTGGGCATCCGGGCGGCGGCCTATGCTTTCTCCTCCTGGAACGCCGGCTTCGGCATCGACTCGGTGATCCTGGGCGGCGCCTATAACGGGCACACCAACGATTTCGGGTATGACCTGGAACTGACCGCGGCCGGAAAGGCCAGCCCCATCCTCGCCGGGGTTTCGCCCTGGAAGGCGGGGGACAAGCTGTATCTCCAGGATTACAAGGGGCGCACGCTACAACCCGATTGCGACATATTGATGTACGGGATCCAGGGCGCGGTGCGCAGCCCGGTGGCATGGACGCGAGTGCGCATGGGGTCGAACATTTTCAACACCACAACCGGTGTGCAATCCGACTTGAAGGATCCGCAGTTCCAGAAGCTGATCGTGAATGCGGTGCTGTGGGCGGGAAAATCCCTGGGGACGACGGGAATGGTCCGCGCCCAAACGCCCCAAGCCATGTCGCCGGTTTTCGCGCATCGGTTGGCGCAGGCGCATTATCGCGCCGACGGCAGATATCTGCCCGCCGCGACCGCTCCGGCAGGGGTCGAAGCGCTCCGGAACCTTCCGTCGACCGCGAAATAACCCACTCCCGCGCGCAAGCGCATGCCATCGGAGAGCTTTTGCGGCAGTCGTCGGGATAGCGACGTAACGGCAGGGTTACGTAGGCGCAGCAGCACCGCGTCATGGGAAGCCACCCGGGAAGTGTAGCCCCCCGCAGCGGCCTTGGCTTCCCGCCCGCTCCAGATTTCCCGTACGTCCACGGCCGCGCCATCCCAGAGAATCAAGGAGTCTTTCCAATCGACGCGGATATCGGCCGTTGCCGCGGTGGCGTTGAACAGGAGCACCGCCTTTTCGCCACCGCGCAATTCCTTGACCCATACCTCCAGCGCGCCTTTACCGCGGATGCGGTGACCCTGCCGACCCAGGGAATCCTGGTCGATAGCGATGGCTTCGCGGTTGATGACGATGGCTTTTACTGAATCGGTCATGGCGCTGGGATCGTTCCCGAGTATGAGCGGCGAGGCCATGATGCACCACAAGGAGAAATGCGAACGGTTCTCGGCTACGGTCAGCGTGCCGTTACCCACTTCCAGCATATCCGGATCATTCCAGCCTCCGGGCGCGGTATACTGCGGTATGCCGGCGTTGTCCGAGGCGTGCGAGACCACCGAGGCCCAGTCGGTATGGATGTCATGGCCGATGCGCCACATATGGGCCACGGTATCGGACCAGGTGCCCGGCACCACGCCCTTGGTGCCCTGCCCCTTTTCGGACATGGAATAGACGATGGGCCTGCCGGTGGCTTTCAAGGCATCCCGCATGGCTACGTAGCGGCGCTTGACCTCGGCAACGCTGACACCCGCGGCATCCTCGCCGCTTTGCACGCCGCACCAATCGTACTTGAGGAAATCGATGCCATAGGAGGCCAGTTGCCGGGCGTCTTCCTTCTCGTGGCCGAAGCTCCCCATCTTATGCTGGCAGGTGGTGAGGGTAGGGCATTGATACATGCCGAACTTGAGCCCCTTGGAATGGGCGTAATCGCCGAGCGCTTTCATGCCGGCGGGGAAATTCTTGCTGACGGGGATCAAGGCGCCCGCGGCGTCACGGCCGGCTTCCAGCCAACCATCGTCCACCACCAGGTACTTATAGCCGGCATCCTTGAGGCCGTTGGTCACGAAGGCATCCGCGATGGCCTTGAACTTGGCCTCGGTCATGCCCCCGCCGAATTTATTCCAGCTGTTCCATCCCATAGGAGGCGTTAGGGCCTGGCCGTCGCTCAGGCACCACGCCATGGGTGCCGCGCCCATAAGCATCCCGCATAGTAGCATCCATGTTACCTTGCGCCCCCATCCCAACGGTTCACCCATGGCCACCTCCCCTAGCCGCAAAGGTAGGGTGGATGGCATCCGTCGGGTGTGGGGGGACGTTCACAAGCAGTGACTTCCCTGGATTAGGCGTATAGTGTTTCCCGATTAGGGAAAAGCCTGAAACACTTCGAGAACGCTTCAGGGATGCTTCAGGAACGCGAAGCGGGAGCGGGGTGGGGGACGCGAGGGGCGCGAGGGACGTGGGATGGCAGCGAACGCCCGGATGCATCCCAACGGGATCCGGAACCGCGCGAGTAGCCCGCGCCCGCGGCGGGACGGAGGATCAGCAATACGGCGGGGCCGGAAACGGTAACCGTGGCCTGCTTGCAGACGGGAATGCCGCCATCGTCGAGGCAGAGGCCTACGTTAATCGAACCGCCACCGGTGGGATGCGACAGGCCCAGCCAGCCCGCGCCCGCGATGGTATCCACCACCAGGCCGGTAACGGTCCAGGCATAATGCAGCGCCGGCGCTCCGGCCGAAGTCATGGCTGCCATGTTGGTGATGGTAGGCGTGATTTTCAGGGTATCGGAACCGTTCCAGGATGCCGCGGCCATGGAAAAGGCGGGATCCGGGATGGCTTCCTTTACGGTAACGCGCACGTCACCGGTGCGGTTGGAGCCGCCTACGTTGGCCGAAAAGCGGTAGACGATGACGGTATCCCGCGCTACCCGGGGCATGATCACGTTCAGGGATTTGACTTCGGGGTCGAAGATGCGCGGGGCCGGCCCGGAAACGGCTTCCCAGTTATAGCCGCTGGCGCATTCCGCCTTGGCGTTCAATTGGAGCGTGGCGCCTTCTTTGACCGTGGTATCCGACGGGGTCTGGAAGACGCTTTGGCAACCCGCGAATTTCTGGAAGCCGATCAGCTTCTGGCCCGGCTTCTGGTTGGCGTATTCCAGCTTGATCCAATCGGCGCTGCGTGCCGTCCGCGAAACGCGGGCCTCATCCACGGTGCCGTCGAAATTGCTGTTGTTGTCCAGCTCGTACTTGCCTATCGAAAGCGCCTGCCCGTAGTCGGGAACGGTTCCCGTGCGTGCCAGCATGGCTTCCATAACCCCATTCACGTAAATCTTCTGGGAGGCGCCGTCGTAGGTGCCCACCACGTGGTACCAGGAACCGTCCACCATGTTCGTGCCGGCCACCACGCCCGCTTCCGTTCCGCCCAAAGTCAGGCTGAAGGCCGCCTTGGCGCCCGTACCATCCGCCTCCAGGCTGTATTCGTTCCAGGGCGCCGCCACCGCGGTGAAAGGTTTGCCGAGGTAGCGTTTGAACGGGCCTTGGCTGGTGGATTTGATCCAGGCTTCCACCGTGAGGTTTCCGGTAGGGTGCAGGGAGGCGTTATGCGGGATCTCTATACCCTGGTTGGCGGCTCCCGAGAACAAGGTGCCTCTCCCGATGTTGGCGGAAACCCGACCGGCGGAATTCAAGCCTACGCTGGTCCCGTGGTTCGAGGAACCGCCGACATCCTTGTAGGCCCCGCTGCCCGCGGCGGCGTCCTCGCCCAAGTGCCAAACCCCAGCATAATTGCCTACCGCGGCGAAAACGGAAGGGCCGGAAGAAGACGAGGTAGCGGTGGCGTTACCCCAGTACATGCGGAACCATTGGGATGAGCTGTTTCCCTTCACCATCGGAAGCATTACCCAGGCCTCGGCAATCTTGGCGACGGCGTCGAAACGTTCGATCTCGAATGCCAGCGGGGCGCCCAGGCTGTCGGCGAAGCGGAGGTCGGCGCCATCGGTGCGCGCTTCGGAAAAGATGAAATCCGCCGCGGTCAGACGTACCAGCACGGGGAAATTCGCGACATCGACGGCGACATCGGCGCCGGCGGCGGTCGTATTTACGAGAACGCGGGAGGAATCCGTCCAGAGAGAGAAATCCGCGGCCGCGGAGTACCCTACCAAGGCCGCCACCCCCACCAGGCTGCATACCTTCATATGGGGATAATACTATCGGAACCCACCCCCGATTCCCGGTTTCCGGAAACCCGCGTTCACAAAATGAGGGAGTTTCAGGTCCCTGGCGGAATTCGCCTGAAAAGGGGCAATCCGAGGTAAGCCTAGGGGTAACCAAACCGGTACCCTTCAGACCCTTCGGGTCGGGAGCGAACGCCGGTTTTAGGCGGATTCCGGGCCGGATGTAATCGCCGCTTATCGCCGGGCCGCGGGCCGCACCTCCGGCGCCCGCATCAGGGTAGTTTTACCGGTGTGGAGGCCTTACCAGCATGATCCATATGAAAACAGGTGCGGAAACGCCGCGCATACCCGCGTCCAAAGCGACCGCCACCAAGCCTGAGGCCCCCGGGATGAAGCCTGCCGGGACCGCCGGCGCTCCGACTCCGGCCCAAGCGGCCGCCATGATGACCGGCCCCGGGCGGGTCGCGCCGAACTCGTCCACTACACCCGCTAAAATCGGCACGACCCCGCCCAAACCCTTCGGCAAGAAGGATTCCGGTTCCACGACTTCTACGAGATCCGCTGCCCGGCGCGAGGCCCACACCGGCCATGCTTCGGTGGCGCCCGCCGGCCGCGAGCGCGGTTCCGGCGGCGGAGGAGGCGGTGGATTCGGCAACGGTTCGCAGAAGCAAGAGCACCAGGATATCCATGATTGGCTGCCTTTCTCGGCCCAGCAATCGCGCATCATCCGCAAGCCCGCATCCCACGTTCCGGGCCTTACCACCGTGGCCGCCCATCCGTTCCATCCGCTTAAGGCCGTGGTCTTTTCCATGGCAGGACGTTTCTATACCGAAGTCCTGCCGTCCTTGTTCCGCCGCACCCCCCAACAGGTCGACCAATCCAACCGCGACATCCGCAAGGACGCATTGCGCAAGGAACAGAAGCACCACTCGGTGAAGAACGAAGCCCGCCGTGAAGGAATCCGCAAGAAAGCGGATTCGGATCCGCATCGGGTCATGGCAGGGGATCTGACGGCGGCGTTCGCGGGAACCTGAGAGACGAAGCGTTTTTCTGTTGGCTTTATTCCGTGGGCTTTAATGGCGGTCTAAGGTTTAAGGTTTAAGGTCTAAGGTTTAAGGTGGGATCAGAACGATGCACAATAATTTTCTCCCCTTAAACCTTAAACCTTAAACCTTTCCCGTTCTCCTTCCCCTTCCCCTTCCCCGTCAGCACCGCGCCGAATCCAGATAAAACAACCCGTCCTTCAATCCCGGCCTCGGGTCCTTTCCGAATGTCACCAGGAAATGATGCGTCAGGCTGATCTTATGCGGCACATGCTCCAACCCATAGCGTAACGGGTCTTTCGCGTCCAGGCCCAAGGCCAGGAATCCGTATGGCGAGGACGCGAAGTCGGCGCGAATGCCATCGATCAGGGCGGCCATGACGGCGGGATCATTCTCTTCCGTCAGCACGGAGTGCAGGAATAACGGTTTATCGCCGACCTCTTCCGAATCGGCCTGGCTCGGGGGCGAAGCCAGGTAATGGGTCGATTTGAATTCCTGCTGATCCCAGGTGCCCGCCACCCCGGCCAGGCGGCCGTTGCGAAAGCCCAGGAAGAAATCACCGATGGTGAGCCCGCGATAGTAGCCGGAGCCCAGATTGGCGAAATCGTAGAGCGGATAGAATTGCTTTGCCGGCCCCCACTGGCGGTGGAACGCCTCCAAGACGTGTATATCGGATGCGACGGCGCGGCGCACTTCGATACGGCGGGCGGCGCTACCGGCCCGTCCCATGCCCGGGACATCGCCCAAGGGCAGGGTTATGAACGCGTGGTCGCCGTAGGGCAGGTAGGTGGGTAAGCCTCCGCGGCCGGAGGTGAACGCCCCCAAGGCCACGTGGTTGTCGATGCACACCTGGGTCTGCGCGTACTCATCGCCCTGCAGGGCGTTGGCCTTGACGAAGGCGAAGGAGCGCGCCAGCAGCATGCCGTTGCGGTAAGCGGGGGAGAAGAAAACGTCCAGCAGGTGGGGAACCTCGCGGGAAATCCCGTTGACGTAACAGGGCCGGTACGCCACCGAGGCGTAGGCGCCCAATCGTCCCGCCTGCTCGGTGTCGCGGGCGACGATCAGCTTCCAACCCGTGCCGCGCACTTCCATGATCCGGAAAATGTCATCGGCGCGATCGAGCGCGAAGGCGGGCATGGCGAAGCCTTGGGTGGATTCGGTCAGCAGTCGGGAGATTCCCGCCGCGTCCTCCGGGACCGCGAAATCGACTTGCATGCGCGCCATGGCAGCCTACTTTTCGTGCATCCGCAGGCGCACTTCTTCCGCCACCACGGAAGCCGCTTCCGCGGCCTTCTGCAGCTCGCGCCATTGCTGGTATTGTTCCAGGGACATGCCGTCGCGGGTGTGGTACTCCACCGCCGCCACGAAATCGGACAGGCTGCGTTGCAGATCCTTGACGAATACGCCTTCGCCATCGGCGCGCAGGTTTTTTTCCAATTCCGATTCCAACGCGGGATACTGGCTCATTTCGCCCCCTTTTTCAGGAAATAGTTCTGTTCGACATTGTCCAGGCTCAGCACGATGCGATCACGCTGGATGGATTTGATGGTGAGGCCGCTCGCCAGTCGCGCGCCCTCGAAGAATTTACGGCGATGCTTGAGCGTGATGTAGCTCAGTTCGCCGACCGTCACGCCCACCAGTTGGGAATCCAGTTCCCGGGAGGCGGCGTTGAAATGCATCAATACCGGAGAGAGGCGTTCGGTCCAGCGTTCTTCCAGGTCCATCCCGAATTGCGAATGGAAGGATGCGCGGATCTCGTTCCAGGCCTGCATTTCCAGGCTGTCCATCTGATTCTTGACGAGCACGCCAGTGACGCGGCCCTTCTGGACCTCCAAGCGGATCTTGTGATCGAGGATCTTGGCCATCAACATGCGGTTGACGAACGGATACACCGTCCCGGTCTGGTAGAAACGTTCTTCCAGTTCGGTTTCGCTTTGCACGCCTTGCCGCACCGACTCCGTGATCTCCTTGGCCGTCTTGGGATTGTCGATCACGCAGGTGATGACGGCTTTTCCCATGGGTCCTATCGCCAAGGGGCAGTCCAACTGGTACAGGTCGAGCACGCCGGTAATGGAATTGCGGGTCTCCTCGGCGGAGATGAGCCGGGTCTTCACCGGGGGTTGGAAGGTTTTGACGCGATTGAGGAGTACATCCCGATCGGCTTCGGTTTGGATGAAGCCTTTGAGCAGATAGCCTCCGGGCAGGGGTACCACTTTGATCTCGGAGAAATGGAGCTCCGCGAGGATACCGCGCAGCACGGCGGCTGGATCGACGGGATTGCGGAGGATGAGCCAGGTGCCGAGACCGAGAAGGCCGGCCAGGGCTACCGAGCCGGCGATTACCAGGGGCCTGCGCTTGCGGCGGGCCGCGGCTTTGGCAAGCTTGGCGTCCTGCGCGGCCTTGACGGCCTTTTCTTCCGGAGTGGCGGGAGGCCAGTTGCCGGCTTCCACGCTACCGCCCTCGGCGGCGAGGGTTTCCGGGCCCGCGTCCGGGCCGATGGCTTCGGCTTTGGTCGCAGGGGGCTCGGGCCAGGGCAGATGCGCGGGTCCGATCGCGAAGCGGGTCGCGCCTACTTCGATGGGTTGGTAACTGTCGATGGGCAGGGGCTGGCCGGGTACGACTCCCTGGCCTTCGACGGCGGCCTTGACGATGCCGGTCACCTCCAGCTTGGGTATCACGCCGGTTACGTCGATGATCACCTGTCCGCCCAGGAAGGCGTCGTCAAGGAATATGAAATCGCTTTCCTCGTCCTGGCCCAGCGAATATCTGCCGGGGGGCAGAGGCATGATCGCGCCGCTATGGCGGCCACCCAGCACTTTAAGCTGGTAGCCCGTCGCGGTATCCGATTCCGCTGCTCCTTCGGAGCCGTTCGCATCCCCCTTGGGGCCGTTCGCTCCCATACCTTGCCTTTCCCGTTCCGATTCCGTAGCCATCGATCCCGTCCCCTTCGAATGTTCCATCGCTTCCCTTAATGCCCTTTCATTCCTGGTCCGGAATCCGGTACTTCTGGTACTGGCGTTCCTTGTCATCGGCCTCGAACATGAGGCCGGCCTCGCCCGGCGTCTGGATGACGCGGGGCGTGATCATGAAGACGCGCTCCACCTTGGAGTGCACCTTCTGGTTGTTCTTGAACAGATACCCGATCACGGGAATGGAGCCCAACACGGGTATCTGCGAGGATTTTTCCGACTCTTCCGTGCGCACGAAACCGCCAAGCAGAAGGCTTTCGCCGTCGCCGACCACGGCCTGGGTATTCACGATGCTGGTGGTCACGGTGGGAATGGCGTCTACCTGGTTTTCCTTGGAGGGTGATCCATCCTCGATTTCCACCACCAGGCGGATGGCCTTTTCGCCTTCGTCTTCCACGATATGGGGTGTGACGCGCAGGAAGGTTCCGCTTTCGATTTGGAACAGGTTGGCGTCACGCTCGCCGGAGACGCGGACGTGGAAGGTTTCCGTATGCGCGATATTGGCGCGCAGGTTGTCGAAGGTGAGTACCGCAGGGCGGGAATTGATTTTCGCCTTGCCCACCGTCTCGAGCAGATGGATGCGGGCCAGGATGGTTGAGCCGGCATTGGTCACCAAGGTGGAAAAGGTGTAACCGTTCAGGAGGGCTGGAGCCGCCGGAGGGATGATGCCTGTCTGGCCGGGCTTGGGGGGATTGAGTTCGGAAAAGGTTTGCCCCTGGTGATTATTAAGGTTGATGTTGCCGCTATGCATGGTTCCGGTCTGTTCCCATTCGAAGCCCAGGTCCCGCACGCTACCGTCGGAGACATCGATGATGGTGGCGGAAATCTCCACCAGGCCCGCGGGCACGTCCAGGGAATTCACCAGGCCCAGGTATCGTTGCAGGTTTTCCTTGGTGTCCTTGATGACCACGGAATTGGTGCGCGCATCGGGGATGATGGCGGTGCGGCCCTTGACCATACCGGTGTTCAGCATCAGGGGCGACAACTGATCGGGGCGGTCGTCGGTCTTTGGGCTCAGGCCGCGCAAGGCGGCGGAGGCTTCCGTTTGCGCCCATGGGGGGCGGATGGGGAGCGGATCCTTGTTGATGAGGCCGTTGAGCAGGCTGGCGACGCCGGGCACGGTCATCTGCTTACCCGCTTCTTGGCTGAAGGTTACGTCGGCGGCCCAAGCGTAACGCAACGGGAAAACCTTGACCATCTGCCCGTCGGCGAAGGTGGGGGCATTCTCCATTTCCTTACCGTCCAGTCGATTGGCGGTCTCGATTACGAGCTCGACGAAGCGGGGCGGACCCGAAACATAGACGGCATCGTCCCCGCGGGCCGTATGGATGGGCCAGCGTTCGTCCCAGATGCCGGTCTCCTTTAATGCGCCTGCGAGTTTGGCGAAGGTTATGAATTGCAGGGACATTACGCGGGTGCGCACGTCGCTGGACTTGTAGAAGAACAGGCTGGAGCCGTCGTAATACCAGGTCAGCGCGTAGGCCTTGCAAATCTTTTCCACGAAACGCTTCGGTTCCATGCCGTCAAAGCGGCCGCTCACCTTATCCGTAACCTTATGGGATACGACGGTGCGGATTCCGTTGTCCGATCCGAAATCGGCCAGCATGTCGCGCAGGAATTCGTCTTGGGCCATGTGGGTGTAGGGCTCTTTGCGCCATTTGGGTTCGCTGGCCGAAATAGCCGTCGGCAGCATAAGCGAGGCCAGCAATGCGGCCAAAATCTTGTTTTCCACGGTTCGCTTCCTTTTGGCGGGGGGCGTATCCAAGTGGACACGCATCCGGCGTTGAGTCGAATATAAACCGCCCCTAAAAGGACACTGGTGCGCGCGGGGGCCATCTGCAGGCCTGATTACGGCGCGTGCCCGATTTTCCCTGCGCGTTCGCGCAGGCTTCGCGCCTTGGCCGGAATTGGGAGCGCGATTGGTTACGCGGAGCGCGGGAGTCTCCCTGCGCTCCCAGGTCCCGGTGTAACCACGGATCGAAATCGGGCCTGGGACGCTCCCCCCCGGCCGCCCCGCGGATATAAAGTTTGCCTCAGCATAGCGCGGGACCGTATCGCAACGGGGACCCGCCGAAAGGAAACGCATTCATGCGCAAGACGATGATGAAAACCGCGGCCCTCTTCCTATTGGCCCTGTGCGGCTGCCAGGAAAGCCTTTATTCGGGATTGGATGAGAAGGAAGCCACCACTATGATGGCCTTCCTTATGGAGCAGGGAGTGGCCTGCGGGAAACTGAAGGCGAAAGACGGCTGGGATCTTACCGTGGATAAGCCCGACCTTCCCTCGGCCGTTCGTATCCTGGAACGTGAAGGTTACCCCAAACATGAATACAAGAACATGGGGGAGATCTTCGGTTCCAAGGGTCTGATCAGTTCGCCCCAGGAAGATCGCATCCGCTATATCTTCGCGCTTTCCCAGGAGATCGCCGAAACCATCTCCCAGATCGACGGCGTACTCTCCTCACGCGTGCACTTGGTGCTGCCCGAGAACGACCCGCTCAGCGACAGCCTTAAGCTGTCGTCGGCGTCCGTGTTCGTGAAATACCTGCCGACTTCTTCGGTGCGCCAGAACGTGACCCAGATCAAGCAACTGGTACTCAATGGCGTGGAAGGCCTGACCATGGAAAAGGTGTCGGTGGTTACCGTGCCCGGCACCATGGTGGAAGCCGTCTCCGTGCCTGCCGTGCGCATGGCCGGTATGCAATTGTACAAGAACTCGCTGCTGCCCCTGTCCGGTCTCGCCGGCGGCGTCGGGATTCTGCTCCTGGCCGTGGGATATATCACCGCCCTGTTGTTCCAGAAGCGCCGCGCCGCCGGCCTGCCCGTCATCAATCTCGGTAAGGCCAAGACTCCCGCCACGGAGCTCGCCAACCTGTGAGCCCTTCCGTGCTGCCGTCCCAGACGGCCGTAACCCCGCCGATACTCCCGCAGGGAGCTACGGCGGCCCCGATTTCCGCGCCCGGCATCGCCGGAGCGGGATCGGTGGCGCGTACCCAGGCCCCGAAAAGCGCGGGACCCGTGACCGCTTTGCCCGCGCAGGACCCGGCGGAACGCGCCCAAAGCGTAACCGGAAAAGCCCCGGCGCATATTGCAGCGGATACGGCTTCCGCTTTGGGATCAGAAGCCGTCCCGCAGCCCAAGGCCCAGGCGGCCCTGGCCGCATGGCTGGGTCCCACGGGAACCTCCCTCGCCGGCAAGGCCACGGAATTCAATCGGTATCCCACGCGTTACGCCCATTCCAGTTGGGTCCCGGAAAACTGGGGGCCCTGGCTGGAGCGTTTGGGCGGTAAGGGCCGCGCCGAAGCCGCTTTGGGCGAATCCTTGATGCGCTCCTGGAAGCTGGATGCCCGGCCCTGTTTCGATTTCGCCCCGCCCGCGCGTCGCTTGGCCCTGCTGGATGCCGCCCCGTTGGAGCGCACCCTGCTGTTGGCGGGGCTGGCGCGCCATGCGGACGAGGTTTCGCGGATCATGGAACGCGGACGCGTAATGGATTTGAAGAATCAGTTGGGCGAAGACGCCTACAAGTTCGTGCGCTACCGCGCCGGCTTGTTGGCCGGCCCATTGGCCGCCGGCGGCAATGCCGCCGCGACCGGATCCGATTGGCGCGCGCGCTCCATGGCGGCCGGCATGGGCATGTTAGGAGCCTGTCTTTCGGGAAATTCCGCGGCAAACCCCGAAGGACGGCCGGTGGGCGCTTCGGGCGTCACCGCGCGGGTGGCCCTCAAGCTACCGCGGGAATACGCGCCGTATCTTTCGGCGGGCGGTGGAGACGGATCGGTGGACGGATTCATGAGGTTGTTCCGCAAGGTGCTTGCGCAGGAGGTGGATCCCGCATGGGACAATTTGCTCTCATAAGCGATGCGGATCTCCGTATCGCGCCCGGTACCCGGGTGGTAAAGGCCAATGAATACGCCGGCTACGTGGAAGGCGCGCGCGTCCTGGAAGAAGCGCGCCGCAAGGCGGCGGAGATCCTGGCCCTGGCGCATCAGCGCGCGGGCGAGATGCGCGAGGCCGGCTACGCCGAAGGCCTGCGCATGGGCAAGGAAACCTCCTCCAAGTACCTGATGGGTATCGTGGCCAAATCGCGCGAGCATCTGGCCGATAGCGAGGAACGCTTGATCGCTTTGGTGATTTCGGTGGTCAAGAAGATCCTGGGCGAGATGGACGAGAAGGAAGTGGTCGTGCGTATGGTGCGCACCGCCATGGCGGTCGTCAGCCGGCAGAATCAGGTGACCGTGCTGGTGGCGCCGGATAAAGTCGAGTCGGTGAAAGCCGGCCTGCAGCGCATCATGCAGCCCTATCCCCGCGTGAACCTGGTCGAAGTGCTGCCCGACCCCAAGCTCAACGGCGCGGATTGCGTGCTGGAGACCAAAGTGGGCCGCGTGGAAGCGAGTCTGGAATCGCAACTCAAATCCATCACCGGCGCCTTGAGCGATCTCGCTCCGGGCCGCAAGGAACGCTTGGAAATCGATCTCAAGGCCATCGAAGTGGAACTTTCCGCCGGTTTGCTGGAAGGATGAAGATGAGCCTGCTGGATAAATTGGAAGCCACCGTCGAAGGCAGTCTCGGCATGGGTCAGCCCTTCACCGTCCGCGGTCACGTGGTCGAAGTGCTGGGTACCATGATGCGCGCCGTGATCCCGGAAGCCAAGATCGGCGAGATCTGCATTCTGCGATCCCCCGATGACGGAAGCGAATTCTCCGCCGAAGTGGTGGGCTTCAGCAAGGAATCCGCCCTGCTTACCCCGTTGGGCCGCATCCAGGGCGTTTCCACCAATATGGAAGTTCTGCCCACCGGCCGCGTGCATCAAGTCGCCTGCGGGGATTTCCTCCTTGGCCGCGTGCTCGACGGCCTGGGTCATCCCCTGGACGCGGACGAGAAGGGTCCGCTCCCCGTTCCCGACGCGTACTATCCGGTTTACGCCGATCCGCCCCATCCCTTGGCGCGCGGCATCATCGATAAGCCGCTTTCCCTGGGCGTGCGCGCCCTGGACGGAATGCTCACCGTGGGCGAAGGCCAACGCATAGGCATTTTCGCGGCAGCCGGCGGCGGCAAATCGACCCTGCTGGCCTCCATCATCCGCGGCGCGGAAGTGGACGTGAACGTGGTGGCCCTGATCGGCGAACGCGGCCGCGAAGTGCGTGAGTTCATTGAATTGCAACTGGGCGCCGAGGGCATGGCCCGCACCGTGTTGGTGGTTTCCACCTCGGATCGTCCCGCCATGGAACGCCTCAAGGCCTCGTACGTCGCCACCGCCATCGCGGAATACTTCCGCGATCAAGGCAAGAAGGTGATGCTGATGATGGATTCGGTGACCCGCTTCGCCCGCGCCCAGCGCGAAATCGGCCTGGCCGCCGGCGAACCGCCCACCCGCCGCGGCTTCCCGCCCTCGGTATTCTCTACGCTTCCCGTGCTGCTGGAACGCGCCGGAGCGGGCCGCAAGGGTTCCATTACCGGCATCTACACGGTGCTGGTGGAAGGCGACGATATGACCGAACCGGTGGCGGACGAAACCCGTTCCATCCTGGACGGCCACGTAATCCTTTCCCGCAAGCTGGCCTCGGCCAATCATTATCCCGCCATCGATGTGCTGGCAAGCGTCAGCCGCGTCATGGATGCCATCGTGACCCCGGAGCACCGGAAGGCCGCGGGCCAGCTGCGCGAGCTATACGCCAAGTACAACGAAGTGGAATTGCTGGTGCAACTGGGCGAATACAAGACCGGCACAGATCCGCTGGCCGATAAGGCCATCTCCAAGATCAACGAGATCAAGACCTTCTTGCGGCAAGACACGCGGGAGCAGATGTCCTTCGAGGAGACCCTAGAGAAGCTGAAAGGGGTTGTCAATTGAACAAGTATCCCTTGGGACGCATGCTCGTCGTGCGCGAAGTGCGCGAGGAGCAGGCCGCGCGCGCCCTGCGTAACGCCTTGGACGAACTGGAAACCGCCATCATCTTCTGGGAGGCCCGCAAGGCCGAAGCCCTGGAATGCCAACATTCCATGCGCGAAAAGGAAAAGGAACTGTTCGGGGCCACCGTCGGCAAGCAAGTCGAGACCGGCGCCGCCCGCGCTTTGCGCCGCGAGGTCGAGGCTTGGCGCTTCCGCAAGGAAGAGGCCGAAGCCGTCGCCGATGAAGCGGGCAAGGCCGTAGATGCCGCCCGCGCAGCTTGCGACGAGGCCCGCGCGTTCTACCAGACGCGTATGAAGGAAAAGCACAAGATCGTCAACCACCGCGAAACCTGGCAGGTCCAGGCCGACAAGGAAGCCGAAGCGGCGGAAGAACGGGAGCTCGAAGAGGCCGCGCGCAGCGGGAGCTCAAAATCGGAATCGGCAACCCCCACCAACTGATCCGAACGAGGAAACCATGCCTATCCATGACCATCGCGGCGGCCCCATTCCGGGGGGCTACGATCCCAACGAGCAGATTCCCGGCCAGGCCCCGCCCGAGCCTACCCCGGAGCAGATCGCCGCCTTCAAGGCCCAGATGGCCGACGAAATGGCCGCCAAGCAGGTGACCAATGACAAAGAGGCCCATGAGAGCCGGAAGATCGTCGCGCGCGAGTTGCATCACCGCGCTTTGAAGGTGGATTTCCAGACCTCCTTCGCGGTGCGCGAAAGCGATGTGCTCGGCGTCGGTGGCGTGAACGGTCCCCGCGGCGGCAAGAGCGTGCTTGCCCTCCATAACGACCATCCCGTCGCGCCTCCGGTCGATATGGTGCGCCCGTCCGACGGCGTCGTCGTCGTGCATGAGAAGCATATCCAGGTCCATGAAACCGGTAATGACGTGGGTCCCGGCA
Source organism: Fibrobacterota bacterium (assembly GCA_023249635.1). Lineage (GTDB taxonomy): Bacteria > Fibrobacterota > Fibrobacteria > UBA11236 > UBA11236 > Chersky-265. Next base: position 20,102 of record JAHFCH010000036.1, read on the forward strand.
ATCCCGGATTCGACGGTCATCCCCATGAACATCGGGCCGTACTACCCGAAGGCGAGGTTGAGGGAGAAAAAGCGATTATCCCGAAGAAGGCGGGCGGACCCCATGTCCGCGCCGTCGCGGTTCCGGAAACCGAACCCGGCACCCCGGTCAAGCCCGTAGCCGATGAAGCCCTGCCCCCGGTGCATACAGTCACGCATGCCCAAACAGCCGGCTTTCAGCCTGCCAATACCAAGATAAAGCCTTTCTTCCAGAAACCCGTGACCCGCGCCGTGGTTCCGCCCGGCAACCCCATCCATCCTGGCCAGGTGTCCCACGCCGTATCCAAGCCCGAGGGGACTTTCATTCCGGCGGTGGAAGGCAAAACCCAGGTTCCCGAGGTGCCCGGGTTCCATCCCGCCCAACGTCACGTGGAAGTTACCCTGGGGGAGACCGTGATCCCCCAGAAGAAAGCCATCGCTCCCCCCGCCGATGGGGTTGTCCCTCCCGGAGAGGCTTTCGTTCCGCCCACCGAGGCCGGCCGGCGCATCCCGACTTTCCAGTCCCGGGAGCACACCGTCGTTCCCGCCTCCCGCGAAAAGCCGGTGGGAGAGATCGCGATCCCGGAAACGCATGTCCACGTCCATGCTCACGCGAAGTCCGTGGAGCGTCCGGATGCGCCCGTTTCAGTCACCACACCGGTCCCCGTGGAAGGCAAGCCCGTCGTGCATGCCGAGACCTACCGCCCCGAGACCCGTCCCGGTGAAGCCCCGGTTATCCCCGGAGAAGCTCCGGTCATCCCTGGCACCGAGTTGCCCGTGGTCCATGCGGAAGCGGTAGCCGGAAAACCCGCGCCGATACCGACCGTGTACGGCAAACAGGTAACTCCGGTGGAACCCCAAGTGCCTCCCACGGAGTTCCATGTCCGTGCGGTGAAAAGCCCCGTCAGCGTTGGGCAGCCGGCTATCCCCGGGGAAAAACCCGTGCATGCCAAAACGGTCGTGCCCGGGGCGGAAACGCGCGAGCCCCATTTCCAGATCCATGCCAAGGCGGAAATCCCGCATGGCAAGCCCCAGGAACCGGCTCATGCCGATTTGCCGGTGACGGAGCGCGCTGAAGGAGTCCCGGAAGGCCGCAAACCCATCGAACACGTGCGCGCTTTGGAACAGCCCCGGGAAAAGCCCGCGGCGCGTCGCGTGGAAACCCATTCCGATCCTATCGAGCAGCCCGTGGTCCGTCTGGCGGCCCCCCGCGACTCCAATCCATTCCATCCTTCCGAGAAACACCAGGTAGGTGAACCGCCTGCCATCCTGCCTGGCGCGCATCCCGTTTCCAAGGCGGAACGGCCGTTGGAAACCGGTCTCGAATTGCCCGTGCCCGACGGTAGCCGTCCCGAAGATCAAATCCAGGTGCGCGAGACCCTGCCCTTCCAGGCCGGTCATCCCGTGCGTTTCGCCGAACCGGTGGCCCAGGAAAATCCCGAGGTCAAGCCTACGGAAAACCTGGTGGTGCGCGCCGAAGCCGGCACCGGAGCCCCTGGCGCCGAACACCATGAGAAAAGCGTGGTCACCTGGGAACGGGATCCGGAAGGTTTCACCGTGGAAAAGGCCGACCAGAAGCGCGCGGCCCGCATCGATGATCACGATGACGATACCCCTCCCATCGCGGTACCGAACCATGTCCATCTGGTCGAGAACGATCCCATCTTGTTCAACATCAATCCGGGCTACCAGGCGCCGCTGCCCCAGAATCATGAAGCGTCCCTGGCCCATGAAGTGGTGTCCATGGTGGATCGGTTCCTGGTGACCGCCGAGCCGGGATCCTACGTAAAGGAATTGCACATGACCATGAACGACCAGGTGCTGGCCGGCGTGGAAATCCAATTCCGCCAAGTGGGCAACAGCCTGGTGGTGACCTTGGTGAATCATGACGGCGCCAATGCCGAACTCTTGCGCCGCGAGGCGCCGGATCTGGCCGAAGCCTTGCGCACGCATACCGGCGAAGACGTGGAAGTGCGCATCGTGACCGCCGTCGGAGGGGAAACCGTATGAACGAAACCATTACCGCCTACCAGTGGCCCGAGATCACCGCCGCCGAGGCGGAACTGGGGAACCGGCTCTACGGCATATCCGGACGCGCAAGCCTGGAAGTGGAGGGCAAGTCCTTCCGCGCCGACCTGATGCCAGCCTTCCGCGCCCCGTATGCGCCGGCCTTGCGGGCCGTGGTGGGCGTGGGCGAGCGCAGGGCGCTGCTCGATCTGGAAGCCATACCGCTGCCGGAACTGCTGGGTTACCCCGAGGGCGGACTCTCCGCCGGGGATTTGCCCGCCGAAGTTCTGCGTGCCTACCTGGAAGGCGTGCTCGGCGGACTGCTTGAAAAGACAGGCCGCATCCTGGGCCGCCCCGTCTCCCTGGTGGAAGCCGGCGCCGCGGAAATGGATGACACGGGCATGGAGAGCGGCACGGCCCGCATGTTGTGCTTCGAATTGCGGGAAGCAGGCAGAGCGGGCGCGGGGGAATTCCTGCGCGGCCGGCTGTTCCTGGAACCCGAGGAAATGTCCGCCCTGGCGGATGCCTTGCCCGCGCCCGAGCGCGGACCGGGCGAATGGAGCGCTTTGCCGGTGGCCTTGCGCTACTGCGTGGGCGCGACGCGATTGAGCCTGGCCGAATGCGATTCCCTGGAATGCGGGGACATCGTGATGCTGGGCGGAGATCCCCTGCAGCAAGGCGGATTGCGCCTGTGCGCGGGGGACATGGGGCGGCCGCTATGGACCGCAACCTGGAATGAAGGAACGATTTCGATCGAGGAGGAATGTGTGGCCGAGGAATTGGATGGAGCCGGATCACAAGGAGGAGATCCCGGCAGCTTGGAAGCGTTGGAAGTGCAGGTATCCTTCGACCTGGGGGGCCGGATGGCCACCCTGGCCGAAATAAAGTCCCTGGCCGCCGGGAGCGTCTTCACGCTTCCCGAGAACCCTGACGCCCGCGTGGGTATCCGCGTAGGCGGCAAAGCCATCGGCAGCGGATCGCTGATCATGGTCGATGGGCGCGCGGGAGTGCGTATCGAATCGCTCTGGAACGGATCGCCATCATGAGCGTCCATCATGTGGCCCACGCGGCCAGCCAGACCATGAGCATGAACATGGGCAACTTCCAGCAATTGCCCTCGGTGATGATCATGCTCGGCCTCATGGGCCTGGCGCCCTTCATCGCCGTCATGGTCACTTCCTTCGTAAAGCTGGTGGTCGTGCTCTCCCTGGTGCGCAACGCGCTGGGTACCCAACAGACGCCACCCAACATGGTGATCAACGGATTGGGGATCATCCTCACCTTGTACATCATGGCCCCGGTGGGATCGCAGATGGCCGATATCGTCGCCAAGAATGAGGTAAAGTTCGACAATCCCGTTTCGCTGGCGCGCAATTTCGGCACCGTCGCCGAGCCCTTGCGGAAATTCATGACCAAGCATTCGAATCCGCGCGAGCGCGCCTTCTTCATGAAGTCCGCCGCCGCCATCTGGCCCAAGGAAATGGCCGACAAGGTGAAGGATACGGATCTGCTGGTACTGGTGCCGGCCTTCACGGTGAGCGAGCTGACGGCCGCCTTCGTGATCGGATTCTTCATCTATCTGCCGTTCATCGTGATTGATCTCGTCGTCTCCAACGTATTGATGGCAATGGGCATGATGATGGTAAGCCCGATGACCATCTCGCTGCCCATCAAGCTTCTGCTCTTCGTCCTTATCGACGGCTGGGCGCGCCTGACCCATTCCCTTATCCTTTCGTACGGCTGACGTACGCCCATAGACTGGAGACTTCGCCGTGACTGAACCTTATGCCATTGATATGACAGTGAAAGCCATGACCCTGGTGTTATGGTCCTCGCTGCCCGCCATCGCCGTAGCCACCGTGGTGGGCGTGGTGGTGAGCCTGGTGCAGGCCCTGACGCAGATCCAGGATCAGACCTTGCCCTTCGGCATCAAACTGATCGCCGTCTTCCTGACGCTTTTCTTTACGGTGCGATGGGTAGGCAGCGAAATCTTCAATTTCGCGGTTATGATCTTCGACTCCTTCTACAAGTTCGGCATATGAGCGCGTCGCGGGTCGTAATCATGACCGGTGGTGCCGAGGCCGGGTTGGGGGGGCGGAATCCCGCCCTTTTCCCGGAATCCGGGTCCTCCGTAACCATGGGAATATTTGCCCCGGCTTCCCGCGCTCTGGGAAAGCGGGGGGTGCGTAACTTATCCAACGTGAGCTTGCGGTCCGGTGACTGCAGAAAGAACAGGTAGCACGCATGGTACAGCTTTTGGCGGCGGCAGGTAGGGCCCTGATGGGCGGCGGCAGAGCCGCAGCAGGCGCAGGCAGCAAAGCCGCGACCGGAGCAGGTCCCCGTGGCGCGAACGAACTCGTGGAAGGCGGTTCCAAGGCGGCAGGCAAAAGCAGCCCCATGGATATGTTGGGCAATGTGGCGAATATCGCCGGTCTCGGGATGATGATCCCGGGCTTGACCGGCGGCGGCGATAAGCCCAAAGAAGGCGGCGAGGGCGGCAAGAAGCCCAGCCATTATGAGTCCGTACTGAACTGAGATGGGTATGTCGATTGGATCCTTCTTTTCGCGGGGCGCTACGGGCGCCAAGCCACCGGCGGGCGAAGCTCCCGGGCATGGGGTCCAGCATTCCGTCAAGCCCCAGTCGGCCGGCCCCGGCAATAAACCAGGCGCCGACGCGCCCGAGCATCTACAGGATTCGCAACCCGAGGGCAAGCCCTCCAAATGGGGCGATAGGCTGCAGACGGCATCGAACGTAGGGATGATGGGATCGATGGTGTATCCCATGATCCAGGAGCATAACCAGAAAAAGGACGCGGAGAAGCCAGGCCAAGGCGAACCGAAGATCCAGGACAAAGAGCTTTACAACCAGATGAAGGTACAGACCTCAGTAGGGTCGACACCGGTCAACTGGTAAACATCGGGTCAGGCAACACCCACAAACACCCATAAGGAGGGAAGCATGGCAGTATCAGGACCGGGGAACGCCCCGCCCGTAAGAGAAAGAACACCGACGGAACGGCCCCAGGAACACGAAGGCTACCGCCGCGAAACGCCCGGTGAGCAGAACCCGGGAGGCGAACGTCCGTCCGATTTCGGGCACCGCGATCCGGATTACAATCACGACGGCAGCATCAGCCGCGAGGAATCGGATACCTATCGGACCGACGTCCGTTCGGAAGACAGCCACTACGCCACCGATTCCAAAGAGCGCCTGGCGCACGAGAAGGAAGAGGGCAAGAACTACCGCGCGGAGCTGCAAGCCCACACGGCCGAGAATGCCTCGAACAACGACAACAAGGCGCATAAGCTGTTCGGCAAGCAATCGCCGCAAACCGCCATGCCCACCCGTCCCGATGGGCCCTCGCCGTCCTGATTTCCGTTCCCGTTCCCGTATCCCATAACCCTTGATAAGGAGTATTCATGCCCAATTTGAACGTACCCACGAACGTCGGCAATCCCCAGGATGTGCTGGATCAGATCGATGACGACATGTCGCCCGAAGATCTGTTGAAGGCCCAGCAGGAGCTGAGCGATATGATGGTCCGCTATACGGCCATCTCATCGATCATCAAAGCTGTCGGCGATTGCGAACAGGGTATCGCCCGTAACATGGCCTAAAGTCCGGCCGTCCGGGCGGGGGAGACCTCGCCCGGTTCTTTCAGGACCCAAAATTTCGTTTCCCCCCCCACTCAGGAGTAGAACATGGATGACATTTTCGGTATTCCGCAGCAGTACCAGTACGTACCCCCGCCCCCTCCGCCGCCGCCGCCGCCGCCCGATCCGAACGATATCAACGAGTTCAGATCGGTGTTGGACGAGCCGCATCCGCAGAGCGGCCCGAGCGTAAACCCGTAAAATGAAGCGTCCGGGCGGCATGCACCGTCCGGACGCCTCTTGTCTCCGATTTCCGTTCTTTTCGTCTTTTCGAGATTTCGCCTTTTCGCATTAGTAGACCCGGTGCGGGAAACTTTCCCTCGCCAAGCCACAGGAGTTCGCGATGGATGCCATTTCCCTAAGCGCCATGCCGCAGGCCAATCTCGGCACCCAGGAGCCACCCGTTCCCCAGGCGCCCGACGCCAGCGATGTGCAAGAGTTCCAGAGCCTTTATAATAACCAGGACATGGGCACCAAGCCGACCCAGCATGCCGACGGTTTCCAGGGCATGCTCATCAACATGATGGGCGGGCAAGCGCCCGGCTCGGTAAGCGATAACATCTTCCAAGCCGCCATGGAGCGGATGGTGGAGATGCACGAGAAGAGCTGCGCCAGGATCGAGACCCTTGTCGATCGCATCGCGTCCAGTTCCAGCATGTCGCCCGCCGAAATGCTGGAAGCCCAGGTTTCCCTGGCGGATGCCACGACGGGATTGGCCACCTACCAATCCTTCGACAAGAAAACCGACGAGGGCATCAAAGCCCTGATGACGGGCCAATAGGATCCCCCGGCGGGATTCTCCCACAGGCGCGGCGAAAGATTCCGAGATGAAGAAGCTCATCCTTTCCGCCGCGCTCATGACGCTTACCGCATTTACCGCCATCCACGCGGGCCGGCCCGCCAACGGCTATTTCTACTTCACCTTTTCCCGCGACTTCAACGGGGACAATATCGGTAAGGTGGAATGGAATTGGGACGGCAAACAGATCTTCTCGCTCGGCGCTCCCAAGAACTACCCCCGGGTGCCCGCCATTTTCAGCCTGGTGTATACCTGGGACAACGCCTTGCTCATCGCCGGCAAGTACAAGAACGAAGTGTACAAGATCAAGCCCGGCGACAAGCCCATGGATACGGCCAAGGTCGGCTGGAACCTGCCGGAACATATTTTCGTGGAACCCGGCCTCAAATCGGCCTGGATCACGGACAACCGCGGCTACCTCTACCATACGCCCCTCGACCCCTACGGCAAGCCCGAGGAAATCCGGCCGACCGGATCGGAGAAAGGGATCAATACCATCTCCTATAAGGATGCGAACCAGGCCTGGTACACCCAAAGCACCTTATTCGATTCGACCCACATAGGCGAACTGGACACCAAGACCATGGCCACCAAGCGTACCCTGACCTTGGGTACCTTCGTCAACGATTCCCATTGGGATCCGTTCACAAACCAGGTCGTGCTGTGCGGGGACAAGACCCTGTCCCAATACGATCCCGAAACCAAAACCATCACCTCCAAGCGTACTTTTGCCCACGTCTCGGAACTGTATTCATGCGTGGTGGACGGCGAGGGTCATATGATCCTTTCCAGTTGGAAGGGGGACATCTACTTCATCGATTATTCCAATACGGGTAAGGTGGGCGACCCTACCAATTTCACCGATAGTACGCTGCTGGTGGACGGCATGTTCTACATCACCCCGCTGATCGGACCCGGCTCCCCCCCCATCATCCATCGGCCTTTCTATGCCGGCACCCATGGCGCCTACGCCGACGGCGATGGGGACGGCCGCATCGATGGCGCCGTGATCGAGTTCAAGAGCGCCGTTTACGAGAAGCCGGCATTGGTCGGCATCATGGATCCGCGCGATCATGCCAAGACCCTGCAGGTCGATTCGAGCCGCATATCCCTGGTGGACTTCACGCATTGCCTGGTCGATTTCAAGGATCGGCAGCTGCCTTTCGGTACCGCTACGCTCCCAGGATCCAAGGGAAAAATCCTGCAAGACACCAGTTTGTTCGGAACTGAGGATATCCCGCTCTTCGATGGCGTCGGGCCCCAGGTCACCGTAGCCGAAGCCCGGCCGCCGCAATCCCGCGGTGACAAACCGCAACTGGAAGTCGTCTTTTCCGAGGCCGTCAAAGTGGACGTGGCCTCGAGGGAATTCCCGTTCCTCATCAAGCGTACCAATGCCGATGTGAACGGGCTTATCCAGGTGGAATCCATCAAGGACCTGGGCAAGAACCGGTACCGGTACGTCTTCTCTTCCAGCGAGTATCCGCTGCTGGGCGACTCGCTGAAACTCATCCCGGCGCATAAGCAGGTCACGGATACCGTGGGAAACCTGAACAATATGTCCATCTGGATCCCCATCGGCGGTTATCCCTTCCCGGTCTTTTCCATCCTGCCCGAAAAGAAACCCTGCCTGGTCTCGTATGGCGCGTTAGGATCCCCTGCGCCCGCCGCCCCTTCGGTGCTGGTGGTCGATCCCGCCCAATCGGGCCTATGCCTCAATTGCGCCGATGGGCGCGTAGGCGCGGCCCTGATCAGCGCTCTGCCCGATCCCGCGGCGCAGGGTTTCGAACCCTGGCTCATGACCATCACCATCCAGGGCCCGATGCGCTACACGCTGAACTTCTACAGCACCCTGGGCGAATTCGTGAATACCGTGGACGGCGTCATAGACGTGAACATGATCCGGAAGGTTCAGCCCGACAAGCAGGGGCGTTATACAGTGCGCCTGTATTGGTGGCCCGTGACCGCTACCGGCCGCCAGGCCGGCACGGGAGCCTACATCATGCGCGGCACCCTCTCCGGCGATGGCCTGAAGAACCCCCTGCTGGAATCCTCCTCGCATCCCCTGAGTCTGCCCAAGAAATCGGAAAAGGTCATCGCCACCTTCGGGTATTTGCGCCGGAGCTGAGCGCGGGGAGAGAACCGATGGGACGTTACTTCGTCAACTTGAAGACTTCCTATGGCATGCTGCATACCGCCCTGGATATCCCTTCGGGGGACATCAGCTTGGCGGCTTTCGCCCGCGCCGTGCTGCCCCTGGGCCAGGGTCTCGTCGACCTGATGGAGTCCGCCTACATCCGGGCCGGAAAACCGGCTTCCTGCGCCAAGGGATGCGCGGCCTGCTGCCGCCAGGAGATTCCCATCTCCGCACCCGAAGCGCTGATGCTGGCCGAGTATCAGGCCGCCCTGCCTGTTCCCGATCGGGAACGGGTCTCCTCCCGCTTCTCCGCCATCCGCGAGCATGTGCGGGCCACCGGCGCCGGCGGCCACGACCTCGAAGGCGGAGCCGCCTCCGCGGAAGTCCGCGCCCAAGGGCTGGCATGGTTCAAGCAGGCCCAAGCCTGCCCCTTCCTGGAAAACGAAGTTTGCACTGTCTATGCCTCGCGTCCCTTCCCGTGCCGGAACCACATGGTCATCTCTCCGGCTTCGCTATGCTCCGATCCCGGGGCGGGCGGCGTGAAGGCCATGAACACCCGCTTTTCCATCAGCACGGTGCTGGCCCTGGTAACCGCCGAGTTCATGCAGGCGGAACCGCTGAAGCTTCCTCTGGCCGGTCTTGAGGACTGGACTCGCCTGAACCCGGACTATTCCTGGCGCCGTTTCCCTTCCCAGGAACTCGCCAACCGCTTCCTTGCGTTGTTGGAGGATTTCTGCCTACGGTCGATGCCGGTGAAGAAGACGCCGTCGGCGGAGGCGGCAGCCGCTGAGAAGAGGGTTTAAGGTCTAAGGTTTAAGGAGGGTAGGATCCCCGTATCGGCCAAAGCCAGCTCCTTCACCTTAGACCTTAAACCTTAAACCTTTTTTACCCTTCCCCCCCCCCGTAATCACTCCCACCCCCTCCCCCCGCGGTCCACCGCTAATCCACGTGGATTCCCCGTAATCCTTGCTTCCGTCGTGTAACCGCCCCCGTAAATAGGGCGTCCGCGCGCCGATTGCCGCGGGTTGCCGACCTAGGTTATCCAGTACCGGGACATGGTTCCCGCTATATCCGAAAGGGACAGCAATGGAGGCGACGATGCAACGCTCGATAGTCGGGGATTCGGAAATGGCCGAATGGGAAATGCCTTTCAAATCGGTGTTGGGATCGTTGCTGCAAGCGGGACTGCTCGCGGCCCGCAACGGCCTTGGCGCCCAGGCCGAAGCCATCTTGCGCCCGGTGGAATCGGTACGTCCCGGGCATGCCTCCACGCGCCTGGCGCGCGGCCTGGTGAACATCTACAAGGAGCGCTACCAAGAGGCCATCGACGGATTGGATAAGGGTTTGTTGCGCGATGACCCGAGCCATGACATGGCCCGCGCCGTCAAGGCCCTGGGGCTCTACCACCTCGGCCGCCTCGACGAATGCCGGGCCTTGCTCAAGGGTCTTGAAGAGCAAGCCGTCCGCGCGCCTAAAAGCGTCAGCGCCCAGGCCCGTAACCTCGCCGCTTCCCTGACTTCCGAAGTGGGATCGGCCTCCTGAGGCTGGAGATTCACCGTGGATGAATTGCTGACATACGGCCTCGCGATGGTGATGGCGAGTCCGCGCCTGCTGGGATTGCATTTGGCCATGCCGATGTTCTCCGACGGCGCCATTCCCAACCGTGTCCGCACGGGCCTATCCCTATCGCTAGGCCTCTTCGTCATGCCCTTGATACTCGGCCAGGGCCATCCGCCCACCAGCGTCTTCAGTTTCGCGGCCCTCGCCGCCAAGGAAATCTTCCTGGGCTTCGCATTCGGATTCCCGTTCGCGCTTTTCAGCTGGGCCGCGCAATCGGCGGGCGATCTCATCTCATTCGGCTCCGGCGCGAGCATGTCCGCTTTCTTCGATCCGGTTTCCCATGAGGAAATCACGCCCATGGGAAACCTGCTCAAGCGCTACGCCGAGGTGTTGTTTTTCATTACCGGCTCCTACACCTTGCTCTTGGGCGCGCTCTTCGAAAGCTACCGCATCTGGCCGGTTGGCTCCTTCTACCCCAATCTGGGGCAATCCGGCATCGACTTCTTCACCTCCGCCTTCGGGCATTATTTCGGGTCCGCCATCATGTTGGCATTCCCGGCCCTCACCTGCATGTTCATGATCACCTTCAGCATGGCCCTCATCAGCCGCTACGTGCCGCAGCTGAACGTGTTCTTCCTGTCCATGCCGTTGCAATGCCTGGCCGCCTGTTTCGTGATGACGTTGTCGTTCCCCATCTACGCCCATCTGTTCAAGGCGCATTTCGCCAAGACGGGTGAAGTCCTCTCCACGCTCCGCCACGTGTTCGCGAACCCATGAGAAGGACGGCGAGGACGGCATGAGCGGGGAGAAAAGCGAAAAACCCACCCAGAAGAAGCTGCAGGACGAGCGCAAGAAGGGCAAGGTCGCAAAAAGCAAGGACGTGGCCGCGACCATCAGCGTGGTCTCGCTGCTTTTCTTCATCGTGGGAACCACCACCTACTTCGTGAAAATCATCACCGACATCTTCTCGCGCAGCTTCACCAGCATCGCCAATCCCGGAGGCGCATTCACATCCAACCTGTTGGTGGTGGCGGGGCGCGCCCTGGCCTGGTGCATCTTGCCGGTTTGCGGCATGGCCATCGTAATGGGCGTGGTGGGGCACGTGGTCCAGTTCGGCTTCCTGTTCACGTTCGACGCGCTTAAGCCGCAGCCGGGTAAATTCAATCCCGCCGGCAACCTCAAGCAGATGTTCAGCCCCGACGCCTTCTTCGAATTCGGCATGGGCATCGTAAAGCTTTTCGTACTGGGAATCATCTTCTACATCGTCGCCAAGGGATCGCTTCCGGCGCTCATCTCCTCGCTTTATGCGGGCGCCCCGGCCATGATGCCGGTGCTTACCGTGCTGATAAAAAAGACCCTGGTGTATTTCTCCGTAACCTTCATGATCCTGGCCGGGTGCGATTTCCTTTTCCGCAAGCACCGCTTCATCAAGCAGAACATGATGACCAAGGACGAAGTCAAGCGCGAGTACAAGGACTCCGAAGGCGACCCGCACATCAAGAGCCGCCGCCGCCAACTCGCCGAAGAGGCCATCGAGCAGGCCATCCTGGATAAGACCCGCAAGGCCACCGTGCTGGTCGTGAACCCCACCCACTACGCCATCGCACTGTATTACGACGAGAACGCCGAGAAGCTGCCCGTGGTGATGGGCAAAGGCGAAGGCCGGTTGGCCCTGCGCATGATGAAGGCCGCCCAGGAAGAAGGCATTCCCATCATGCGGGACATCCCGTTGGCCCGCGGCCTATTTGCCGAGGCCGTGATCGATCATCAGATACCGGTAAGTTTCATCAAGCCCGTGGCGGAGACGTTGAAATGGGCGAGAAGGTTCAAGCGGGGACAGGCACTGTGAAGGGCGGGGTGAAGATCGGTTCGGGAATGGGGCGCAAAGCTTGGAACCAGGGTGCGTATTTGGCAGTCATCGTCTGGCGTCTGGCGTACGCCGCTTCGTGGCTAGGCGTCGGGCGTTAAGAAAATGCGCGCATTTTTCTTAACGCCCGACGCCCGACGCCCAGGCGCGGAAATCGATAAGGCCCATCGACCAGAGACGCGCCGTACGCCGGACGAAACAGGGATATGAAGGATTACGGCTCTGTGTCATCAGAGCTATAGGAGAACCAAATGGCGGAACAAGTAGGCCCAAGCAGGGTAACCCAGCGGCGCATTTCGCGGACCGGCGGGGCCAAGTCCAAGCGCGCGTCGCGCGCGGGCGGCAAGAGCGTGCGCGTGGACGGCCTCAAGCAGGTCGATACCATCCCGCGCCTGGAAGCTCAGGATTTCGAGGATGGCGAGTCCAAGGGGCTCAGCCGTTTGCTTGGCGAAGAAGGCGACGAGGGTTTCACCCACGGTACCTTTGCCGAGGATTTGGCCCGGACCCTGGCCTTCGTCGAATCCCTGCCTCCCGATGCGCTGTCGGGTAAGCCCTCGGATCTGCACGCCGAATGCGCGCGCATCCTGATGGAAGAAGTGACCCGCGCCCGCGAGATGGCGAACCTGCGGAAGGCGGTGCCGCGCGCATGAAGACCGTGAAGGAACCCCGCCCCCGCCGCAAGAAGTCGCAAGGCCCGGACGAGATACCCGTACTGGCCTACCTGGCCTCCCGCTACCTGCGCTACGGCGCCCTGGATAAGGCGCGCGCCTTGTTCAGCCTGCTGGCCTCCCTCAAGCCCCGCGCGCGCAACTACCGCGCCGCCCTGGGATACGCCTGCTTCAAATCGGGCCGCGCCGAAGAAGCCCTGGCGCATCTGGAATCGGCCTTCCGCGGCCGTAAGGATCTGAACGGGTGGGAGACCCTGCTGCTGGGCCGCACCTTGCGCGCCAACGGCATGGTCGAGGAATCGAAGGAACTGGTCCACTGGTTCCTGAACAAGAAGGATACGCCATGAGCGAGAACGCCTCCAAGCCGAAGTTCGGCATAAAATTGCCGGACCTGACATTCATGTCCACCTACCTCCAGAGCGCCAACAAGTACTCGGATATCTACCTGGCGTTCATGGTGGTATCCATCATCGGACTGATGATCCTGCCCCTCAATCCCCATGTCATCGATTTCCTGATCGCGTTGAACCTGGGCCTTTCCATCATCCTGCTCATGACCTCGCTGTACATCAAGAAGGCCGTTTCGTTGTATACCTTCCCGGCCCTGCTCCTGCTCTCCACCTTGTTCCGCCTCTCCTTGGCGATCGCCACCACCCGCCAGATCCTGCTCGAAGGCTACGCGGGCGACATCATCCAGACCTTCGGAAACGTGGTCATCTCGGGTAATTTCGTGGTGGGCGCGGTCATCTTCCTGATCATCACCATCGTGCAGTTCCTGGTGGTGACGAAAGGCTCGGAGCGCGTCGCCGAAGTCGCGGCCCGTTTCACCTTGGACGCCATGCCGGGAAAGCAAATGTCCATCGACGCCGATCTGCGTTCGGGCACCATCGACACCGACGAGGCCCGCCGCAAGCGCGATATGCTGGAAAAGGAAAGCCAGTTGTACGGCTCCATGGACGGCGCCATGAAATTCGTCAAAGGCGACGCCATCGCGGGCCTCATCATCATCTGCGTGAATATTTTGGGTGGTATCGCCATCGGCGTGTTCATGCGCGGTCTCACCGCCTTCGACGCATTGCAGACCTACTCGACCCTGACCATCGGCGACGGACTCATCTCGCAGATCCCGGCCCTGTTCACTTCCATCACTTCGGGTATCATCGTCACCAAGGTGTCTTCGGAAGAGTCCTTGCATCTCGGCGGGGATATCGGAACGCAACTATTGGCCGAACCCAAGGCCCTGCTCATCAGCGGCGGCGTTATCGCCGGGTTCGCTTTGATGCCGGGCTTCCCCAAACTCCCGTTCCTCATTTTCGGCGCCTTCGTGGGCGGTACCGGCTACGCCATGCAGCAATTCGCGAAGAAGCAGGCGGAAGACAAGCTGGCCGAGGTCAAGGACGCTCCCCGCGAACCCGATCCCCCGCCCAAGCGCGTACGCGCCTTGCCCATGCCCCTGGTGGTGGAAATCCATTCCAGCCTCAAGGGCTACCTCGATCCCGGCCGCCTGTGGGACGATCTCGAGCGCCTGATAGTCCGCCTGGAGGCGCAGACGGGTATACCCTTCCCCTCGTTCCAGGTCTATTTCTCCGGCTATATCGAGAAGGAAAGCTTTACCCTGCATCTCAATGAAATCCCCTGGGTCAAGGGCACGGTACAGCCCGGCCGCCTGATGGTACGCGAAAACCGGGACACCCTGGAGATGGTGGGAATAGGCGAAATGGTGCCGGCCAGCAACCATAACGAAGCACGCCCCTGCCACTGGGTGGCCGATACGGAATGGGAAACCCTGGACAAGGCCGAGATCCCCTTCCTGGATAATTACCGCATCATCATGATGCAGGCCGAACGCATGATGCGCAAGCATGGCGCCGAATTCCTGGGCATGCACGAGACCAAGATGATGCTCGACCAGGTCGAGCCCATGATCGACGGCGTCGTGAAGGAGGCCATCCGCACCATGACCGTCCCCCGCATTGCCGAAGTGTTGCAGCGCCTGGCGCGCGAGCAGATCTCGGTGCGGAATATCAAATCCATCCTGGAGACGCTGGTGGATTGGTCCGCCAAGGAAAAGGACATCGTGATGCTTACCGAGCAGGTGCGCGTGGCGCTCGGACGGCAGATCAGCCATTGGTACGGCGCCGGTTCAAACGTGATCCCGGCCTGGACCCTGGATTCGGAACTCGAGAACACCATCCGCAAATCCATCAAGGTGAGCGCCGCCGGCGGCACCCTGTCGTTACCTCCGGGCATCGGCGAGAAAATCATCAACGCGGTCCGGACCGAGCGCGAAGCCAGCGCGGGAGCCTACCCTGCGCCCGTGTTGCTCGCGCCTTTGGATGTGCGCCGCTATCTGAAGATCCTCATCGAAGGCGAATTGGAGAACCAGCCGGTCCTCAGCTACCAGGAATTGCCGAAAGACGCGGTGGTGCATACCTTGGCCCGTATCGCCGCGTAGCGACCATGCCGCAGGATCGGAGCCCTTTGCGCGACGCGTCCCTTGGCAAAGCCGCGGCCTACACCGCGCTGGCGCCGTACTACGATAGGATCCTGGCGGCGGGCTATGACTATTCCGCCCTGGGCCGTTACGTCGCGGGACTGATCTCCGCCTATGCCCCCGCGGCCAGGTCCATCTTGGAACTGGGCGCCGGCTCGTGCCCGTTGGCTGGGCACTTGGCGTACCCTTCCCATGCTCGCGTCGTTTATTCCGATCTCTCCCCAGCCATGCTGGCTGCTTCTTCCCAGCAGCCCGGTCTCCGCCGCGTCGCCGCCGATGCGACCGCGCTTCCGTTCCGGCCGGGCTTCGACGTTTGCGTAATGCTCATGGATGCGCTCAATTACTTGTTGGAAGCGGATGCGGTTTCCGCCTGCCTGGGCGAGGCTTTCGCGGCATTGCGTCCGGGCGGAATCTTCATCGTGAATATCGCCGGGGACGCTTTGTGTCGTGAATTGTTGTCGGATTTGGCGCAGGAGGGCAGTCTGGCGGAATGCGACTATGCCATCCGCGCGCAATATGATCCCGCGTCCCGCCTGCTGCGTACCGGATTCACTTTCCGGTTCTGCTCCGCGACCGAGGGGGATCCCGTCCTGCGGGAAACCCATACGCAAAGGATCCACACCGCCGCAACCATCCGCGAACTCGCCGGGCGAACGGGATTCGAGATCGCCGCCGCTTTCGATGGGCAATCCCATAATCCGGCGGGAGAAGCTTCCCGCGAGATCCATTTCGTGCTGGTGAGGAAAGCTTAGGGCCTCTTCCCCGGCCCCAATCCCTGAACCCGCTTAATTCTCGATTCCGGACCGGGATTTACGGTTCGATCTCGGCCTGGTTCCCGAGCCTACGCACCTGTTCGCCGGCGTCCCGGGCCACCCGGGGCGGCTCGAAGGTGGCGCCGTTGTCTTGCCGCCGGCCCAATTCGCGTCGTGCGTCCCGCTGTCCCGAATCCTCCATCACGACCCATTCATGCCGGGTATCCCCGATGATGATGGGCGGATGCGATCCCGGCGTGTGATCCGCGGCGCGCGCACTCGATCGTTCCGCGGGTCCCGTTCCCGTATTCGCGCTCGGCGCCGGACGTACCGTGCGCCGCGTCCGGCCCGCGGCATCGGCAGGATGCGCCTGCCGCGGCGACGGGATTCGCGTAGCGGGCGAATCCGGTGGGGAGAACGCGTTCTGATTCCCCTCGCGCCGGGTAGCCTCACGCTCATGTCGCGCGGACGCGGGTTCATTGCGATGGACGCTGCGGGGGCTGGGAGCATCCACCCTGCTGCCGTCGGGCATGAAATCGGTATGCGCCGGCCTGGGGATGCCGACCCGATCCAGGATATGGTTCATCTGGGCATGCTCCGCGCGCGTGACCGGGGGCCTACGAACACCCATGAAATCGGCCATGCGATGGGCCTCGGACCATTGCGCCTGGGTGCCGCCCTGCAGGCGGAAGGCATGGTGGTCATGGCCCGGCAGATCGTGGACCATGCGGCCATCGGGCAGGCGGAAGGCCCGTTCGTTAACCGGGAAGTTACCCCGTACATCTACCGGTGGAGCGACCTCCGCGTGGGTGCCGCGGGGGAAACCGTGCCCGTCGGGTATCGATAGGCCCCGGGGCGAGGTCAGGCTCCCCGGCATTTCCCCGATACGGGGATCGGGTGCGGGTGCACCAGCGGGGATGGGCTTGGGACCGTTCCCGCCGTTGCGAGGGCCTTGACCCCCGCGCGCAACTTGCGGTGCCTGAGGGTTGGGTTGCTGCGGTCCGTGGGCCTGTTGACGGGCCCGTGCATTGCGGCCCGCGGCTCCCGCGTCCAAGGGTCGTGATATTCCTGCTCCCATGATGAATGCCTTTCTTAGCGCGGGGAAGGGATTTCCCCCGAACGCTTAGTTGCCGAAAAGTTTTCCGGTTCAGGCGGGTTGGCCCCCGGCAGGTCCCCGTGATTACGCTTTCCGACAAAACCCCGGGGATTCGCGGGTTTGGGCAGGGAAACCCGGAACGGGTGGGCGGGCGGCGGTTACGGTGCCGATCGGGACGATGCCGCCATAAAATTCCCCTGCGCGGGATGGGTACCGCGCATGTTACGTGGGGAACCCGTAAGCGGAATTCCGCCAACCCATGCGGCGACCGGATCCGGAATCATCACCCGCGGGCTGCAATGCCGGTTTAGGCGTAACCGGTGACGGCTTTCGCCGCTTCGGCAAAAACCGGTCTCCGTGTACCTGTCACCAAGCGGAAGGATCCCGGCCCATGCGCCGTGATCGCCGGAACCCAAACGACGCGGGAGCTCCCGCGCAATCAAGGAGTACACATGACCGGACCGATCCAACCCAAACAGAACGTGGCGGTGAAAAAAACGGGGGCCGAGGGGGAAGCGGCGCCTACCAAGAACGGGTACGCGTCCCCGGGTTATGCCACCGCCGATGACAGCATCGGCGCGCCCCCGGCGGATTTCGCGGCCCACCAGAACGGATCCCCGGATTTCGACGGGGACGGGCATATCGACGCGAATGAATCCCGGGTGTTCGAAGCGCAGCTGCATGACAAGGAGTACGAGGCGAACCTCAAATACCGCGAAGGCCATACCAAGATGGTCGAGGAGCAGAAGAGCTATCGCGCCTACGTGGAGGCCGACGCCAAGATGATCGGGCAGGTGGCGTCTTCGAAGCAGGGAAGAAAGGCCCTTGAGAAAGGCGTGGTCCCGCATATCGCTGCCCCGGGATCCCTGCCTTCGGAATCGGAAAAGGAATTGGGTCCCATGCCGGAAATGTCCCCGGTCAACGCATTTTCGGCCGATCCGGAAAAACGCAAGACACCCGCCATCCTGGCCAATCTCCCGCCCTGGAACCAGCAAGGCCAGTGAAAAACCGCTGCCGGACCGTAACCCGCGAGTCACGGGGCTCCCAGTTTACGGCCGGCAGTGAACCCGCAAAGCGGGTCCCGCAACCAAATCCAACCCAGGAGCGATCATGCAACCCTTCCGCGGCGCGCGTCCGCACCTTCCCGAGCCGGCCCTGCGCCCCAACCCCGCGCCGAATGGCCCCGTGCGGCCCGCTGACCTTCGCCAACCGGCTCCGGCCGTTCCCTCCCGGCCCCCAAGCCCGCCCTCGGAATTCCTCAACGATCAATTCTTCCACGATCTGGAACATGGGCCGGTAGCACAGTTCCCCGCGCCCCCGCCCAGCCCGCCCGGGGCCCACCAAGACGGGTCTTGGCTGCGTCCGGACAGCCCCACTTTCAGGAACCTCCGTTCCAACGCGAATCTGGCCGGCCATCTGGATTTTAACGTGGCCCCGTTGTCGCCTGCAGGACGGATGCCCATGACCCGGGAGCAGTCCGTCGCCGCCGGTCTTTTCCGCCACAATATCCTGGCTGCCGATCCCGATTGTTCCAAACGCATGCGCGGCGAATTCATCCAGGCCTTCAAGCCTGATGGCGCGGGGTTGGTGGCCACCCATCCTATTCTCTTCAACCCCGGCGGTTCCATCCAGTTGCCCGCGAGCGCCTTCACGCATGAGACCACCCAGGTAATCCATAGCCATCCCTACGAGGCCCACCGGCAGCACAGCGGTCCGAGCGATCAGGATTACATCGCGGCCTATATCCGCTCGCGGGGGAATACCGGGGCGCTGAAGGGGGAGATGGTCTTCCATCCCGCGCAGAACAAGTTCTACTACTACGAGCCCAAGGTGTCGGGCCGGGAAGGCCTGCCCCGCTTCTTCGAGCTCATAGAGCCCCATCCATGGGGTACCGAATCCCCGGGGCGGAACATCTAGCGGGGACCTTTCCTAACCGCACAGCGTGGGAGCAATTATGTTGCGGAAGCAATTAATCAGAATCATCGTCGTTCCTTTCATGGCCGCAATGCTGTTCGCATGCCTTTCGCCTGACGGGCAAAGGGCGGCCCGCGATTCCGGAAGGGATACATTGGGCGATAGCCTTGCCATCGCCAGGGCGGCCGATAGCGTCGTCGCCAAACGGGTGGACTCCTTGCAACGCGCCATCGACTCCTTGCGGAAGTCCAACCTGAAGGACACGGTCGCGGAACATGGCCAACCCGATCCGGCGGATTCGGCGGCAATCCGCGCGGTCCTTACCGATCTCGCCGGCAACCTCCAGCGCCTGCCGGTCCCCATGGGCACCCGCTATAACTCCATGCCGCGCCCGCCTGCCGCGCCCAAAACCGGG
>JAHFCH010000037.1 GCA_023249635.1 Fibrobacterota bacterium
CTACCCCGGGGCCCGGGGGCGAATGCCAGCGCTCCCAGGGAGGCCAGCCGCGCGGCGTAATGCGACAGCAGCTGGCGGTATACCTCTTCCGGGGCCGACTCCCACGCGGCCCATCGCCCCGCCAGTTCCGCATCCTTATCGGCATCGGCCAGAAATGGGTTGGCCTTTTCCGAGGCGCTGCGGAGAAAGGTTTCCCAATCGCAGTGCGCGCGCAGCGATGCGAACGCGGCATCCAACCAGGCATACAGCGTATCCGTTTCCGCAGCCGCGGGAAACAGGCGCGCGCCGGCGTCACCCAAGAAGGCCAAACGCTCGGAAGGCTTGCCTCCCGAGCGCGCGCCCTTGCCGCGGAAAGGCGCCCATCCCAACACCGCCGCCGCTTTCTCCTTTCGCGTCCGTCCCAGCCAGGCATCGCCCGCGGGCTGGATGCGCAAGCGGGCGTCTCCGGGTTTCTCTGACCCGGGTTTCGCCTGCCCGGTTTCCGCCAGGTCCAACCGGAAAATCATCCACAAGGCCGCGGCCGAGCGCGCTTCGGCCGCGAAGCCCTCCTCGGGAAGCCAGCGCGGCAGCGTCACCAACTCCTTGGCCACCCGCCGCTGATGCGCCGCGGGCACGCTCCAGCCATCGCCGAGCACGGGAGCCGGTTCGGCCTTGAGGGCCCGCAGCCACGTGTCGATATCATCCAGCAGATACGGCCGCGCGAAGGATTCCTGCGGCTTGATGGCCTTGCGTTCCACATTGGCGGGTTTTTGATCCGCAGCCTTTCCCGGCGCCAAAACGGTGAAGGCCGGCAGCAAGGTATCGGCCAGCAAAACCGGCATGGCCAACCCGAACCCGCAAGCCAGATGCGCCAGGGCTTCGGGCTTGATCGAGCCCTCCGGTACGGCGAAGGCGCCGCGATCGAAGAGCCGGGTCGCATTGCCTTTGGGCGTCGCCAGCCGCAGCCACTCGCGCAGCGCGCGGTGCTCCGCCGTCGCGAAGGTGCCGCCATCGGGAACCCAGCCTCCCACCGCCTTGAGGAATTGCTGCGGGGTTTCGCTTTCCGCCAAGGCCCGGCTGAAAGCCCCCGAGGCCATGCGTTTGGCGAATGCCCCCGAGGCGATAATGGGATTGGATCCGATGCGCACGCCCGTCATGGCATGGCGCTGGGCATGCGTGGTCGCGGCCTCCACGTATTTGGGCACCGCTACCGTGCCGATATGCGCGCGCTGCGTGGAAGACCATTCCGCCAACCGGATTTGGAAAGCGAGTAGCGCGCGCAACGGGGCGGCTGGACGCTTGCGGCCGTCGGCGTGGGATTCGAACAGCTGCGCATCCAGATCGGCGGACAGGTTTCGGAAGGCATGGACGGGCGGCTGGAAATTATGCGAGAGCGCCATGGCCGCCTGGCGCTGCGGCAAGGTAAGCGCGTGCCAATATTGCAGGACAGGAAAAAGATCGCGGAAGTCGGAGCGGGAAAAGGGGGGCATAGCGTATCCGCGTGCGGGTGGCTAGTCCGCCAACCACTCCCGAACCGGCTTCGCGAGGAATGCTTCCACCGGAATGCCGTCGCTTCCCACCAATAGGGTTCGCTTGGGCTTGAACGCTTCGGCGAATGCGCGCATTCCCGTAAGCGCACCGCGCGCGTTTCCGCTTTTGACCTCGATGGCTACGCATCTTCTGCCATCGTGGAAAACGAAATCCACTTCCAGGTTTCCTTCCCGCCAATAGGAAAGCTTGCCCTCCCCAACGGCCGCCGCGTTCGCCAGATGGGCGCCTACCGCCGACTCGACCAGCCTCCCGCGGTATTCCGGATCGCCCAAGGCCTCTGCGGGCGACAAGCCCGATTGCGACGTCATCAGGGCGGTGTTCAGCACCTGGAATTTCGGGCTCGAGCCCCTTTGCCGGATGGCCTTCCCGGAATATTTCTGCAGACCCGTCAGCATCCCCGCGCCGCCGAGCAAATCCAGATAATGCGCCAGCGTGGTCGTATTGCCTGCGTCCTGCAATTGGCCCAGCACTTTGGTATAAGCAAGGATCTGCCCCGAATACCGGCACCCCAGTTCGAACAGGCTCCGCAGCAAAGCCGGCTTATCCACCCGGGTCATCAACAGCACGTCCCGGGAAATGGTGGTTTCGATCAGGGAATCGAGCAGATACCTGCACCAGCGCGGCGGATCCCCCGCGAGCGCGGCCGCGCCGGGGTAACCTCCGAAGTACAGGTATTCATCCAACGTGAATCCGAACGCCTCCCGCATTTCCGGCCACGACCAATGCGGCACGCGCAACATCTCGAAGCGCCCGGCCAGGCTTTCCGTCAATCCCTGCTGCACCAGCAGCGGCGCCGATCCCAACAGCACTACCCGCAGGGGGATTTTCCCCCGCGTGTCCTCGTCCCATAACCGTTTTACCGTTTCGGACCATCCCGGAATCTTCTGCACTTCGTCCAGCGCGATCACCGCTCCGGGCGAGCCCTTTGCGGAAGCCGCATGGCGTCCGCGTTCCCATTGGGTGGTGAGCCATGCCGTGTCGCCAGGCGCGGGGCCATCCGCGGAAATGAAAATCGTCGGGCATTCCAGCTGACGCAGCACCTGACCCACCAAGGTGGTCTTCCCCACTTGGCGCGGTCCGGCCACCACCTGTATGAACTTGCGATCCTCCCGCAATCGGGCGGACAGGATTTCGACCGGGGCGCGGGTGAATTCGGGGCCGGAAATTTTACTCAACATACTGAGTAAGTTTACTCAATACGGTGAGTAAAGTCCATAAATGGCTAAATTACGTTGATTTTGAGAGATTTAACTTAGGGATAGTCGTACTTGCCGTCCCAGGACCGGCTGGTAAACCCCTGCATCGACTTGAGCCCCGAGAACTGGGCCGCGGGATGCAGCTTGGAGACTTTCGCGTGCAGCTTGCGGTACTCGGCCGCGAACACCCGCTCGGTAACGATATCCAGCGTGGTCTGCAGCACCATCTTCAGCACCACCTTGGGATCGGGAGCCTCGGCTTCTTCTTCCTCGCTGTCCTCATCGACCTCGTCCTCGGCGGGATTCCAGTCGATATGCGTGCCTACGTTCCCGAATTCCACCGAGACCATCTCGCTATCGCAGAAGTATTTGATCTCACGCCCATTGGGGGCTACGCGGATGAGGAAGGGGTCGAATTCCTCGTCTTGTACCTTGATGGGCTTCTGATACGATCCCGGGGCCGCTTTGCGGAGGGTTTGCTCGATTTGCGCGCGCATGGCGTCGCGATCTGGGGTTTCCATATCCGGAAAGATAGCCCAACCGCCGCTTTGGGCCTATGGAAAGATGAAAAATCGCCGGTTTATTGCCGGTTTATTACATCTCCGGGAATGCGCATTGAACTCAGCACCCCCGCCCTGTTTTTCCCGGCCATCTCCCTTCTCATGCTGGCCTATTCCAACCGCTTCTTCGGCCTGGCCGCCATCATCCGCAAACTCCACGGCAGCCACCGCGAATCCCCCAATCCGGTTTTACTGCTGGAGATCAAAAACATGCGCTTGCGCATGCGCCTCATCCGCGACATGCAATCCTTCGGGATGCTGGGGCTAATCCTATGCACCCTTTGCATGCTGCTGTTGTTCCGGGGCTACCAACGCGTGGGCGAATGGATGTTCGGGGCCGCCATGGTGTGCATGCTGCTGTCGCTCATCTGGTCCCTGGTGGAAATCCGCCTGTCCGGAAAATCCCTGGACCTGCATCTGCAGGATCTCGAGAAGGACGGCACCCCGGGCGGTTGAGAGGATTTCGGGCGCCGCCGGGCGCGCCCAAGTTTCCCGAGCGGCGCAGGCCGCCGTGGGCGTTCACTTACTTCCCGGCCGATTCCTCCCCGGCCAAATCGGTTTCACCCGGCTTGTAATGTCATTGTACCGACACTCGTTGTAATGACAATGACTTTACGTGGCGATGGAAGGCCGTGGGCGCAGAGCCCAGGGTCCCTGGCCCAGACCCCCTAACGGGTCCGGGCACCGTCTTCCCCTGGTTACAGTCCCCAAAAACCCACACTCCGAACAGCCGAAAAATAAAGAACCGATTAGTTCAGAATTCGCTTGACGGGAGAAAGGGGCCGCGTTAGTTTAGAACCAATCGGTTCAATACAAGGAGTCCCCGATGAACAGCACGAACACCCAATCGCAACCGCAAACCCGCATCACCCTCAACGGTAACACCTTCAGCATCGCCCTCGCCGACATGGGCCAGGGCCGCACTTACCTTCTCCTCCATGGCGGCGCCGGTCCCGGCTCGGTCATGGGCCTGGCGGGAGCGCTTTCCCTTTCCAATACCGCCCGCGCCATCGTCCCCACCCATCCCGGCTTCCAGGGCCAGGCCCGGCCCGAATGGCTGCAAAGCGTACCGGATCTGGCTTCGGCCTATCTGGCGATGCTGGAAGCCATGGACCTGAAGGACGTAATCGTGGTGGGCAATTCCCTGGGCGGCTGGATCGCCGCCGAAATGGCCACGCGGAAATCGCCCCGCGTCGCCGGCATCGTTTTACTGAACGCGATGGGCGTGGAAAGCGGCGCTCACGGCAAGCTCGCCGATATGTCCAAAGTCTCCCCCGCCGAACGCACCGCCATGGCGTTCCATGACCCGGCCAAGTTCGCCATCGCGCCTGCGAGCCCGGAAGCCGCGGCCGCCATGGCCGAGAACCAGAAGACGCTGCGCATCTACGGCGGCCAGCACTTCACATTCGACCCGACCTTGCGCGCCCGCCTCGGCGGCATCGCGGTCCCGGCTCTCGTCGCCTGGGGCGAAAGCGATCGCATCGTCGATGTCGCCTACGGTAGGGAGTTCGCCGAGAGCATTCCCGGCGCGCGCTTCGTGGCCATTCCCGAGGCCGGCCATCTGCCGCAAATCGAAAAGACCGCGGCCGTGCTGGAACTTCTCGCAGGTTTCCCGGCCCATCAGTAATCCCGCAACGAACAACCCATAACAAGGAATCCCCATGCATCGCTTATCCATAAAACCCACCCGACCCTTTTACCTCCGCTCCGCCCTCGTCCTAATGGGGCTGGCCGGTCTGCTGCAAGCCTGCTCGGAAACCCGGAATCCCGCCGGTCCCGTTACGAAACCCGAGCCCGTGATCAAGCAGTCGGTAATCTCCGTGGCGGCGCCCTCCGGTGCCGTGGCGATTTCCCTGACCGATCGCGGCGCGGGCCGCCCTTACCTATTCCTGCATGGCGGCGCCGGTCCCGGTTCCATGGCCGGTCTGGCCGCGGCCATGGCAGGTTCGGCGCGCGTGGTGCTGCCTACCCATCCGGGCTTCCAGGGCCAACCGCGGCCCGAAGCTTTCAAGACGATCCCGGAACTCGCGTCCGCCTACCTGGCGTTGTTGGATTCCATGAACCTGAACGGCGTGATCCTGGTGGGTAATTCCATGGGCGGATGGGTCGCCAGCGAGATGGCCACGCGGCATTCGCCGCGTGTGGCGGGCTTGATCTTGCTCAATGCCCTGGGCGTGGAAAGCGGACCGCACGGCAAGGTCGCGGACCTCTCCAAATCGACCCCGGCCGAAATCACGGCGATGGCCTTCTACGACCCCGCCAAATACGCGGTCGCGCCCGCGACCCCGGAAGCCCTCGCCATGGTCATCGAGAACCAGAAGACCCTACGTGTATACGGAGGCGCGTTCTTCACCTACGACCCTACCCTGCGCGCCCGCCTGGCCGAGGTGGCCATCCCGACCCTGGTGGCCTGGGGCAGTAGCGACAAGATCGCGGATGTGGCCTATGGCCTGGAATACGCGGAGAGCATTCCCGGATCGGAATTCGTGCGGCTTCCTTATGCGGGCCACTTCCCGCAAATCGAGCGCACCGCCACCGTGGCCGGACTCATCCCGTCCTTCTTGGCAGGGCTGTGAATCCCGGCGGCGGACGGCTTACGGGAGGAAATGCGAAAGGGAGGAGCGGCGGAAACGCCCTCCTCCTTTTTTTGCGTATGGTTTATCTAGAGGGAACGGATGATGCGCATGAAGTCCTCGACCTTGCGGGACTGGAGATCGGTCTTCTCCGATTTCAGATTCTGCTCGATGCAGAGCCCGGAGAAGAAGGTCACCACAAGTTCGGTCAAGGCCTCGGCGGAGAGGTCGGTTTTTTCGGCGGCGATGTTCCGGTGGAATTTCTCCTTGAGCCGGGCGCGGCTGTCGGACATCTGGGTTTGCGCCCGGGCGGGCAACAGGTCGACATCGCGCATGGAATTGACCGCGAAACATCCCTTGATGCCGTCTTTGCGCTCGGCCTTGAAAGTGAGGAAGGCCTCGATGTTGTTCCAGCCGAAGGGCTCCTGGGTCAAAAGACCCCGGCCCTTGCGGGTTTTGGTGTAGTGCTCCAAGGCTTCCAGGAACAGGTCTTCCTTATTCTTGAACTCGGAGTACAAGCCGGATTTGTTGACCCCCGTGGCCTTCTCAAGATCCTGCAAGCCGGTGTCGGCATAACCCCGTTTCCAGAACAAGGGCATGGCCTTCTCCAACACTTCTTCGCGGCTGAAATTCTTAGGTCTACCCATGCCTTGAATATACCTTATTGAACCGATTAGTTCTATATGAATCTCGAAGGTCAAATGACATCAGGGGGAAAGGTTGAAGATTTAAGGCGAGTCCCCGCTGATTGCAATCTTGCGCGATCGGAGTTCGAACAGTCCTTTCATGCAGGAATTGGGCAAGGGCGGGGCGGTCTCACGGCTGTAAACCTTCAGGATCGCGGAGATGGAATCCACGCCTTCTGGCACGGGGAAAACCTGGCTTCCGCCTTCCACCAGCTTTGCAGCGGAATCGATGGGAACCTCAAGCTGGGTCGGAACCTTATCCTCGGCGCCCGGGGACGCATCAAAAACCAATTTCATGCTGAGCACCTTACCCAGGAAGCGCTTTCCGGCGATCGGATTTGCTAGCCGGACCCGGATCGTTTTCCCATTCGCACCTTGCATCCCGGCCACCAAGCTGTCCTTCCAAATCGGGAATGCCCCTGCTTCCGCTTGCCTCCGGCTTTTCCAGGCGTAAATGGAATCGGCAACGGTCCGTTTCCCGGTTCGCTTCACGAAAGTCGCGCGGGAACCCCCTATCTCCAAAGACAGTGAAGTCGACGCTTTGCGGAGCGGGACAGGTTCCTGTTTCGACTTGACGAGGGAATTGAGCATCGACGCGCCTTGGAGCAAGGTGTCCCGATCCGCCTTGCCGCCGTAGAGCCCGATGGGCGCCGATTCCAGCCCGCTCCCGGCGAAGACCATCAGGAAACAGGAGTCCTGACCGCAGAAAACCGTTTCCAGGTTTTGGCCATGCGAGGACACGGTTGCGACGCACCCGTTTTGGGTGCCATCCGCTTTCGCTGGAAGCGACCCGCCCAATAGCGCTAGAACCAGGATCGATGGGACTACCACGACTTTTCTTCCGAAAAAAGCGCGCCATTGAATACCGGCTTTCCCGCAACCGTATCCGAGGCGAGGTAATGCAGAAACCCGAATCGGCCCACCCAACCGCGCGGGGCAGTCCCTTCCAATGCGGCCGAGAATTCGATCGGGTAGGGAATGCCCGGTTGCACCGCTTCGAACCTCGAAGGCAATTGTCCGGTGCCATCCATCAGCGCGTATTTGGCTTCGAAAGGCGCGGGGGTGGCTCCTTCCTCGATCAATTGGGCTTCCCCGTATTTCAGGTGGAGACCGAACTCCCCGCCTAAACCGCCGCTGGCCGGAAGTGCGATCAGGATTTCCCGGCTTCCCGTGTTCACGATGCGCAATCGGGCTTTGACGAGACCATGCTCGAAGGTCATCGACTCCACGGATAGAGCGAGGTTCCATTCCGGAATCGGGCATGCTTCCTTGCCCAATCGGGACAATTCATTTCTCAGTTGCAGGACGCCAAGCGGAACCGGCGGCTTCAGGACGCCCCAGGAAAAGGCGAAGAGGCGGCCTTGGATCAACACACGGAACAGATTGACCGGATCGCGGGGATTGGGTGTTTCTGATCGCAGTTGGTCGATGCCGCTGGCCGCGAGGGTGTCGAGGAAAACCAGCAAGTCATTCTCAGCCAAGTTGCCCCTGTAACTGCCTGGCGCTAGCTGATGGGAATCCCCAGGCCCGCGCCGTCGGAACAATTTGGTGGAGCCTGTGCCGTCCAATTCGAATCGGGTTTCCCATTCGTAGGTAGAAGCATGCCGCTTCCCTGAACGCTGGACGTATTCCAAGGCCCAATCCAGCGGACCTCCGCGAGGGGTGGCTCTCAATGCAGCGATTGCGGAAGCGAGGTTTTCCATATCCCTCTCAAAGGTCTCCGACCATGAAGGCGATGTCCTTGCCGATCTTTTTCCCCACCTGGGGCCCTACCATGGAGGCGAAATTCGCATAGTGGCGTTTCTTGACCTTGTCCATCGCGTTTCCCATGACCGTGGTGGTGTCGATTCCGTTGACCGCGCCATCGCCATTTACGGCGGGGTCGATGCCGCCTCCCTCGTATTCGTCCGGCATGCCGACCAAATGCCCGACTTCATGGGCCACCATGTTGATGTCCGGATCCTCCAAGGAAAAGCAGCCCGCATTCGAACGGAAGGTCCCGTTGCAAACCGCGATCGTCTGCGCCTGCCAGGCATCGACCTTCTTCAATTCCAGCTTGAGATCCAGGGGATAACCGCACCCGCCTGTCGAAGTCCCGTGCTTGCAGGGTTTGGGACGCAACAGGAATTTCCGGCTCCAGCGCGTGTCGGTATCCTTGATCCAATCCTTCCGTTTCCGTACGTACTTGGCGCAGTCGAAGTCATACTCGGTGAATTTCTCCGGCCATAAAGAGGCGGGTTCTCCGCCTTCCTTGAACTTGTCTCCGGACTTGATGAAGCCGTAAACGGAGACCATGTCATCGTCCGGCAAGAACCCCGCGGGCATGGATTTCCATTTCGCGCCGTCATGGTATTGGTTCGGCAAATCCCCCGCCCCGATGATCCGGCCCCAACGGTTGCCCTCATATGGACAGCCCTTCGCCGTTCCGGTGATCCCCGCCGCAGTCATGTCGACCAGATATCCTGGCCATGCTTTCATGATGGTTTTCCTGACCTGGATATCGGCGATCCCGTTCTCCAAGCGCTGGTCGAATTCCGAATGCACCCCGAAAATGCCCCAGGTGTAATCCTTGGAGAAGGATTTGGAATCGGTTTTCCCGACCGCCTTCAGGAAGAAATTCCCGGCCGGTAGCGCCTTTTCACCTTCGTATGAAAGCTCCGCATAGAATTCGACCTTCTCGGGATACTTGCCGTCCGCCCCCGCGGTGACACCGCACAGGCATGGGGTCCATGGGAGTTCCAGCTTGCCTTTGGCCGCCTTCACTTTGCATTCCAACGCCACCCCGTTCTCGGAGGCGATCTTCGCGGTCACTTCCGTTCCGTCCTTGAGGCAGGTATTCGCCAGCAGTTTGATCGTGTGGCCGAACCACTCTTCCGGTTTTTCCCAACGGACCTGGCTCGCGAAGGGCTGCTTTGCTTCCAAGGCTGCGCTACGCGCTTCGGCAGAGTTCTTGTGCTTCGCCGAAAAGACATACTTACAGCTTGCCGGCAGGGCGCCGCCTTCGCGATGTTGGGGGTAGAACAGGGTCAACTGCCCGCGCGCCTTGCCGTCCTTCAAGAACGCTTCCTGCCTGTCGACGACTTCTTCCTTGCCATTGGGCGGTATGGCAATGGCCTTCATTTCGATCCGGGTCAGATGCGATATGGACTGCGGCACGTCGGCTTCGAGAGAGACCTCGGACTTTTCATTTAAGGTGACGGAAGGCGAGCTCCAGGCGAGGTTTTTCAGGGAGACTTTGGGCTCGTCTTTGGGGGCCGGATTTTCGGCGGCTGGTGAGAGCGGTTCGGGATCGGGTTCTTGGGGAGTAGGGGGTGGCGCCGGGCGTTTCGCGATTCCTCCGCCACCCATCTTGGGCCATGCGCCGAAGGGGGAATTGTTGAAGTCGAAGGAGGGGGAGGGCATGGGGGAATAATAGTTGGACTATTGTTTGGTTCAAGTGATTCATGTCACCTTTAGCGTAAACATTCTGGTTACCCAGGCAAAGCCTCAACGGGCTTTACACCACAACGCCCAAACACTGCAACGCAGGAACGAACTGTTCCCTCAACTCCAGGACCACTTCGGACAGATCACCCATCGGTTGGGTCAGGCGACTCTTTTTCTTGAACGCGTTCCACTGGACCCGCTTCTGATCATCTCCCGAAAACCCCTCCGTCAAAGCCAATGGCACCGTCCGGGGAATTTCCGTGCCCCTATTCGCGAAGGTTTTATCTATCGCGGTCGCAAGGATTTCCGCCTTAGGGTTGAAGGAACGGAACATGAGGATCAGGTCGTAGAAATCCTTCATGCGGGAATTGGCCAGATCGCGTGAGACCATGGCGTTGAACTTTTCTGCCATGGCCGTATAGTAGGGATAGGCGAGCAGGATGGGCGCAGGCGCATCCAACAAGACCGGAAACGTGATCGTATCCGGGCCCGGGGTTACTGGATCGCCGAAGCCGATATCCACCTGTAGATCGATTCTGGACCTGCCAAGCGTCGCGCGTAACTTCACGCGAACCCCTTCATAATCCTGAGCCGCCAGGATCCTCTGCGAAACGACGCTATCTGCATCGAATACCAGTCCATCCAGATGGAGCATATCCGGGCGGCAAAGCTCACGGAAAAGGTTCGCCACCGAATCGAGATCCGAGGCGCCTTCGCCCAGAAGATCGATATCCCGGGTCGTCCGGAAGGCGTGGCCAAACCAGACCAGGAACAGGCTGGCACCTTTGAGCATGAACCTTTTCCCTAAAGGTGAGAGGGAAAGCCGGTACAGCAATCGCTCCGCGCCATAACGAGCCAGCACGAAGGTGTACTCCTCATTCTGCTGCTTGCTGAAATTCAACAGTCGTTGCGCCACCGAATGCGCCTTGTCGCTCATTGGCCCGCCTCCATTTCCAGATAGGGACGCATCACCCTTTCCATGCGGCAAACCTTCGCCATCGCCAGGATTTCGCCCCGCGTCGCCTTACGAGTTCCCAGCGCATCTCGCAAGGCCTCCATGGCCGCATCCACGCCTACGGTATTGCGCATCTTAAACATGTCGGCCACGGTTTTCGCCACGCTATACACGCGTATGGCGACGCCGTCCCTCACATGGTTTTCGATCCCTTGCGCAAAGGCCTCGCCCGAAAAGCGCACCACCTGCAAGGGCGGATAGGCGAGGCGAGGCGCACGCGCATTTTTTTCCAAAGCTATCCAGATCTGGTACGGCAACTGGGTGGTGATGCCATGGAACCGAAGAGCGGAGAGCAGACACAGCACGGCAAGGGGCGACCTCAGGAACAATTCCGCATAGCCGGGATACTCGCCGACAGGGGCATCCGCCATTTGATAGACGCCCGGGGCCAAGCGCACGATGCGCCCGGACTTGTGGAGCGCTTGCAGGTCCTGCCTGGGAAATCCGGCAGCCACCAAATCCCTGGCCCGGCAGAGACCATGGTGGGAGAGGTGGGAAGCCAGTCGTTCAATCCTATCCATTTTCAAATTGTAGTATGAAACAAATAAGTATGTGCATTATGAATATATCCGAGCCTGGATATTAATCACGAGTCCCACTAAAACCTCAAATTAGTATTCGGTACGATTTATACCGCATTTTTTCCGTTGAATTTTTTCGAACCGTGGCTTATCTTGTATTCTGTCTACTGAATAAAAAATGAAAAAACCCATCTCCGAACTGGCCACGCTTTCGACTGGCCTCTATCTCCAACCCAGCCAAGCGGCGGATATCCTCTACCTCCAGGCACGCCACTTTGATGACGAGGGGACCTTCGACTTCCGGGTGGAACCAGAGGTCACACTGGATGCCCGGCAATCCAAACATCTCCTGCTCCCTGGGGATGTTCTCTTTGCCAGCAAGGGTCACAGCCGATTCGCGGTGTTATACCAACCTTCCATGGGTAAGGCGGTCGCCTCGTCCGTCTTCCTGGTCATCCGCCTCACCTCGCATTCCCAGGTACTTCCCGCATTTTTGGTCTGGTACCTGAACCATCCCGCAACCCAGGCAAACCTGAAATCCCATGAAAGGACGGCGACCGTGCCTTCATTGACACTGCAAGACATCGCCAAACTCGAAATCCAAGTGCCCACCTTAGCCAAACAAAGCGCCGTGGTCCAGGTCGACGCCTTGCGTCGTCGCGAAACCGACTTGCGCGGCGAGCTGCAAAAGCAGCGTGATCACCTCATCCAAAACACCCTCCTCCAAGCTATCCGATAGAAGGACCCCATGCCCGGAAAAATCACCCAAAAAGAAGTCAACAACACCGTGTGGAAGGCATGCGACACCTTCCGCGGGGTCATCGATCCCAGCCAGTACAAGGACTACATCCTCACCATGCTCTTCCTCAAATACGTGAGCGACGTGCATAAAGAGATACAGGCGCAATACCTGGAAAAGTATAAGGGCGACAAGGAACGCACCGCCCGGGCCATGAAGCTGGAGCGCTTCGTGGTGCCGGAGACGAGCACCTTCGATTCACTCTACGAGAACCGGAATGATACCGAAATCGGCCAGCGCATCGATATGGCCTTGGCCGACCTCGAAGAGAACAACCGCGAGAAATTGAATAGCGAGGACGGCAGCATCTTCCGCAACATCAGCTTCAACAGCAGCAACCTGGGCGATGCCCGCGACAAGAACCTGCGCCTCAGGAACCTGTTGCGGGATTTCAACGGCCTCGATCTCACGCCTTCCCATCTGGAAGGCAACGACGTCATCGGCGATGCCTACGAATTCCTCATCGGCAATTTCGCCAGCGATGCCGGCAAGAAGGCCGGCGAATTCTACACCCCCAGCGAGGTCTCTACCTTGGTAGCCCGCCTCACCAAGTCCAAGCCCGGCGCACGCATCTGCGACCCCACCTGCGGCTCAGCCTCCTTGCTCATCAAAGCCGGTAAGGAAGTCGGCTCCAACAATTTTTCCCTTTATGGGCAAGAAGCCAACGGCAGCACTTGGGCCCTGGCCGTGATGAATATGTTCCTGCACGGCTTCGACAGCGCCGTCATCCGCTGGGGCGACACCATCCGTAGCCCCAAACTTAAGGAGGGTGATGCCCTCATGAAATTCGACACCGTGGTGGCCAATCCCCCCTTCTCCCTGGACAAATGGGGCAAGGAGGAGAAGGACGAAGACGACGATCCGAACGCGGTCCGCAACAACTACGATCCGGAGAAGGACCCTTACAACCGCTTCTGGCGCGGGGTGCCCCCCAAGAGCAAGGGCGACTGGGCTTTCATCACCCACATGATTGAGACCACCTACGAAGGCCGGGGCAAGGTAGGCGTGGTCGTACCGCACGGGGTGCTTTTTCGAGGCAGCAAGGAAGGGCAAATCCGCGCCAAGACCATCGAGGAGAATCTGCTCGAAGCCGTGATCGGCTTGCCCGCCAACCTCTTCTTCGGCACCGGCATCCCGGCCGCCATCCTGATTTTCAACAAGGGTAAAGGCTCCAACCGCAACGTGCTCTTCATCGATGCCAGCCAGCAGTTCGAGAGCGGCAAGAACCAGAATCGCCTGCGCGAAAGCGACCTCGCCCGCATCGTCGACACCTATCGTAAATTCAACGCGGGGCAATTGCAGGCGGGAGTGGTGGAAGACAAGTACAGCTTCGTGGCCACGCCGGAGCAGATCGCCGGCAATGAGTCCAACCTGAACATCCCTCGTTACGTGGACACCTTCGAAGAAGAGCCCGAAGTGGACCTGGTGGCGGTGCAGAAGGAAATCGATCGCCTGGAAGAAGAGCTGAAGGGGGTGCAGGAAGAGATGAAGAAGCACCTGAAGGAGCTGCTGGAATGAACGACATGCAAGTCGAGGAATCGGGCCTGCCCATCTTCGAGCAAATCAAAAAGATCGACGCCGATGGGGGCGAATACTGGTTGTCCCGCGAGTTGAGTGATGTCCTTGGTTATTCCGAGTACCGCCATTTCCAACCCGTGCTGGAAAAGGCGAAGGAAGCCTGCCGCAACAGCGGAATGATCGTGGAAGACCATTTCGAGGATCTCCTCGAAATGGTCAAAATCGGCCAAAATGCGCAGCGCGGGGTCAAAACGGTCAAATTGCGCCGGTACGCCTGCTACCTCATTGTGCAGAACTCCAGCCCGGAAAAAGAAGTGGTCGCCTTAGGCCAGACCTATTTCGCGGTGCAGACCCGCCTGCAGGAAATCCAGCGGATGGACGAATACGCCCGCCTCTCCACCGAGGATGAAAAGCGCGTTTTCCTGCGCCGCGAACTGGCCGACCACAACAAGCACCTCGCCGACGCCGCGCGCGGGGCCGGCGTGCTGGATCCGGTGGACTATGCCATCTTCCAGAACTTCGGCTATCGCGGGCTCTACGGCGGATTGGACGCCAAGGGCATCCACGCCAAAAAGGGCCTCAAGAAAAGCCAGCAGATTCTTGATCACATGGGCAGCACCGAATTGGCCGCCAACCTGTTCCGCGCCACGCAAACCGAAGACAAGCTGCGGCGCGATCGCGTGCAGGGCAAGCGTCAGGCCAACCAGACCCATTTCGAGGTCGGAAAAAAGGTACGGAAGACTATCGAGGATTTGGGCGGCACCATGCCGGAAGAACTTCCCTCAGTGGAGAGCATCAAACGTATCGATCGCAAGACCCCGGATTCACTATCGAATCCGAAGGATGAAAAATGAATGCTTCCATTCAAGGTCGGATTGGGCGTGCCCCCGCCGGGGCGGCGGGGTCGGGCTGTGTAGGGCTCCGCTTTGCTGCGGTACGCGGCGCTAAGGCGCCGCGCACTGGCTGCGCCACCCTTACCATCCCTCACGCAAGGATGAATCAATCATGACCGTATCCACGCCAACCCAGGCAAAAAAAAGAAGCCCCGTATTATCGTCCGATTGGGAATGGGACACGCTCGGCAACCTATTCGACTTCAGAAATGGCATGAACGCGGACAAAGCGAGCTATGGATTTGGGGTGAAATTCATCAATGTCATGGAAGTAATCTACAACGAAAGTATCGTATCGGAAATAGTTCAAGGAACCGTTTCAGCGACGCCAAATCAACTGAGAGATTTCGAAGTTAAGCGAGGTGATGTGCTATTCAATCGCACGTCCGAGGTCACTTCGGAGGTTGGCCTGACCGCAGTGTATCAAGATGATGCGCCGGTGGTTTTCGGAGGGTTTGTCATTCGAGGCCGCCCAAAGGACCAACGCCTAAATGATGATTTCAATCGGTACTGTTTTCGCATTTCCGAAATTCGCAAGCAGATTATTCAAGGTGGGCAAGGTGTGGTCCGATCCAACATTGGTCAAGCCGAACTGGAAAAAATTAAAATCCGATTTCCATCTAAACCCGAACAGCAATCAATCGCCTTGGTGCTGATGACGATTGATGGCGTCCTCTCCAAAACCCAAGCCCTGATTGCCCAAAAGGAATTGCGGAAGAAGGGGTTGATGCAGCGGTTGCTGACGGGGAAGAAAAGGCTTCCCGGTTATTCAGTTGAGTGGAAGCGCGTCAATATGAATACTCTTTTCCAGAGAATTACCCGGAAAAATGACCAGGGGTGCCAGAAAGTAGTCACCATTTCCGGACGGCTCGGCTTCGTCTCACAAACCGACTACTTCAATAAGGTGATCGCCAGCGACATTCTGGACAACTACTTCTTGCTTCGACGCGGGGAGTTCAGTTACAACAAGAGCTACTCGAATGGGTATCCGTGGGGCGCTATCAAGCGGCTGAAGCACGAAAATGAAGCAGTTGTCACCACGCTTTATATTTGTTTTGGAATCCATCCCAAGGCGAAGGTTAGCGCGTCCTTTATGGAAAACTTTTTCGAATCGGGTCGCCTTAACCAGGGCTTGATGCGAATCGCGCATGAAGGCGGGCGTGCGCATGGATTATTGAATGTCGTGCCGGATGATTTTTTCAACTTGGACATCCGGGTTCCCGCCTTCGAAGAGCAGGAGGCAATTGCCGGGGTTCTGGACGTCGCCGAAAAAGAAATCCAGCTGTTGAGAACCAAAGCCGCACGCCTGAGGGATCAAAAAAAAGGCTTGATGCAGGTGCTCCTCACCGGCAAGAAACGCCTCAAGGCCTTCAGAGGGTAGCAAGATGGCAGTGTGGATGTTCTACATCGATGAATCCCACGATGACGCGCAATTCGTGTTGTCGGCGATTGCGATTCGTCATAGCGATTGGCAGGAATGCTTTGCGGAAGTCAAAAGCCATCGCCAAAGGTTGAAAACCGATTTCGGCGTTTTCCTCCGCAAGGAAATCCATGCCCATGAATTGGTCGCCGGCCGCGGGAATATTTCGGATAGAGTCGTCGGGAAATGGGAACGTTCCCGGATATTCCTAAACCTCTTGAATCTCGTTGCCAGGCTGCCGGGTGTCATGCTTTTCAATGTGTGTTTGAAGAAATCGGAGCACCGCGATCCGCAGCTGGTCGCGTGGGATCGATTGCTGAATCGGATCGAGCGCACCCTCCTTCAGATGGAGAAGGTCGAGATACCGAAACGCAAAACATTGGCCACGAAGATTTCTGCAGGACTCAACGAATCGGAACTCGAGGAATTGTCCTATCGCCTCAACCGGTATCATCCGCGGGCATTGATTTTTGCCGATGAGGGCCGCGAGCATGAGATCCGAAAGATCATGCGCAAGATGCATGTGTTCAACCCCATTCCGTCTCAGTTTGGTCAGTGGGGCAATGCAGGCGTGACCAAGAGCATTCCCTTGGAACGGATTATCGAAGATCCCGTTTTCAGGAATTCTTCCCAATCCTACATGATTCAGCTAGCCGATTGCGTGGCATTTTCGCTTTTGAAGAAAGAAAGCACACCCACACCACGGATCAAAAAATATGGGATCGAAAAGATGTTCGAATCCTGCTTGCAGGGAGTGTGCTTCAAAGCGGCTTCGCCGTCGGATCCGTATGGGATTGTGCGGAAATAGAAAGGGGCCTTGCGGCCCCAAGCTCAATCGGTTGACCATCGCTAAAGATGGGCCGAATGAACAGTATAAGTATACGCGCTTACCCTCTTTTAGTCAACCAAAACACTAACCATTTCGCTAAGACTGTGTCCCTGACCTGGATACGAACGGACCTAAAATGAATACTCCCTTAACTCCCCTGGACCTTCCCAACCTCAAGGAAGACCACAGCAGCCAGATCCCCGCCCTGCAATTCCTGCAGAAGTTGGGCTACACCTACCTTAGCCCCGAACAGGCCCTGATGGCCCGCGGCGGCAAGACCACGCAGGTGATTCTCGATTCCATCCTACGCAAGCAACTCCATGTCCTGAATTCCATCAAGGTCAGTTCCACGCGCACCACAGTATTCAGCGATGCCAATATCGAGCGCGGCATTCTGGCCCTCAAGGATTTGCCCCTAGGCGATGGCTTCATGGCCGCGTCGGCGGCGGTTTTCGATCGGCTGACCCTGGGCGAGACCTTGGACCAGAGCCTGGACGGGGACAAGAAATCCTTTACCTTGCAGTATATCGACTGGGAGCATCCCGAGAACAACGTGTTCCACGTGACGGCCGAATTCGCCGTGATGCGTAGCGGAAGCCGGGAGCATTACGAGCCGGACCTGGTGCTGTTCGTGAACGGGATTCCCTTCGCCGTGATCGAATGCAAACGGCCTGACATGAAGAATCCCCTGGGCCAGGCGGTTTCCCAGCACCTACGCAACCAGAAGGAAGACGGCATCCGCCCGCTCTATACCTATGCCCAACTGGTCCTGAGCCTGGCGCAGAATGGCGCGCATTATGCCACTACGGGAACGGAGGAGAAATTCTGGGCCGACTGGACGGAACGTTTTCCGGATGCGGATTCGGAACGTGCCTATGCCTCCCGCTTGGAGCGACTGGTCAATACCCCGCTCACGGCTGCGCAAAAGCAGGAACTGTTCACGGGGCCCTTCGCCTATGCCCGCGCCTATTTCGAAGCCCGGGAAAAGCAGCCCTTATTGGCCGCCGAACAGGATCGGGCGCTGCTCAGCCTCTGCGACCCGGAACGCCTGCTGGACTTGACCCGCAATTTCATCCTCTTCGATGAAGGCGTCAAAAAGGTCGCCCGCTACCAACAATACTTCGCCGTCAAGAAGACCCTGCGCCAGTTGCAGGGGTTGGAAGGCGGCAAGCGCAAGGGCGGCGTGGTCTGGCATAGCCAGGGCAGCGGTAAATCCCTCACCATGGTCATGTTGGCCCAGGCCATTGCCATGGACAAGGGCATCAAGAACCCGAAGATCGTGCTGGTAACGGATAGGGTGGATCTTGACGATCAAATCACCGGGACTTTCCGGAAATGCGGCGTACTGGTGCGGAACGCCACCACCGGCCAGGGGCTCGCCAATCTCCTGGAGGAGAGCGGCGATGCCGTCATCACAACATTGATCCACAAGTTCGAAACCGCAGTGCGCAAGCTCCCGAAGCCATTGGAAAGCCCGGATATCTTCGTGCTGGTGGACGAAGGCCATCGCACCCAGCACGGCACCTTCCATGTGGAGATGCAGCGCAGCCTGCCCAACGCCTGCTTCATCGCGTTCACGGGAACGCCCTTGTTCAAGCGCGACAAGAGCACCCTGGCCAAATTCGGCACCTTGATCGACGCCTATCCCGTGGACCAGGCCGTGAAGGATGGGGCCGTGGTTCCGCTTCTGTACGAAGGCCGGCATGCGTACCAGGAGGTGAATGAGAAGCCCATCGATACCTATTTCTCCCTGGTTTCCGAACCTTTGCCCGATTACCTGAAAGCGGATCTCAAGAAGAAATTCAGCCGCGCCGATCAATTGAATGTGGCGGAGCAGAAGATCTACGCTATCGCCTGGGACATCAGCCTGCATTTCCGGGACAACTTCAAGGATCGGACTCCCTTTAAAGGCCAGTTGGTAGCACAGAACAAGACCACAGCAATTCGATACAAATACCATTTGGATCAGATCGGGCTAGTGTCTTCGGATGTGGTGATTTCCCCCCCAGATGATCCCGAGGGAGATGACAGCGTTTATGGCGATAACGAGGATGTCGTAAAAGCTTTCTGGAAAAAAAAGATGGACGAGCATGGAAATGAGAAAACCTATGCGAAGCAAGTCATCAACCGGTTCAGGAAATCCGAGAAGCCCCACATCCTGATCGTAGTCTCCAAACTGCTGACTGGATTCGACGAACCCAAGAACGCGGTGCTCTACCTTACGCGTAAGCTCCAGGGCCATAACCTGCTGCAAGCCATCGCCCGCGTGAACCGCGTCTATCCCGACAAGGAATACGGCCTCATCATCGACTACTACGGGGTACTTGGCGCCTTGGACGAAGCCTTGGAGCTGTATTCCTCCTTCCAGGATTTCGATGCCGAGGATTTATCGGGAACCCTGACCTTGGTGTCCGATGCCGTGAAAGCCCTGCCGCAAAAGCATTCCGAAGTCTGGGACCTGTTCAAGGGCCTGGTCAACCAGCGGGACGTGGAAGCCTTTCAATTGCGGTTGAAGGATCAAGACAAGCGCCTGGATTTTTACGACCGCCTGGCCGCCTTCGCCCGCATCCTCAAGCTGGCCCTTTCCTATCGGGATCTGCATACCCAGGTCGATCAAGCCACCTTGCAACGGTACAAGGACGATCTCGCCTTCTTCCTGAAATTGCGGGTGGCGGTGGTACAACGGTATTCCGATGCCATAGACTTCAAGCAATACGAGGGGCAGATCCAGAAGCTGATCGACACCCATGTGCGCACAGACGAGGTGAAACCCATCACCGGGCTGGTGAACATCTTCGACAAGGACGCCTTCCGCCAGGAAGTGGCGCAAGCGGTGGGCGAGGCGGCGCAGGCGGATATCATCGCCTCCCGCACGGCCCGGCATATCAGCGTCAAGATGGAAGAGGACCCGGCCTTCTACCGGAAATTCTCGGAGATGCTGAAAGAGGTAATCCAGGACCACGAACAGAAGCGCATTTCCGATGCGCAGAAGCTGTCCAAGGTGCAGACCATCATGGAGAACGTCCTCAACCACTCCGATTCGGAGATTCCGGGAGCGCTGCGGGATCATGCCGTGGCGCAAGCGTTCTACGGCTTGGCTAAGGAAGCTTTGGCGGGTAAATTCGCGGACCCGACCCAAATCTCATCGGTTTCCGTGGAGGTAGCCCTTGCAGCCGACACCCTAGTCAAGTCGCATCTGAAAGTCGATTTCCATGAACCCAGCAATCGCACGGTGCAAAACAAAATCCTGCAAGGGATCGGGGATTACTTGCTGGACCATGTGCGCGACAAGTACCAGGTTGCCTTGAGTTTCGAGGAAGTGGATGGATTGGCGGAACGGATTCTGGAAGTGGCGAAAATCCGGTACCGCCAATGAGTTCCAAGTCCGCCTCGGACTCCGTGGATTTCGGATCCCGGACCATTGCCTACGGTATCCGATTCACCACCCGTAAGACCTTAGGTATCACCGTTACCCCGGAAATGGCCGTGGAGGTCACCGCGCCTTTCGGTTCGGCGGCGGAGCGCATTCGCGAATTGGTCAAGCGGAAAGCCCGCTGGATCCAAAAACAGCAGCGGTTTTTCCTGACCTTTCACCCGAGGCCAAGCCCGCGCCAATACCGGTCCGGCGAAACCCACTTTTACTTGGGAAGGCAGATGCTCCTACGCGTACACGAGGGACGGAACCCCGGTGTCCGTTATCAAGGAAGGGCACTGGAAGTCAACGTGCGCGAGAAAGCGCAGGCGAAGGCACTTTTGGAACGATGGTATCGGGAACGGGCGCGGGAAAAGTTTACCGAAATCCTGGAAAAGGTTTCCGATCGTTTCGTGAAATTCAATGTGACTCCAACTTCGCTCCACCTAAAGCGTATGGCCGGCAGGTGGGGTAGCTGTTCGCAAACGGGAGGCATTACCTTGCACCCGGACCTGGTGATGGCGCCTCGCGGCTGCATCGAGTACGTACTGATACACGAGCTTTGCCATAGGGTGCATCGGAACCATGATCAGAAGTTCTGGGACTTCCAATTGCGTATGATGCCGGATTGGAAAAAATGGAAGCTCAAGCTCGAGCGGCAGTTGGCTTAGAATGTTGATTTGGAGCTGAGCCTCGATCAGGCTCCCTGATCGAACCGCCCCTTCCACGACCGGCTCGCAAAACCAGGATTGCCCTTCATCCCCTCGAACTCCTCCGCCGGAAAGAATCCGTCGAGTGGCGAACCGTCTTCCAGGTAGCGGGCCGCGAACACGCTTTCATCGAGAATGTCGAGAACGAGATTGACCATGGCCTCGAGTTCTTCCTTGAAGTCCTCGTGCAGCTCGGCCTCGGCGACTTCTTCATTCACCGGGGCATCCTCTTCCTCTTCGATC
This sequence comes from Fibrobacterota bacterium, assembly GCA_023249635.1. GTDB lineage: Bacteria > Fibrobacterota > Fibrobacteria > UBA11236 > UBA11236 > Chersky-265. The sequence continues at coordinate 21,332 of JAHFCH010000037.1, forward strand.
CAGGATCCGGAGAAATCGAAGGAGCCGCGGCCGGGCCCGAAATTCAGATCGACGCGGCCTTCGCTTTCGGAAAGGGAGAGGACCTTGCCGTCCGGCCCGGCGATTTCCAGGAACGCGTTCCCGGCTGAGGGTTTGCGCAACGGGACCTTCACGAAGAAACGCAAGGCTTCTGCGACGGAGTCGCGGAGCGCGGCGGAATCGAAGGCTTCATCCATGTTCGGGCGCCGCAGGGTCGAAAGGGGTGATAGAGCCGTCGCCTATAGGAACAGAGTATACAAATCGATTACTGAGCCGCAGGTCAAAGGTAGTCGACTCATCGCGGCAAGCGGTAGCCGGTTGCAGATGGGGGCCCGGGATGGATTGGAAAAGCACTTCGATTAACCTATCCTCTTCCGGCTCGAGGCTTTCCACTCAAACCCAGAGGAATCATATGAGAGGTCCTACCCTATTACTCGCCGGCATCGCATCTATGCTGATAGTCGGATGCGCGACTTCCGCCCGTTTCAAGCTTCCGGATAACAGCTCACTGTACCTTGACCATAAGCCCACGCCGATCAAAATCGATTCGACCGGATTGGCCAAAGTCCGCCCCTTCTTTTGGAACTCCGCGGGCGGCATTCCGTATCGGCTGGATAAAGACGGCGCCACCATGAAGGAGGGAAAGCTCCCGGCCCAATTCCGCGTCGTCTCGATCTTCTGGCCCCCCTACGCGATCATCTATTGGCCGATGGGATTCCGGTCGGGAATGACCTATGATCTCATCAACGATACCCCTGGAGCGCTGGATACCAAGCCCGCTTCCGCCGTGTCCCCGTCCCCCTGATTTTCCGCCACAGCGCCTGTCGTGAGGGATTGGATCGAATCCTCCCCCAGGCGCTGGCGGCAACCGGGACTTTTCCGTGCGGGCTCGTCGCCATGTACGGGACCCGGAATCGCACTCTACCCGCGTAGCCCGCGCAGAAGCGGCTCCGGGATCCCCCGGAACGCTGCCGCGCCGCCCATCCCCTACTTCCGTACCAGAGGCTTGTACTTCAACCGCGTCGGGGTATCCGCATCGATGCCCAACCGCTTCTTGCGGTTCTCTTCATAAGCCGCGTAGTTGCCCTCGTACCACACCACCTGCGAATCGCCCTCGAAGGCCAGGATGTGCGTCGCGATGCGATCCAGGAACCAGCGATCATGCGAAATGACCACGGCGCAACCGGAGAAATTCAGAATCCCCTGCTCCAGCGCCTGCAAGGTTTCCACGTCGAGATCGTTGGTGGGTTCGTCGAGCAACAAAACATTGCCCGCCGTCAAAAGCAGCTTCGCAAGATGCACGCGGTTGCGTTGGCCGCCGGAGATTTCGTTGACTTTGGATTGTTGGTCGCTGCCGGAGAAGTTGAACTTGCCTACGTAGGCGCGGGAGTTTATTTCCATGCCGCCGATTTTGAGCATGTCGAGGTCGCCGGAGATTTCCTTGAAGACCGTGTTCTCGCCGTTGAGGCTGTCGCGGCTCTGGTCCACGTAGCTGAGCTTCACGGATTCGCCGACCTTGAGTTCGCCGGAGTCGGGTTTTTCCTGGCCCGTGATCATGCGGAAGAGCGTGGTCTTGCCGGCGCCGTTGGGGCCGATGATGCCGACGATGCCGGCCTTGGGCAGATCGAATTCGAGGTTCTCGAACAGGAGCTTGTCGCCGTAGGCCTTGGAGAGGCCCTTGGCCTGGATCACGTTATCGCCCAGGCGCGGTCCGTTGGGGATCGCGATGGAAGTCGAGCCGAGCTTTTCCGGGCCGCTCATCTCCTGCAACTTCTCGTAGGCGGCGAGGCGGGCCTTGCCCTTGGCCTGGCGGGCCTTGGCGCTGGTGCGCACCCATTCCAGTTCTGACTTGAGCTGCTTCTGGCGGCGGCTCTCTTCTTTTTCTTCCGAGGCCATCTTCTGGGTCTTCTGATCGAGCCAGCTGCTGTAGTTGCCTTCCCACGGGATGCCGCGGCCGCGATCCAGTTCCAGGATCCAACCCACCACGTTGTCGAGGAAGTAGCGATCATGGGTGACGAGGATGACGGAGCCGGCGTAGTCGCGCAGATGGCGTTCGAGCCAGGCTACGGATTCGGCGTCCAGGTGATTAGTGGGTTCGTCGAGCAGCAACAGGTCGGGCTTTTCGAGCAAGAGTCGGCAGAGCGCGACGCGGCGCTTTTCGCCGCCGGAGAGGTTCTTGATGGAGGCGTCGCCGGGGGGTAACCGCAATGCGTCCATGGCGATTTCGAGATGGCGATCCAGATTCCAGCCGTCCACTGCGTCGATCTTGTCCTGGAGCTTGGCCTGCTTCTCCATCAGCTTTTCCATTTCGGCGTCGCTCATGGGTTCGCCGAACTTGAGCGAGAGCGCGTTGAAATCGTCCATGAGGGTTTTGACTTCCTTCACGGCGAGCTCCACGTTGCCTTTCACGTCGAGGGTCTCATCGAGCTTGGGCTCTTGCGGCAGGTAGCCCACGGTGCGGCCCGCTTCCAGCCAGGCTTCGCCCTGGAAGTCCTTGTCGGTACCGGCCATGATACGTAGCAGGGTGGATTTGCCTGAGCCGTTGTACCCGATGATGCCGATCTTCGCCCCATAATAGAAGGAGAGGGAGACCTGCTTTAGGACCTCCTTCTGGGGGGGATAGGTCTTATTGAGGCGGTGCATGTAGTAGACGAACTTCTCGGCCATGGGTTCCTCGATTGGGAAGGAGAGCGGTAAAAGTAGTTTCAGGCCGGGAGCGGCGCCGCATTATGGGGGCCGCGGGGCCGAAAAAAGCTGGATTTCAGGGTTTTGGGGAAAAGATGGGGGATTTTATTCCAATATCACACTACAAATAACCGGCGTTGAGATTAAAAATCGCTTTTGTTACGGGGATTGTTTGGTTATACTTGTCATGTAATACACTACAACTTGATGGGTTCAAGACCCGATAGGAGGATCGCCCATGTCGATTAGCCGCACCCCCTCACCGTTACGCCTCTGGTCTCCTCTGTCCTTCCTGGCCGTAGCTTTGGCCATGGCCTTGTCGGCAACACCGGCGCGGGCCCAGATTGTCCCGGTGCCCCTTTCCGTGCTGCCGAATCCGGCGCCGGCCAACAAGGCCTTTACCTTGAGCCTCTACGGCGTGACGGCCAATTGCAATACCGTGTTCTCGCGCGAGAGCGTGACCGTGTACGGGAACCGCGTGGATCTGCGCTACACCATGGACAACCGCATCATCATCGACCCGCCCATTTTCATCGATGATCCGAAAATCGCCCAGGACGTACCGGTGCCTCCCTTGTGCCCGATCTACGCGGACGGACAGAAGCCCGCCTCCGACGGTAGCATCATCGAGCCGGACATCATGGCCAATGTGCCCATGTTCCAGATGCCCGCCATGAAGCCGGGCACCTATGAGGTATGGGCCACCAACATGCCTGAATGCCTGTATACCAATCCGGCCTGCGCCATCAAGGTGGCACCGGTCTCGGCCGGGAACCTGGTGGTTTCCGAAACCGTCAGCGGGTTGACCTTTACCATAACCCCCGCCATCGCGGCGGCCGATAAGGGATTCGATTTGCAGTTGCTCAGCTACGGATTCAATTGCGGTACCACCTACGACAATCTGGACGTGAGCATGGACGGCGACGTGATCAACCTTTCGTTCAAGGACTACGAGCATGCCGGCACGGTTTGCCCGGCCATCTATAAGCCCTATGGCCCGACATTCAAAATGCCCGCGCTCCCGGTGGGGTCCTACAAGGTGATGGCGACGCGCAAGTGTACCGCCACCGTCTGCAATTACATCCCCGTGAGCACCTTGGCGGGTACGCTTACCATCCAGGGCTCGGTGGCGCGCAAGGGTTGGTTCCTCAAGGAGCATGCCCAGTTGGCCGGCAAGGCCTTCACCATGCAATTGCTCAACCAGGACGTGGGCAACTGCACCACCACCGTCTCGCATCAAGGCGTGACCCAGAGCGGCGGCGGCATCTACACGACCTTCTTGATGGAAACCCATCCCGAGAACATTTGCATCCAGGATATGCATCCTTGGGGACCGAGCTTCTCGATGCAGGCCATGAAGGTGGGCACGTATCCCGTGTACGTGACCCAGTTGTTGGCTTGCGAAGTGACCGCGCCTTTCTGCGCCATCGACCGCATCGCGCCGGTGCCCTCCGATACCCTGGTGGTGATGACCACCTTGGCCGTGCGCATCTCGGAACTGCGCGCCCATGGGCCACGGGTTTCCCTGCGCGGCAACATCGCCGTGTTCGCGCTGCCCCAGGGCCGCGCCGGCGCCTGGCATGCCGAGCTGGTGAGCGTGGAAGGCCGCGTGTTGGGAGATCGTACGGTGACGGGTGCGGCCGGGGACAAGGTGGAGATTTCCGTGAGCCGCGCGCCGGCCAATGCGGTGAGCCTCTTGCGCCTGACTTCGCCCGAAGGCAAGCAACAATTCCTGCCTATTGTAAGGTGAGGTTCGCTGAACCGCTCTGAATTACGCTGAACCGGAATACGGATACGGGAGAACAAGATGGAACACATGGCAGACATGACGGGGATAGGGGCGGGGGCAGGGACGGCGGCGCTGACCGGGATCGATGACCTGGGATCATTGCTAAGGCCTGAGTCAGCGGGGGTGCGGGCGCTCGCGCGCGCCTTGGCGCTGGCCGGGATCTGCGCTTGGGCGACCTCGGCGGGAGCGGCAGCGGCTGCGACCACCGCCAGCCTTTCGCCCTACTGGATCGAAGGGCATCATGTTTCCACCTTGGCGGTATCCGGGGATATGGAGGGCTACTGCGCTCCGCTCTTTTCCCATCACGAGGCCCAATACGCCGACGGCAAGCTGATGCTCTCGGTAGTGGTGGAAAGCAATCCCGCCGCCCTATGCGCGGTCAATTCGACTTCGCCTTACCGCACCGAATTCAGCGTACCCGCGCTGGATTCCGGAAGCCATCCCGTGACCATCCGCTGGCGCCAGGCCTGCGAGCTGGCCCCCACGCCGTGCCCGGTCGCGTACATCGTCAAGGATCTGGGTAACATCACGGTTACGGACTCGGCCCATCTCGGTTACGTCTTCACCCCGGAACATGCCCGGGCGGGCGCCGGGATCAAGATCCATCTCAACGGCAAGTTCAACTGCGCCGATCAGATCTCGGCGGTTTCCGCCGATACCCAGCGTCCGGCCATCTACCTCAACTTCACCGTCAATCCGAGACCCGAAATCGCGTGCATCATGCCTTTCCCGGGCATCGACTTCGAGGTTCCCGCGCTTACCGCCGGCACCTACCAGGTGTTCGCGGCCCGCTCGCCCTATTGCGCCCCGGGCACGGTTTGCCCCCTGTTCCGGATCGCGCCGCAACTGGCCGGGGCGCTGGATGTGGAGAGCGCGACCGCGTTGGCGCCCATGCGCCCCAAGGCCGGGTACGCCAACCCCATCGTTAAGGGTGGCAAGAGCGGTACAGGATTCCGGGCCGAGTGGCGCGGAAAGGCGCATACCGTAGCGGGCCGCCGAGATTAGACCGTGCCGGCCGGGCGGGGGGTGGCTTCGTCCGCCACTTGTTACAATGGGGAGCCCGGCCGGCCCTTATTACCTTGGCTTAAGGCCACCAGCGAGGTTCCCATGCGCACGCATCCCTTACTCTACTCCATCCTGTTCCTGGCCACGGCCGCGGGCGCGGCTACCATCGGGCCCAAGGAGGCCGAGTCCGGCCACGCGTTCACGTTGACCGTGTACGGTAAGACGCAACTGTGCATGCCTATCTTCTCCCGGCAATCGGCCGAGGCGGTCAAGACGGGCAGCTTGCATCTTTCGGTGATGGCCGAGAACAATCCCCTCGGCAAATGCACGGCGGGCGATCACGATTACCAGGTGGACTTCGACATTCCCGCCCTCAAGGCCGGCGAATATGCCGTGAGCATTACCCTGCAGCCCCCCTGCGCATACACCGAACCCCGTTGCCTGGTCCCCGTGGTAACCGATTCGGCGGGCACCCTGACGGTGCGCGACTCGGCCAAGCTGGTGTACCAGATCAAGCCGAAGCTGACGCCTTCGCTCAAGTCCTTTCCGATGCGCGTCATCCACAGCGGCTTCAAATGCGACGACGTGTTCACGAACCTGACCGTGGCCGTGCGCGGCTGGCAAATCTTCACGACCTACACCAAACCCCCGCATAACGGCGGCATCTGTCCCGCCGTGATCACGGACTATGGACCGGTCTTCACGGTGCCCGCCTTGGAGGCCGGTACCTATCAGGTCTTCGCCACGGAAACCCCTTATTGCAGCAACGGGCTTTGCCCGCCCATTATCCTGGATCCGCTGCTGGCCGGCTCCCTGGAGGCGCGTGGCCAGGCGGAACCGTTTACGATTTGGGTGGAGCCGGGCAAGGTGGCCGCGGGCATGGCGGGTACCTTGCAATTGCACAGCTCGGCGTTTACCTGCAACGACGTGATGCAGAATAAGCAGGCGACCATCGGCGCCAAGGACGGCGTGATCACCTTGAGCTATTCCATGACGCGCACCAAGATCCTGTGCCCGGATACCATCTTCGTGCACCATGAGGATTTCGCCGTGGCGGGATTGGCCGTGGGTATGCATCCCATCGTGCTTAAGCCCGCCGCCGAATGCCCGTCGAACAGCATCCTGTGCGGCGATGCCGCGGGAGCCAAGGCGGTGGATACCGTGACCGCCGAATCGTCCCTAGGCGTGGCGGGCAAGCGGAGCGGGGCTCGGAGGGCCGCAGGCATGGGCATGGAGCTGCGCTGGCGCGGTGAACCCGCCGATGCCGACGGCCGCATCCGTAACCAGGCGCGTTGAGACCCGCGCCACAACGGGCGTTGAGCGGATTTCATCAACGTAAAGCGTTCCGCCGTTATTCGGATCCTTGAACACAACTCCTGGTTACGTCGGCGCAATACCGCAGGAATAGACGCAAGATTTCGAGCACGGGATTTGCATAAGCACGGAGCTCCACATCATCAGGAGTTTCGTAATGACTTTCCGTTCCGCCTTGGCCTTCACCTTCGCCGCCGCCCTCGGCTCGGTCCATGCGACCGAGATCCTGGCCGCCGGCTCGGTCTGGGAATACACCCATACCGACCCCACCGGCAACACCGCGTGGAAAACCACCACCGGCGGCTGGGCCACCAGCCCCGCCCCCTTCGGTAATACCTCCGGCGGAGATTTCGGCATCACGGCCCCCGGCTCCTATTGGGAAGCCAACGGGACCTTGGGCGACGACCTGTGGGTGCGCCGCAATGTCGATCTTACCGGTTGGGATCTCTCGACCCTGACCTACGGCCTGGGCGTGGATAACGGCTTCAAGCTGTATATCAACGGCACCTTGATCGCGTCGGACAATGCCGAGGGCTTCACCTCGCGCTGGGAATACACCGGCGCCATCGCGGCCGGCTACCTCCACACCGGCAACAACGTGATTGCCGTGGCCCTGGAAGATCATGGCGGAGCCACCGCTTTCGACATGCATATCGCCGGCACCGCCATTCCCCCCGTTCCCGAACCCGCCAGCTGCGCGCTGATGGGCTTGGGTCTTTTGGGCATGGGTCTCGCCGCTCGCCGCGCCCGCAAGGCGTAACGGCAGCGTCGATTCCGTATCCGGCCACCTGTGCCGGTAAGGGCCTCGGGGAGATTCCCCGGGGCCTTTTGCATGCTTGCGCGCCCCACCCCTGCCTTACCTCTGCGGCGATTGGCGAAAATCCACGGTTTCACCTTCCACCTTTGGTTCCCGGGCGATCCAAGGTATTTTAGGGGAACGCATGCAGAAGCTTCTGATTACCATCGGCGACCCCGCGGGCATCGGCCCCGAAGTGGTCGTAAAGTGCTTGGCCAAGCTCGTCCATTCCGAAGACGTGGAACCCGTGGTGGTGGGGGAACGCGAGATCCTGGAAGATACCGCCAAGGCCTTGGGCCTCCACCTGCAATTCTGCCCGGACGATTCACCCAGGCACGGCCGCATCAAGGTGCGCAGCCTCGGGCTAGTGCGCCACGGCGATTTCGAACTGGGGCGCATGTCGGCCCTGTGCGGCAACGCGGCCTACCATTACTTCGCCCATGCGGTGGAAGCCTGCCTGGCGGGTGAGGCCCACGGCATCGTCACCGCGCCCATCAATAAAGAGGCCATGAATCTGGCCGGACATCATTACGTGGGGCATACCGATATCCTGGAGAAGATGACCGGGGCGGAAACCGTCATCATGGCGCTGGTCCATCCCAAGCTTATCGTGAGCCATGTAACGGATCATCTTCCTTTGCGGAAAGCGCTCGAGCATATCACCATCCCCCGCATCAAGGAAGTGGTCAAGCTCACCTGGCGCACCTTGTTGGCCACGCGCACCTTTACGCCGCGCATCGCATTGGCGGGAGTCAATCCGCACGCGGGCGAGAACGGGTTGTTCGGCCGCGAAGAGTTGGATATCCTCAAGCCGGCCATGGAAGAGTTGAAGGCGGAAGGCTTCCCCACCTTCGGGCCCTTCCCCGGGGATACCGTATTCCTGCAAGCCTTGAAGGGGCGCTTCGACGCGGTGTTGGCCATGTACCATGACCAGGGCTTCGGCCCCATGAAGACGGTGGATATGGCCAATGGCGTGAATTGCACCTTGGGGCTCCCCTTCGTGCGTACCTCGCCCGACCACGGGACGGCCTTCGAAATCGCCGGAAGCGGCCTGGCTGAGCCGGAATCCATGATCGCTGCCTGGGAACTGGCCGCCCAATTGCTTAAAGCGAAAGCCCTACAGCAGGAATAGCCGGGTCGCCGGATCGGGCGGGACTTCATGCGGGTTTACGCCGACTGCCACATCGCCGATCCGGTTTTGATCGCAACCGCTAAGGAATTCGACATCCCGCTTCCGGAGCGGATTGACCTGCTCCAGAGCGGACCCTACCTGGCCCAGTTCCATGGCCTGGCCACCATGACCCGGAACGGTACCCAACCGCCCGAACGCTTCTCGCTAATTACCGTACTGATGGATTCCGTGTACGGCTGGCTCATGAAGGATCAGGAACGCTTCCTTTTCGAAAAGGTGAAAGCGTTACCCGATGGCGCAGTAATCATCGAGCTGGGGGCCTGCCGCGGCAAGAGCACCGTCGCCATGGCGTTTGGCTGCGTAGGTTCCGGCAAACGGATTTATTCCATCGACACCTTCAGCGGCAACGATGGCTTGATGGGGAAGGGCGAAGATTTCCAGCCCGTCCGGGCCGGGAACCTGCGGCGTTTCGGCCTGGAAAAATACGCCATCCCGCTGCGCGGTCTGAGATCGGACATAATTCCGCAAAGGCATCTATATCCTCCGCCCGATTTCGTCTTTATCGACGCCGCGCACGAATATGTCGGCGTGCTTGTCGACTTCAAGAACATCTATCCCTACGTTAAGGAAGGGGGATTCATTTCCTTCCACGATGTTGAGATCGGATGGCCGGGATCGTGGCGGGTGTGGAAAGACTACGGGTTGGATCTCCTCACCCATCACGAGTACTCGTTCACCTTGGCCTGCGGACGCAAAGAGCCCGGACGGCCTTTCCGGAGAAGGCCCGGCACCCATCCGGTTTTCGACTACGCGCGGGAAGCGTGCCTGGAAGTCGGCGGTCTCTTCGGACCGCAGCATGCTTTGACCGCCGCCTTGTGCATGAGTTATGAGGGCTTGGATTGGGGCGGGCATGGCCGGAAAAGAATCCTGGCGGCGGAGGACCGCATCATGAACGCGCCGGAAACGGATTTCCATGACTGGATCCGCGAAAGCATCAATTCCAAGGATGGCCGCATCGACGGTTACCTGCGCCTGTGGCACGGCCTGAGCCTTTTGAAGCAAGAACGTTTCGAGGAAGCCCTGGAGCAGTTTATGGCCGTGACCCTGGTTTCCCGGCCTGTGCCCGAGGAACGCGTGGAACCGTATATGACGCTGGCGCGCAGCCGCTTGAACGGGGAGGCTCCCGTCGTCCTCCCGATCCCGGAAGGGTCCAAGGAATTCCATGCCTTCGTCAAAACCTCCGACACCGTTATCGCGGTTGGCCGGGATGCTTCGTCCCTGCTGCGCGGATTACGTTGCGCCGGCAAGGTAATCCTCGATGCGGATGCCCGCGTGTGCGCGAAACCCATTTACGATAACGGCATCGATGCGCTGCAAACCTGGGATGACATTCCACCCGAATCGTGCCAGGCATTCCTATGCCAGGGAGGGTTGGAAACGGATACCGCGCCCTTGCAGCTGTTGCGGAGCGGATTCGCGAGCCCGGCCAAGGGCGGGATCGCGGTCTTCCTGATCCCTTCCGCCGAAGGCGCATTCTACTCGTGGAGCGAGACCACCTTGCGCAACCTGTTTTCGGCCGCGGGTTTCCGTGTCGAGTCGCTCACGGCCGCAGCCGCCGGCGGCATGCGCATCATCGCCAAAAAACCGTAACCCTTCCCGGCCGTCCCCAGGATAAAGCCGCCCCGTTAACGGAGCGCGGGATTCCGTCCCGGGCCTCGAGTACCGGAATGGTTCCCGCCTTGCGGGGCTGGGGCTGGGGCCAGAAGCCCGAGCTCGCGGTCACGGTACGTACGGTTCGGAATCCGATCTCGCCGATGCCGCCATAGGCCCCCAGGATGGCCTGGCTGTTGGGGCCCCATTTGTAATGGTAGGCGATGCGCATGTGGCCGGCGATATCGGTCTTGAACGATCCGCCTTTGGCCACCTTGTTGTTCTCGGGACTGCTCGCGGCGCCGACGGGATCAACCTCATCCGTGGTCGCATAGGGCGCGTTCCAATCGTTGCACCATTCGAACAGGTTGCCGACCATGTCGTAGAGGCCCCAGGGATTGGGCTTGCGGGTGGCGACCGGATGGGACTTGCCGCCGGAATTATCGTTCCACCAGGCGACCTCGGCCCCGCGCGCGTTCACGTTCTGGCCGTCCGGGGCGAAAAACCATTTGCCCGTGGTCCCGGCGCGCTCGGCATATTCATACTCGGCGTTGGTAGGGATGCGGTATCCGGATTTGCGGATATCGAAAACCAGGTTGCCGAGGTTGGTCGCGGTGGAACCGCTCTTGCTTAGCGAAGAGTAGTTATACACGGTATCCAAGCCTTCGCGCTTGCTGCGCGCGTTGCAGTAGAGCACGGCATCGAACCAGGTGGTTTTCTCCACCGGGAGTTTCATATCGCCGACATTGCCCGAGGGGTTGTTCTTCATCAACTCAAGGTATTGGGCCTGCGTGACCATGGCCGTGTCCATCAGGAAGTCATAGGTGAAAGTCACTTTGTGCTTACCCAGGTAGAAAGCCCATCCGTTGGCGGGCTCTCCGGGATTCTGTTCGGCCTTGTCCATGCCCATCAGGAAGTTTTGCCCCTTGGCATGGATCTGCACCATGCCTCCAGGGGCCGCCAGGGCGGTGCCGGCGGTAAAAACGAAGGCGAGGGCGGTGGATAGCAAGCAGGGCCAGCGGGATGGGGGGTTGCGCATGTTCCCGAACTTAGCCGGCGAGGGCCGGGCGGGATTGCAGGAAGGAGGCAATAACTTGGAGGAATAAACGGCCCGGCGCGGCGCGGAGGCCGTCGCCAGTACGCTATTTTACCAGGATCATCTTACGGGTCTTCACGTACCGTCCCGCCGTGAAGCGGTAGAAGTACTGGCCCGAAGGCACCCCGATGCCGGCGTCATTGCGGGCGTCCCAGATGAGGCGGTATTTGCCGGCCAGCATGGGCCTATCGGGACGCACCAAGGTGCGCACCACGCGGCCGCGGGAATCGTACACGATGAGGCTGACCTTCAGCTTCTCGCGCAGGGAAAAGCGCAGAGTGGTGACGGGGTTGAAGGGATTGGGGTAATTGGAGAAAAGCTCCGTGCTCAGCGGGCTGGAAGGCCGGGCGGTGCGCGGGCCGTACTGGACCTTGACCCCGTTGAAGTCGACCGCCTCCAGCAGGTACTCGTACACGGTTCCCACGTCGGCGGAACGATCCAGGAACAGGTATTCCTGCGTTACCGCCGCGGCGCCGCCTTTGGCGCCCGGGATGATGCGCGGGGTGATGCGTTGGTAGCCCAGGGACTGGAGCTCCTGGGGGGTGAGATCCATGGACGGCAGGGTATCATCGGCGTTACCGGAGTCGCCTGCCTGCGATTTGGCCAGCTTGGCCGCGGCGCGTTTGGCTACTTCGGTGCGGGCCGCCCCGGCCAGGGCGTTGGCGATGCCGGCGCCGGCCACCATGGGGTTGGCCGCCAGGCCGCTGTCCAATTGACCCGTGCCCGGGGCCACGCGGCGCCACAGGTGGAAGCCCAGGTTCTCGAATTCGCTTTCCGTGGTCCACGCCAGCGTGTCCACGCCCTCGCCGCCCTTGGCCGCGAAGGCCCGCAGCTTCACGGCCAGGCCGGTCTTGTGGCTGATGAAGAACACGTGGGTACCCGGCGTCAGGGTTTTGTTGAACTGGATGATGACTTCGTTGCTGGCGGTATTCAGGTAGCTGTTGTACTGGTAGCCGCGGTTAAGCACCTGGTTGTCGACCACGACGAATTCGGGCAGGGTGCCCTGGGTCCAGGAAGAGATGCGGAAGGCCGGATAGAAGCTGGTTACCGTGTTCACGAACTTGAAGTGGGCGATGCCGCTGGAGGCCGCGTAGGTGTAGGCGCCGTCGCCTTCGGCGAAGTTGTCGGCGTTGAAGTCCAGCCCGTCGTTGGTCACCCGCGATCCGGTGATGGCAGTGAGGACGGCCGGGGTGCGCACGTCCTTTTGCAAACTGTCGGCGGTGGCCGAATCGGCCACGTTGGTGGAGACGTCCAGGAAGAAGTTCACCGTGATGGTGGCGTTGGCGGCCGTGAACAGCGCGGGCTTCAGCTCCAGCCACAGGCGGTAGCTGTCCGAACTGATGTCGGACTGGGTATAGGTACTGCTCGTGTTCATCAAGGACGCGGCCGTGGTGTAATTGCTGGTGGCGTTCTTGACGCTCGACACGCCGCCCACGTAGCCTTGCAGGTTGTTGCCGCGGCCCAGGAACGCCCAGGCCGCATTGCTCGTGGCCGTGGCCGCGGACCAGGCCGCGGTGCCGCCCGCGCTGGCCAGGCTGTTAAGCCCGAAGCGGGGGGTATCCATGTCGAAGCCGCCCGTAACACCGGAGATGACATAGCTGCCGAACACGCGGCCGGTGGGATAGAAGGTCCAACGCTTGGCCAGGGTGAGGCTGCCGTCCCCGGTTACGCTTTCATTCGAGAGCACCAGGGACAGGCGCGTAGACGAGGAATCCGTGAGTGTATAGGTGAAGTTGGCCGGGGATGCCGCGCCGCGCCCGGCGCCATACATCTTGTTGGTGCCGGTGGTGAGATCGAAGGAGAAGGGCGATAAGGTGCGCCCCAGGCCCTGGGTGCCGTCGTAGGCCACCATGTTGGACGCGGAGGAAATCGCCACGCTGGGAGCCACGGACGCGGCCTTCCATACGTTGATCTCGCCGAAGCCGGTATCGGTCCGGCGGGTTGCGGAGGGGGTGGTCCAGCCGTTCAGATCCAATTCCATGTACCATTGCTTGGAACTGGTGGCGCCGAAAACCGTATCGCTGAAATTCTTGACCACCAGCTTGTCGTTGGCCGTTGCCGAGATGGTGAGCGCCTTCATGGCCCCGGCCGTGCCCAGGAAGCCGGTGGAATCGTCATCGTCCACGAACAGGGTCTGGTCGGCGCCGGTGAGGATCTTGTTCAACTGCAGCAGCAGGGTTGCCCCGTAGAAATAAGTGCCGATGGAATCGACCGTGTAATCAGTGTTGGGAGTGAGCCGCGTTCCGTTCAGGTACACGTATTTGGGATTCTTCACGCCGAACCAATTCTGGATCTGGAAGGCGGGTTGTACGCGCGTCTGGGCCGCGCCGCCGTTGAGCAAGGCCACCACGCGGTTGTTGTTGTCGGCGCGCAAGGCGTAATGACCGAAGCGGGCCGCATAACCCCGGTTATACACCGACTGGATATCGAAGCTCGACATTTCGTTCTGGAACAGGCGGATGTCGTCCAGGCTGCCTTGGAACTTGTCGGCGGCGGTTCCGCCCGCGCTGTATCCGAACAGCAGGTTCGCGGCATTGGCCGTCGCGGTGGCCGCCGAGGTGGAGGCCGAAACCGCCACGCCGTTCACGTACATGGCAGCTTCCTTGGTGCCCCCCGACTGCGTCACCACGGCGATATGCGTCCATACGCCGTCGGTGAGGGTGGGGCTGGTGACCGTGGCCGCGCCCATGGTGAAGTCGAGTTGGTTCTGCCCCGACACCTTGCGGACGAACCAGCCATCCGAGCTGGTAAGCCCCTTGCTGATGACGTAGGCCGTGGTTCCCGTTCCCGCGAAGTCCGGTTTGATCCAGAACATCAGAGACATGCCGTTGGAGGCCTCCAGCGAGGCGTTATCGGTCACCGTGCCCACGTCGGTGGCGGTCAGGTACAGCCCGCCGCCCGTCTTTCCCGTGACCCACTTATAGTTGGCCCCGGTAAGCGCGGCGTTGTTCTGCACGAATACGGCCTTGTCCCGCGCGGTGGGACCGGCGCCGTCGTCCAAGGTCCAATGGCCCGCCAGGCCCACCTGCCAGCTGCGATCCAGGCCCAGCGATCCCGCGGAGAGGGAGACCACGCTGGGATTGTAGCCATCGGAATTGATGGTCGCGGCCTTGGTGAAATCCAGGGCGTTATCCCCGAAGTAGACCTGGAAATTGTGGCGGCGTTTGGTGTTCTTCGGCATGTCGACCAGATCCGTGGTGTTGAACAGGACGGAGCCCGGCGTACCCGACACTGCCGTCGAGGTGGCCCAGGTCTCGGCCGAAGGGGCGCCCGCATCCAGGTCGTTCATGACCGAGATCATGGCGTCGCGGCTGGAGGTGGTCAGGTATCCGAACCCGTTCTTGCTGCCCGCGGAGGTATAGGCGGCCGTGGTCGTCCCCAATTTCAGGGTGTAATCCACCGTGCCCACCGTGGCGGTGCCGGAAGAAAGGTTGCCCATCTCCGCTTCGACGTACATGTGCCCGGAAGCGTACACGGTATACCAGATGCTCACGTCCAGGGACGCGGATACGGGTACGCGTTGGCGCACGATGGCGCGCACGCGGCTACGATCGATGAAGGTGGGCACGATGTTGGCGGACGACGTTTGGGAAGAAACCTGGTAGGCATCGTATTTGGCATCGAAGAGCAGGGAGCTGGTCGCGATGAGGTTGGTGCCCGGGGCCGTGGTCTTGTCGTAGAACTCGGTGATGCCGCCGCCGCGGGCCTTGTCCCAGATCAGCTTCCATTTGGAATTCTCGACGGTGACGGTGGTGGAGGTGGAAGAGGTGGTGAGCGAATCGAATTCGCCGGAAGGGTTGGCCGTATAACCGGTGCCTTCGTACAGGCCGATATCGGGGCCGGCGCCGATGGGCCGCGAAGTGCCGAACTGATCGGTGGGGGAACGGAAGTTGCAGGCAGCTGCGCCGGAGCCGTAGCTGGAGGTGCCGGCGTCGATGGCGGGGGAACCGGGCAGCAGCTTGAAGGCATTGCGGTTGCCGATGGTCATGCTCGCGAAAAGCGGATCCTTGAGGATCTTGTTGGCGTCGCTGGTTCCCGTCACCTCGCGTCCCGAAGTCACCTGGAAGAACATGTTGTTCGAGACGAGACCGATATTGGCGGCGATGGTGCGGATACCGTAATCCCAGTTATACAGGATGTTGTTGGCGATGGTCATGTCGGTGTAGGCGGTGGTGTTGTACATGTTGATGCCGTATTTCGCCGCCGTTCCGTTGCCCACGATCACGTTGTTGACCACGTTGTACGCATTGTCCGATCCGATGAGGATGCCGTCGCCGCTGGGCTGATAGATCAGGTTATTGGCGATATGGATATTATTGTTGGAATTCCCGTACCAATGGATGCCGTTGGTATGCGTGGCCGCGCCGTTGTAGATGCGGCAGCCCTCCACGCGCACGTTGGCGTCGATGCTCTTGATGTACACGCCGTAGTACGTGCTGGCATTGGTCGCCTTCACGTCCAAATCCTTGAGCGTCAAATCATTGAGCATGACGAAGGTCGAAGGCCGCGCGCCGTTGTCGGTAAAGGAAACATACCCGCCCAGGATGGCCCTGGAATTGCGGTCGAAGGAAGCGATCACCTGCGGCTTGCTGTTGGGATCGGCGGCGGAATCGGTATAGGTGCCCGGTAACACGCGTATGAACAGGGTATCGGTGATGGAGTTGGTTTCGCAGGCGGTGGCGGCCTTGATGGTCTTGAGCGCCGTGGCCGGGTTCTGGGCCAGGGTGCAGCTGTTGCCGTCGCTGCCGATGGACGAGTCCACGTAGACGGTGTCGGTCAAAGTGGTGAAGCCCGCCAGCACCGCCGTATCCGAGGAGCCGGCCGTGATCGGGCTCCACACGCCGCCCGTGTTCCGCACCGCCATGCTGAACCAGTAGGTACCCGGGTAGGTGGCCGGATAGGTATAGGCGGTATCCGTCTTGGCCAGGCGCACCACTTTGACGGCCCCGGCCACGTTGGCGGAGTCGGGATACGCCGAGTACTTGACCCACAGGCCCACCGAATCGGCATTGGACGAATCCGAGACCGCGGAGCCCCAGGTGAGGGCGATGGAGTTGATGCCGGCGGTGGCGGTGAGGGTCGCCAGATTGTTGGGGCCGGCGCGCGTGTTCCAGAATACGTTGCCGGTGGTCCGCTGGGTCTGGTATTCCAGCTTGATCCAATTGGAGTCGCGTGTCGCGTTGGCCACGCGCACCTCATCCAGGCGGCCGCTCCAATAATCGGAGTTGTTCGGCTTGCGGCCGATGGCGAGGGAATCGGTGCTGGTGTTGATGGCGCCGGTCACGGCGCTGGACAACTGCAGCGAACCGTCGATATACAGATTCGACAAGGCGCCGTCGTAGGTGCCTACCAGGTAATGCCAGGCGTTCAGGGAGGGATCGGCCCGCTTGGGGTAAGTGCCCGAGGTGCCGCCCAATTGCCAGGAGAGCGAATCATTGCTGGTTTCGTCGCGCAGGGAATATTGGTTGTCGGTGTATCCCTTTTGCAAGACGCGTCGGTTCGCGCCCGTGAATTGGGTGGAATAGGCCCAGGCCGAAACCGTCAGGTTGGTGGTGATATTGAGGTTGGTCGCGCTGGGCACCGAAATGCATTGGCTGCTGCCGTTGAACAGCTTGGCGTTGCCGATGATGCCGCCGCCATCGGTGGTGCCGTGGTTGACGCCGGTATTGGCGTTGCTGGTGGCATCGTTGTAGTTGCCCGTGGTGAGATGATACACCGCCTGGTAAGCGCGGCTGGTGTCGAACACGCAGGCGGCGCATTGGCCATCGGCCACGTTGCCGTTGGTCACGTCGTCGTAATAGAGGGTGATGAAATCGTGGTCGCTGTTGCCGTCGACCTCAGGTACCAGCACCCATACCTCGGCCGAATCGGCGGTCTTATCCCAGCGCTCCACCTGGTAATTGAGCCAGGTCTTGCCATCGCCGTCCAGGAAGCGGATGTCGGGCGCGTTGGTCTGCACCGCGTCCACGATGGTGGAACCGGTGATGCGCAGCAGCAGGGGGAAGGACGCGACGTTGGAGGTAACGTTGGCGCCGGTCTTGGTGGTATTGAATACGTACTTGCGGGTCGAAACGAAATCTGCCGGGGAAGGGTTGAACAGGGGCGCCGCGTCCCGGCGCTGGTTCTGGTACTCGAGCTTGATCCAATCGGCCGAGAGCTCGTTGTGGGAGAACTTGACCTCGTCGATGAGCGCGTTGAGGTACCCGCTGGTGGGGGTGGGGGACCAATCGCAGTTGCCGTAGCCCGCGCGCCAATAACCCGTGGTGTTTTCGGCCACGTTATACAGGGCGTTGGAAGCCGCCAGGGCCCCGTCGACGTACAGGTACGAGCCCGCGGGGCTGAAGCGGAAATAGGCCTGGTGCCAATTGCCGTCGTTGTAGGCCGCCGTCGAGGAAATGATCTGGAAGCCGCCGTTGTAGGTGCCCGCGTTCAGCTTGCCGTCATTGGACATCCAGATATGCCGGTCATGGCTGCCGCTGGGAGCGGTCTGGCCGCCGTCCCATCCCAAGAGCATGCCTCCGCTGCCCGTGGTCGTCTTGAACCAGGCCCCGT
>JAHFCH010000229.1 GCA_023249635.1 Fibrobacterota bacterium
CCGCAGGACCACCGTGAACGGGATGTCGATGGAGGAACCGGCGGCGTCGTAGCAGTAGATGGTGGAGGTGAAATCAACCCCCAGGCCGGAAGAACCCCGGTCTTTGCAATAGGCGCCGGCCTGGCTCCCGTAGGCGGTAACGTCGGCGTGTCCCCCGTTCTCGATCAGGCTGTTGGCGCCCAGGCCCGCGAAGCTCACGTCGTAGCGGCCCCGATTGATGCGGTTCAGGGTGACAATGCCGCCGGAGGAATTATACACGTACGTGGTCAGGGTCACTGCGGAGCTAGCCCCGGTATCGATGGAATTGCTCCAGGCGTACCCCAGCCGGATGGCCGAAGGGCCTTCGCGGTAGAAGTTGATGGTGTAGGTCTTGACCGTACCGTCCGCGGCGGTCACGGCCACGGTCTGGCTGGTCGGCCCCAATTTGAGGGTATCGGTTTCCCGGGACGAGCCGGAAGGCATGGCCGTCCCGTTCACCTTCAGGGTCGCGCCGGCGTCGGCCACGGTGGCGAAAATGGAGTCGCGCACCTGGTTGTTGGCGTTCACCACCGTATATTCGAGAGTGGCCGCGCCGAAGGTTCCCACCAAGGCGCCGCGCTTTACGTGCAAATCGGAAAGATCGGCGTTGGAGGACAAGGCGCGGGTCACCGTGACGGAATAGCTCTTGGGGGTGCCGTCCTGGGCCGTCACCGCGATGGTGATGACGTTGGCCCCGACCACCAGGGCGATGGCTCCCGAAGCGGTTCCCGTGGGCACCGTGGTCCCGTTGACCTTGATGACCGCGCCGATCCCTGCCGCCGTGGGGGTAACCGTGGTGGTACCGGGCAGGTTGGGCGCCGCCACCGAGTACGAGCCGACGGTAGGATCGAAGGAGGGGCTCACCGGACCGGCCGAGAGCGTCAGGGACGAGAGGGTGGCATCGTTGCTTTGCCGGGTCACGGCGATGCTATACGGTTTGACGGTGCCGTCTTCCGCGGTAACGGAGATGGCCACGTTGTTCACGCCCACCACCAGCGCGATGGCGTCGGAGGGATTGGTGGATACGACCAACTTGCCGTTGACCTTGACCGTGGCGGTGGCCGAAGCGGTAACCGGGGTGAAGGTGAGGCTGGCCGTGGCATTCGACAGGGACATGGTATAAGCTGTAGTGCCCGGTACGAAGGCGGGGCTAAGGCTGCCGACGGAAGGGGTGAGGCCGGAGAGATCGGCATTGCCGCTGCCCGCGCGGGAAACCGTTACCAGATAGGTCCTCTTGGTGGATCCATCCTGGGCCGTGACGATGGTCTTGATGGGATTGGACCCGACGGCAAGCGCGATATTTGCCGAGGCCTGGCCGCTGGCGACCGTGGCGTTGTTCACCTTCACCGAAGCGCCGGTATTGGACAGGGTAGGCGTGAAGGCGATGGTGGCCGTGGCGTTGGGCACCGAAAAGGAATACACGGTATCAGCGGAGGCGAAGCCGGGCGAGAGGGTGCCGGTGGAAGGCTTCAGATCCGAAAGGGTAGCGTCGCTGGAAGCCGCCACGAATACCTGCACGGTATCCTCATCGGTCTGGCCGTCGTCGTCCGTAACCTTGAATTCGCAGGTGAGCAGCCCGGGCAGTGCCGGAGCCGTGAAGGCCGTGTCGTTCTTGGCTGTTACCGCATAGAGACCAGTCCCAATCTTCCATTCGCGCTTGGTGATGGTTCCCAAGCTGTCCTTGGCGGTCGCATGCAGGCTAACCTGGCCGCCTGCGACCACGTTCACGTCGGCCCCGGCATCGGCCTTGGGCTTGTCCTGCTTGACGGTGACGAGGATTTGGGCGGAACCCTTCTTGCCCGCTTCATCGATGATCTTGAGGAGGACCGTGAAGATGCCGGCCGCGGGGAAGCGATGGGAAGTGGCTACGGTGGCGCTGGTACCCGTCACTGTTCCGGTGGAATCGGCATTGCCGTCATTGTCGAAATCCCAGCTGAAGGATTTCAGGGCCGCATCGCCCGCATCCACCTTGGCCGACATGGCCAATACGTCCTGGATGGTCAGGGTGGCGGCCGCGGTCACATTGGAAAGCACCGGCGCCTTGAGATCGTTAACGGTCAGCTTCAGGGTATCGGTGGCGGTAAGGTCGTCATCGTCGGTGGCCCGAAACACGCAGGTTACCTGGGTGCCCGAATCCGGCGCGGTGAAGGATAAATCCCCGTTGGGCGCGGCCACGTAGTCGGCGGCGCCCACCTTCCATTCCTGCTTCACGATCTTCCCCAGGGTGTCCTTGGCGATGCCGTGCAAATCCACCTTGGCCGAGGCCTTGGAAATCAGGTCCGCGCCCGCGTTGGCCGAAGGGGCGTCCAGCTTGACGGTCACCTTGAAGCCCGCCGTGGCGGTCTTGCCGGCCTCATCTTCGACCTTGACCGTGGCGTTGTAGACGTTCTCGCTCACGTAGCGGAACTTCTCCGCCAGGGAGGCGGAGGAACCGGAGATGGCGTTGACCGCATCGGCCTTGCCGTCGCCGTCGAAATCCCAGCTGAAGGACTTGAGCGCGGCGCCGCGGGAGTCCGCCTTGCCCTTGAACACCACGGTATCCTTGATGGTTATGACCACATCGTCGTTGAGGCCCGAGATCGCGGGCGCGCCCGTGGCGGCTATGGTAATCGTAACGGTATCGCTGGCCACCTGGCCATCGTCATCCAAGGCGCTCAATACGCATACCAGGTTCCCGGCCGCGTCCCCGGCCTTGAAGGAAGTATCGCCGGTGGTGGCCGTATACTCCGACGCTCCGATTTTCCATTCCAGGCGTACGATGCGGCCCAGGGTATCATGGGCGGTACCGTGCAAGCGGATAATGGCGCCAGGCTCGACCGAGACATCCGGGCCGGCGACTGCAACGGGCATGTCCTGGCGCACGTCCACGGACACCTGGGCGGTAACCGGGGTGCCGGCGGAATCGGTCACGCGCAGACGGGCCTTGAAAACGCCGGCCTTGGGATACAGATGGTTGCCGGGGATGGATGCAGCGCTCGCGGAGAGCGAGCCGGAATCGTCCGGAGTGCCGTCGTCATCGTAATCCCATGCGAATTTCCCGAGGCGGCCGCCCCCCAATTCCTTCGCATGCGCCGAAAAGACGACCGGGTCCTGGATGCTGATCAGGCTGGGCTTGGCGGAAATGGAATCGATGGCCGGCACGTTGTCGGTGACCTTGAGGCGCTTGCCCGCCGTGGCGGAATTGCCTTCCCCATCGCGTACGTAGAAGGAAAGCGGGGTGGTCGCGAGGTCGGTATAGGTGCGCGCCGGTGTCGTGAATACGGTCTGATCCTTGGGGATGTTCTTGAGGGAATCATCCGGCTTCCCGTCGCCATCCAGATCCCAGGCGAAATACTCGATCCATCCGTAGGCTTGGGAAACCTTGATGGTGAAGGTCAGGTTGGCGCCCGGCTGCACCGCCGTGTCCGCTTCTCCCGCGTCCACCACGGGGACGTCGCGCACCACCTGCACCCGCGCCTGCGCCGACAAGGTATCGTTGGCCGAGGCCCGGATATAGGCCGCGCCGATTCCGGTCGCCGTCACCGTGCCCTTGGCATCCACCGTGGCCACCTTGATTTCATTGGACTTCCATAGCAGGGTCTTGCCCTTCCAGGCATCGGTGGGATAAGGCATCAGGGTGGTATCCGGTCCGCCCAGGAAGAGCACCACGTCGTCGGGATGTAATTCCAACTTGCTGCCCGGCGGCACGGGCCGGATCAGCGTGTCCTTGGAGGCCGTAGCCTGCTTGGAGCCATCGTATTTGCGGACTTCCCGGAACACGGTTTGCCCGCCCTTCCGACCTGTCACTTCGATATCGGCCAGACCGCCATCATAGCCTTGGGCGCGCAGCTTCTTGAGATCGGAAAGCGAATTGACATGGCCATTGAACAGGGTATCCGTTTTGCCGTCGGAACCCTTCAAGACCACGATCACGGTATCGTACTGGAGCCAGGACGCGTCCCCGGCCACGTCCATGTATACGTTCCCGGAAGAGGAATCGAGATGGCAGGCGAGGAAGAATAGGATCAGGGCGGCGGCCGGGAGGAGGCCGGCCAGGCGGATTCTGCTAAGGAACATGGTAGGTCTTATCGCTCGGAGAATCGGAGGTGATGAGGAAGAACGCCAAAGCTCCCGCGGCCACGGCGCCGGTACCGGTAGCCACCCAGTATAGGGTATGCCCGCCCGGGCCCGACTTCGCGGTCGCGTCATGCTTGCGGTCCGTACCGGTATGGTGGGTCGAGTCCGCGCCGGAATTGCTGGGCGCGCGCAGGGGCAGGGCCAGCATGGAGCTATCGATGCCGAAGGAGCGTTGGCGATCGAGGAATTCCTCGCGCACCTTGTCGAAAATATGATCGATCTCGTCGCTCACGTACATGTCCACCAGTTTGGCCGAAGGCAACAGCTCCAGCAGGCGGTTCATGTAATACTTGCCCTTTTCCCGCGTGCCCGGATTGGCTGAGTACACCACCGCAAGATGCTTGGCGATGAACACGCTGTCCTGGCGATCAAAGGTTTTGTTGCGGCGCTGGAAGCCCTCCAGGGCGTTCAGCACCATGTCGAAATTCCCCTCGCTGTATTCGGCATGGATTTTCTTCTGATCCAGCACCTCGGGCTGGGCGGGCGCGGGCTTCGCGGAGCGATCCTGGCCCGCGGATGCGTCCATCGCGACAGCCGATACTAAAGCCGTTACGAATGCGAATAGCATGGCGCATGGGAGCGGAAGGGAAGTACGGGAGCGCATGGGTGGGAAAAGTACCAACGCCTGTTGGCGGGTTACGCACCTAATCCGGCTTTTGGGAAAGCCGTCCCGCGGGCCCCTGCAAAAAGCGTTTTAGAAGGGGTTTTCCTGGGGTTCCTTGGAGGTATCCGGCACGGCCGGGCCCATCAGCATCTTGGAAAGGGCTTCCGGGGTCAGGGCATGCTCGTATTTAACGTTGAGGGAGGTCGGCGCTCCGGGCACCCCGGTCCGGGGTTCCTGGGCCACGGGGAAGTCTTCGGGACGGCCGTGGAGTTCGCGATCGGCGAGCATGGGCATCAGACTGGGCCCCATCAGTCGTAGGATAGCCACGGGCAGGGAGCTGGTGAATCCGTATTTGTCCGCCTGCTCGCCATGCACATGGGCCGTTAGGGTTCCGAAGAATCTCTCGCCCAGGTAGAACACGAAGGTGGCGGTGCGGTTGACCGCGCGCGATTCCACCAGTTGCCCACCCTTGCTGAAAGTCTCGAAGCGTTGATCTCCCGTACCGGTCTTTCCGCCCAAGGGAATGTATCCGCCGCCGGGCAGGGGAAAGGCCTTGTACCCGCGCACCGCCGTGCCCTTCTCCACGATGTCGAGCAGGCAGGGCTTGAGCGTGCGGCAGATTTCCGGGGCCAGCAGCCGCTTGGCCGAAGTATCAGCGCGCGAGATGATGGTCTCGTAGGGCGTGCCTTCGGCGAAGCGCAGGCGGTCGATGAGCACGGAAGGATAACGCACGCCGTCGTTGAGCAGGATGCCCACCAACTCGGCCAGGGCATTGGGACGGTCCGCCGAACTACCGATGGCGGTGGCGTAGGAAGGCACCAGGGATCCGAAGGGGTAACCCAGACGTTGCCAGGCGCGGTGGATTTCCAGAAAGGCTTCCAGTTCCATGATGCCCTTGATGCGCGAATCCTGCGCCTGCTTGTGGCGCGTCTTGAATAGCCATGTGTAGGTTTCCTGGATCTGATCGCGGCTGGCATCCTTGACCTGGCTCCAGGTGGCGCCCGGATGCATGCGCAGGTACCCTACCAGCCACAGTTCCAAGGGATGCACGCCGGCCACGTATCCCAAGTCGGCCAGTCCCAGCGCTTCCTTCGCGTACTGACGATAGAGCTGGGACAATTGCTTCTGCGGAAACAGCGAGTCGCCCAATTGCTCGCGCATGAAACCGGCGAAGGCCACCGTATCGGCTTTGGGTTCCAGGTACAGGTAGGCGGTGGCGATACGCCGGGGGGCGGGACGGAAGCCGTGGAAAAAGGTTTCCGTGATCCCTTTGGGCTCCAGGTTGCGGTACTTGCGGAAGAACCGGCCCAGGAAGGTCTGGCCTTCCTGCCCGGCGAACTTGGCCAGGTAGGCCTGTCGTTGCGGTGAGGCGTTGGTGTCCAACAGGGAGGCGCGTGTGGCGGGAGCCTGGGCGATATAATACTGCACGATCTCGCGCATCAGGCGGATGAACACCAGGTTGACCGAATGGCGGAAAGCCATCTTCACGGTCATGATGCCGTTCTCATTGGCCTCGAAGTTGACGAAGGTATGCACGCCGCCGCCGGTGAAGAATTTCTCGTTGGGGCTGCCGGAGAATTTACGCTCCAGGGAAGCATCCAGCATGGCCATCAATCCGGGATCGAGGCGGGGATCCTTCCGGACCTGGGCGGGGGGCGCGGGGATGGGCGGAGTAGGCCGTGCGGCCGTCTTGGCCTTCGCTGCAACGGCTTTCGACCGCGCCAGGACGTCCGCCTGCGACTTCGCCAAGGCATCGGCTTCTTCGGCCAGATAGCCGGCGGCCCAGCGCGTCAGCGGGTCGGGGCCGTTCTGCTCCAAATCCTTTAGGGTCTTGCGTTCCTTGCCCAGCAGGCGCGCCCGCAGGTCGGAAAGGATCTCCAGGTAGTTCACCAGCGTGCGCAGCTTGGCCGTCGATCCCAGATCCAGCTTTACGCCTTCATTGATATTGAGGGGCTGCTCGTAATTGTCCGCCTGCACCCGCAGCAGGTTGCGCCCTTCCACGGTCTCGTACAAGGTGAAGCTGTAAATCACCTGGGCCGGATCGCCTTTCTCCAACATGCGGAAGGCGTGCAAACCCGTCGAGTCGACGTACTTGGGATCGGAAAGCCGCTTCAGCACCTGCACCACCGATTTCTGCACGCGGCCGTCCAGGGTGGTGCCCACGGTGAGATCGAGGCGATCGAGATCGTATAGTCGCGGCAGCCCGAGTTGCGTGAGCAAGGTGGTGCGCACCGCGTTCACGTGCTTGCGCTCCACGAAGGCCGCCGGGAAGAAGGCCGCCGCGCGCCGCATCAGCTCCGGGCTGGATCGCAGCGCCGCATCCCGCAATTGCGGGCTGATGACCCCGTCCCGCCCCAGCAGTTGCAGGTAATTCTCGCTGATGGATTTGAGCGCATCGCGGTGCATCAACAGGTACGAGGTCGGGCGGCGATGGGCGATGAACAGATTGAGCACCTGACGGTAGCCCTTCCCCATCGCGTCCATGTCCACGCCGGTATCGATCCCGCCGGGTCCGGCGCCGTGGCTGCGCGGCGAGCGGAGCATGCGGTTGATGGAATCCAGCGAAGCGCCGTACCAGGCCAGCATCCCGTCCGAAAGCCCGTTGACTTCTCCGTAACCGGGCAGCGCGGCCAGCGGAACCGTGTTCACGTATTCGAGAAGGATGCGGCGCCGCGCCTCCGTGGTATTCTCGCCGCCCTGATAGGCCCGCAGGCTCGCGGCGATCATCTGCCGGTATTTCTCCTTCGGGCCGATGGTGCGGCCTTCCTCGGAATGCTTGTACTTCTCCAACTGCGTGGCCAGGGTACTGCCGCCCGCCACGTTGCCGGGACGGCCCAGCTTCTGCTTGGCCAGCTCCACGCCGGCTTTAGCCATACGCGACCATTCGATGGCGGGATTGCGCTCAGGGTTGGCCGAATCCAACAGCGACCGGTTCTCGATCCACAGCAAAGTGTTCACGATCTGGCTCGCGATGGAATCAAAGGCTGGATAGGTCTTGAGGGGATAATTCACCGTGAACATGGCCTGCCCGCGCAGGTCCAACAGGTTCAGTCCGGCCTGGGTCTTCTCCGGATACGTCGGGTAAACCCCCCACCGTGCCAGTTCCAGCATGCGCGGCGAAAAGCGGGCCTGGCTTTCCACCTGGAACCCCTGCGCGCGCAGCGAAGCGGTGAACTCGGGGATGTGCAGGTAGCCGCGGCGCTCATCGGTCGGGCCTTTGGAGGGGAACAGGATTTTGTCGGTGGCGCCCGGCGCCGGGGCGAACCAAAGCTCCCGGGCCATGCGGCTGAAATACCCGGCCTGGAAATGCGAAGTGGAGGCCTCGTAGACGAACAGCCCGGCGCCGATGGCCGCCAGCAACGCCAGCCCCGCCACCGAGAGCATCAGCACCCGGAATACGTAGCGGCGCTTGAGCAACGAAGGAATGGCGGAGAAGGGATCGCCCAGGGCCAGCAACCGGCCCGCGGCGGAGGAACGCAATCGGCGGACGGATCGGCGCGGAGCCACCGCGACCGATGGCGATGCGGGTCCTAAGGGTAACGCCGAAGCTTCCCCATCCCCCGCCCCATCCGACTGCCCATCCATGGGCTCACTCATCCGTTGTTCCCCGCTGCGACCGCCTGCGTGCCCTTACGCGCAAACCGCGCGCTGCCGCCCGTTTGGAGCGCCTTTGGCGATGGAGTATATTGTAGCATCCTCGGACACATCCATGCGAAAACACCACCGCGCCCAAAAGATACGGATTTGCCTCGCGACTGTGAAGATGATCTTCCGGGCCGCCGTATGAGGCCGGGGGATTTCCGGGCCGCCGAACCCACGCCCGATAGCGAAGCGTCCGGCGGCGTCCCCCAAGGCGTGCAAATACTCGCCTTCCTCTGCGGCATCGTCGTAGCCTGGCTGGGTTTCAAATCCGCGTATGGCGACTGGACCTATATCGACAAGCTGAGCCATCTCGAGCGCATGGCCACCACCGAGGGCCGGTTCCTGCAGGTGAAGGTACGCAAGGATTCCGTCGGCTCAAAAGACGATTGGTACCCGGACGTACTCTATGAATATTTCATCGAGGGCAAAAGCGTGTGGGGCTGGCGCCTATCCTATGAAGAGGAACCCGGTACCCGGGAGTTCTGGGAAAAGCGGCTGTCCGGCTATAGCGCAGGGGCCACGGTTCCGGTGTACTACGATGCGGCCTTCCCCAAGGATTCCATCCTGCAGAAGCAGCACGATTCCCTCGTGCGCATTTGGATGAAGATGGCTTTGGGAGCGGGATTCCTGCTGGCTGGGTTGGGCCTGGCCGGGTTATCGCTCTCGGGATGGCTCAGGAAATAAGCCCGGTCTTCGTCTTGTGAAATCGCGGCTTCAGAAGATGAAGCCGGCCATCACCGCGGTAGTGAAGGTCTTCACGTCCGCCTTCTTGGTTTTATCCAACGTCTCGCTCCCGATATTGGTGCGGATCTGGAAGGAACCCAGCCCCCACTCCACTCCCAGGCCGAAACACAGGCTCCATTCGTAATCCACCAAATTCTTCATTTCGATGAGGGGAGGGGTCTCTTCCGGGATCACCGTGCCGCCGTTGGCGATGTCGATATACTCCGAAAAGGATTTCTTGGAGAAGTAATACGCCACCGAGGGTCCGCCGAAGAAGATGGGCTGCACCTCCGATTCCGTAGGCGCCGTGATTTTGATCATGAACGGGATTTCCAGCGCGTGCAGCTTCAGGGTATTCACCTTGTTGCGCGTACCCAGTACCGAATCCGGCACGTCATGGTTGATAGCGCCGCTCTTGCTTACGTAAAGGAGGTCCGTCTCCAGCCCCAGGAAGACGGGCAGATGGAAGGCGAGGGTGAACCCCGTAGTGGGCCAGATCTCCACATCGTATGAGTGCACCTCATCGCCCCAGAAGGACGCCCCGGTGATGCCGCCCACCAGCCCCAAGGCCACGGTCTTACGTTCCGCGCGCGCGCCGGAAGCGGTAAGCAGCAAAAGCAGGGCGAGTAGGCAGGAGAGCCGGTACAGGAGCCGGGGAGTTGTCGTGGAGAAGCGGGCGGGGAGGTTCATCCGTGGGATTATCCCAATAAGCGGATGGGGCGGCAAGCGGGAAGGAGATGCCCGGATCGCTGGATCCGGGCATCTTTCCCTGAAAGCCTACTGGAT
>JAHFCH010000230.1 GCA_023249635.1 Fibrobacterota bacterium
AGGGAAAATGAGGAAACCCGCGTAAAATTTGACATGCGGGGCGCTTGGGCTTAAATTTTACCGCGCTGATGGCCCTTTAGCTCAGTCGGTAGAGCAGAGGACTGAAAATCCTTGTGTCCGCAGTTCAATTCTGCGAGGGGCCACCAGCTAAATCTTTCCTTGGCGCGCACCGCGTAAGCCAAGTCCCCTCCGCCACTTCCCGCGACCAATCTTCGTTTGCACCCTTGCTCCCGGGCCCTGCGCAAGGCTACCATTAGCCGGATATGGAAAGCGCAAAAAGACCGATCAGCGCCGATGGCATGGAGAAGCTGAAACTGGAGTGGGAAGAACTCTGGTACCGCACCCGTCCCAACCTGCTGGTGGAAATCGCGGCCGCCGCCGCCCAAGGCGATCGATCGGAAAATGCCGAGTACATCTACGGCAAGAAGAAGCTGCGCGAAATCGATAAGCGGTTGCGGCAACTCGATGACAAGATCGGCAAGAGCATAATCATCGCGGGTGGCCGGGAATCGGATACCATCATTTTCGGGGCCAGGGTGCGCATGCGGCGCGCCGACGGCCGCGAGATGACGGTGCAAATCGTGGGTGTGGACGAAATCGATCCCGTCGAGGGCCGGATCTCCATGGACTCGCCCATCGGAAAATCACTGATGGGTCAGCCGCCCGGAGGGCGTGTAGAAGTCACCACCCCCAAAGGCCCGGTGGCCTATGACATCATCGAGGTGGATTATCCTTAGGCGACCGCCCGGCCGGGAGGGCGAAATCCTGGAAGCGGGCGCGCATATCCTCCCAGGGAAGACCAGGCGGGCAGGTCTCGCGCGCCAAGACAGGCCATGCCGGCAAGAGCCCGGTTTCCCGCAACTTGGCGAAAACCTCGGGCAAGGCGGAATTAGGAAGCGACTGCAAACGCGCCAACAATTCCCCGGGAAGCTTGCGCACCGGGGACATAGGCGCGGAGACGGGCACGCCGGCCCGGTAATGCCTCACGGTTTCCGCGAAGAAGGTTTCCCAGGAAATGCCGCCGCGGACCATCCATTCGGGACCGGGAAGCCCCGCAGGCACGGGCTCGTTCGCCGCCTTCACGAAGGCGAAATCCCCCGCATAGACGGCAATGACATGTACGGGGAGGGTTTCCATCCGGCCATCCGCCAGGCGGATGCGGCAATCGGCGAGCGGACCGCGCAATACCGGTTCGGCCTCGATGCCGGCAAGCTGCCGCGCCCGTTCCCAGCGCTTCAGAGCGCGATGGCCTTCGTCCCGCATGCACCCTTCTTCCCGGAGCTATGTTTGCAATCTAGCACAATAATTCCGACCCATTCACTCCACGCCAAACCCGGGAATCCCGTTTGAGCGCCCTGCCATATCGCCTTCAAGCCCTACTGCCGTGCGCATTCGCCGCTCTTGCCTTCGCGGGTTGCGCGGCTCCCGCCAAGGCTCCCGCAGCGGAGAAAGTGATCGCACCTGAAGATATGCCGGAGATTTGCCAGGATATCGACTTCAACCAGGCCGGGGCGGACATCAAGGAGCTCTGCGGAGTACAAACCGCGGCTTCGCGCAATTACCGGGCTTATAAGAACATTCCCGAGCATCGCAATCTGCTGCTCCCCAAGGGCGCCAAGATCGTGCGCAAGGGAGGCGGTAAGAAACTGGAATTGCGCTTGGTGAACACCCTGCCGGCGGAACTTCCCGAAGACCTGGAAGGCAAGGTACTCTTCGACGAGAAACTGCGCCGGAATTTCATCAAGAACAAGATGGACTACTGCGAGTTCTTTCCCGAGAACTCAAGCGAACGCCTGCGCATCATCCGGTTGGATATCCCCTTGGACATCGGCGGCACCCGATCGATATGTTACACGGTGGTTTCCCGGCCCACTACGGCCCAACGCAAGGCGGGATTCGCAGGACGATTGGAACCCCTCGAATGCACCGACTTCGACCGCTTGAAAGCGGTATCGCAAGGCAAGGAAGGGGACGGAGGGGCTCCCGCATCGGGAACCGGTAAATCGGGAGGAGTGGGAACGGGAACGGAGAAGGATTCCGGCCGGTGAGGCCGGAAACGCGAACTCAGCCGGACTGGCCTACGGAGCTTCCGAGAAAGGCGTCGACGACGTCGGACACTTTTTCCATCTTGCAGAACTCATCAAAACCGAATTCCTTACCGAAACTCTGGTTCAGTTTCTCCAACAAGGCTTTGCGTTCCCCATAGGTGATTTTATAATCGACAATGAACTTGTCATCGTCATTGATGTCTTCGAGGTCGAAGCCCACCACTTCGGCGATGATGCCCTTGATCGTTTTGGCTTTTTCGGTGTCCAATGTGTTTCCTTTTTACCAAAGAGAGAAAAATAACGTGAAAATCCAAGCCTGTATCCCTAATCTACGAAGTAAGGGGGGGCCTCACGATCATTTTTTTCAGGGGAAATCGAACAGTGTTCAACTTTTTCCGTTTTAGTCCTCTAATCCCAATAATCCCGTTTGCCGTAGCGGCCTGGGACACGACTTTACCCTTTCCGAACGGGGGCGCTTCGGGGGCCTCGACAGCCTATCCGGCCTTTGCGAATCCGGCTTCCGCCGGGTTCGCTCAGGACTCGCGTACCTCCCTGGCTTGGCTGGAATCGGACCCCAATAAGGGGGATGCCCGACGGCTCTGGTCCTTGGGCCGGCAGGACGGGAACTTTGGGTTGGGTTTGCGGTATTGGGAGGGCGGCGGACCCTATGCCACCCGGGCCGACCTGGCCTGGGGCGGTACCTTTCTCGGACTGTTCTCTCCGGGTATCCGCCCCGCGTATGTCTGGGATGGATCCGGACCGGATCATTTCCTGGCCGATGCTGGCCTCGATTTCCGTCCCCTTCCCCAGTTCCTGATCGGGTATTGGATGGAAAGCCTGATCTCCGCGGGACCGGAAAAACGCGTCAATCATCTGGCCGCTGCGGTCCGGCCATTCGCGGGCAGTCACGGTGGCTTGGGCGACCTGAATTTCGGGGTCGGGATGGAAGCCGCGAAGGGCAACGGCCGACACGGATACCTGTTCGGGCAACTACCCCTGTTCGCGGGGTTGCGGGTGGAAACGGAATGGGATCCCAAACGACGACAGGGTTCCCTGGGTGTTACCCTGCAGGCTTCCAGCCGTTGGGCGGCATCCCTGGGCGCGGGCAAATCGGGAGGCAGGCAACGCGCCGCGGCGGTGGAATTCCGGACCGCCCAGAAGAATCCTTTCCTCTTCTCCGGCGGGACGGTGGCCCGGTTGGATCTCAATCGTACCATCAGCGAGGGTGAATCGGGCACGGGCTGGACCGGGAACGGCGGCGGTATCGGTTTCGTCGACTTGGCCAGGCGCTTCGATGTCCTCGATGCGGATCCACGCCTCAAGGCCGTGCTCGTCTCCTTGGGCGAGGCCCGTTGCGGGTGGGCCATCGGCGAGGAGATCCGAGGTCGCATCTACCGCTTGCGGGCGCGCGGCATCCGGGTGGTGGCCTATATGGATCAGGTAACGCCCATGAATTATTTCCTCGCCTCAGCCGCCGACGCGATCGCCATGCAGCCGCAAGGCCATTTCGCGGTGACGGGGTTTTCCGCCGAGGTGATGTTCTACCGGGGCTTGTTCGACAAACTCGGGGTGGAACCGCAATTCCTGCGGCACGGGAAATACAAGTCATTCGAAGAACCCTATACGCGCACCTCCATGTCCGCTCCCATGCGCGCCGATCTGGAATCCTTCCTGGCTTCGCTGTGGGAGAATTACCTGAACGCGGTTTCCGCGGCCCGGAATATCCCGAAAGACACGTTGCGCGCCGTGCTGGCCAAGGGGGAAATCAGCCTGGCGCACGCCGTCAAAGCCCATCTCATCGATACCCTTATCTACCAGGATCAAGCGGTGGAACTGGCCGGCGGCAAAGGCGCCGCGGTGGACCGTGGCGTCCCGCTAGGTAATGCGCGGGTTACCTGGGAGATCCCTCCCCGCATCGCTTTGGTGGTCGTGCAGGGGGACATGGTTTTGGGCGCGAGTGCCCGTTCGTGGCTGGCGGGCCCCGATTTGGCCGGTTCTGAAACCGTGGCCGGCCAATTGCGGCGCGCACGCCTTGATCCCGCGGTCAAGGCCGTGGTGCTACGCGTCGATTCTCCCGGCGGCTCGGCGCAGGCGGCGGATATCATGTGGCGCGAAGTGGAACTGCTGAAAAAGGCCGGTAAGCCCGTGGTCGCTTCCGTGGGCCATGATGCGGCTTCGGGCGGTTACTACCTGATTTGCGGCGCGGATCGCATTCTGGCCGAGCCGAACTCCGTGGTAGGCAGCATAGGCGTGTTGTGGGGCAAGTTCGTGATCAAGGGTTTGTACCAGAAGCTGGGATTGAATACGGAAACGGTGAAGACTTCGGGCCATGCCGACGCGGCATCCATGGCCAGGGCCTGGGATTCATCCGAGGTCGACGTGCTGCAAAGGCATATGGATCAATTCTACGCCGACTTCATCTCCAAAGTGGCGGCGGGCCGGCATAAGACCACTGCGGAAGTGGATAGTCTTGGCCAGGGCCGCATCTTTACCGGAACGCAAGGCTTGGAGAACGGCTTGGTGGATCGGTTGGGAGGGCTGGAAGACGCGGTGGCGGAAGCGCGCAAGCTGGCGGGCATCATGCCGGGGAGGGACGCCGAAGTCGCGACCTTTTCCGCGCTTGGGGAAGCCGGAGTGTTACCCATCCTCAACCGCGATTGGGCCCATGCCGAATCCGGTTTGGAGGGGATGCTGCGGGCCTTCAAAACCGAGGGACGTCGCCTCGAAGGCCTGACCCATGCGGATCTCTGGGCCATCAGCCCGGAATTGGCGGGCTGGGGTTCACTACCCGAGCTCGACCGGGAATAGGGTTTCCGCCCCTGGGTTTCAACTCAGGGGATATACGGGAGATGCGGCTGGTTGCTGCGGCTTCCCTTGAGGTCGAGCAGGCTGAACAGCAGGGACGGGCACAGCACGGAGTAGGCGGCCTGGGGCTCGTGCAGCCAGGGCTCCTCCCCCACCGCGGCGATATCGCGCAACGATTTGGAATCGATGGCCGGGAAGGAAAGGCCGCGCACCGGGGTAACTTTCCAGTTACCCTCCTTGCCGGTACGGGAATCCAGCATATCGATTTCGCAAGGCGGCGTGAGCGAAAAGGAGCCCCGCCCATCCATCCCGTCGGTCATGGCCAATTGGGCGGCCAAAGGATGCCGCAGCAGCTTGAAGGCGTCCTCATCCACCAGCTTTGAGACGATCAGCCCGAATCCGGTGCCTTCGTCGGTGCCCAGGGAAGCCAGGCGCGCGCGTAGATCTTTTTCCGGAACCGGTTTGCTGGAGCGCAGCACCGTCACGCCCGGGAACCCGCCGCCGTATCGCCAATGCCCGTTGCTGGCATGGGTCTGACCCGGGAGGATGGGCACCTTGCCTTTGAGGAATTCCTGCACGCGGCCGGATTTGACCAGCACGATGTCTTCGGCGGCCTGCCCCTGTTGGTCCATATGGTAATGGCCGAACAGGGATCGGCCACGCCACGCGGCCAAGGACGGGGTATCGATGACGGTGACTTCACCGGGCAGGAACTTGCGGCCGGCAAGGCTGACCATGAAGTTCGGCTCGGACATGGTGCCCGCCGGTTCGCGCAGGCGCGATTGGGGCGCGAGCAAGGCCTTGTTGAGCAACTCCCCCGCCGCGTGTCCCGTGAACAGCACCGGTCCCCGGTAATTGGCGACCGGGACCGCTCCGCGCAACTGCTCCATGCGCTTGATGATCGGCGTAAGGGAATCGCGCAAGGCCGCCATGGAAGTGGGCCCTTCGCCCAGGGGCAGAGGATCGCGCGTGCAGACCCGCAGGTAATCCCACAAAGGCGCGCCGTCTTTGGCCTGGGTGAACAGCGAAACCAGCAGGGTATGCTCCTTGACGGTTTCGATGAGGCGGGCGCCTTCGGAATCGACGTAGTAGAAAGTGGTGTAGTAGTACTGGTAGCCGACGCGGGATTCCAACAGCCAAGGGAAGCTTCCCAGCCAGCCGCTCAATTCCCTCCCCAACACTTTGACCTTGCCGGTATCCGGGGGGGTACGCGACTCGGCATGGAAGTAGGCGGGGGCCTTCTGCTTGGAGAAGTCGGGAAGATTTTCCCCGGTGGAATGGTTGGTGAGAAAGGCCCGCTTCTGCGCCAGTACTTCCACGGCCACCTTATACTTGGCATCCGTGGCGGCCCATAGGGCCGCGCGGATGAGATTGGTATCGTTGTCCTGGGGCATGGGCAGGCGCAGGCGCGGACCGAAAACGATACCGCCCTGGAAATTGGAATTGTCCTGGCGATAATCCCCCACCCGCAAATCCACGTCCAGCATGTGCTGGCGATCTTCATCCGCCATCTCGCAAGAACCCAGGGAAGCCTGCATGTGGCTCGACTCTACGTCCCACACCAGATAAGAGATGAAGTAAGGCTTGGGCCGGCCCTTGATGCGTAGGCTGTCCATGGAACGGGAGAGCTCATGGGCCATGGCCTTGAGCACGGGCGAACCGGACAGGGCCTTTACGGACGTGTCAGGCAGGTCGGCGGGTTCCGCGGCGAAAACGGCTCCCGCGCAGAGCGCCGCCACCGCCGCCGCCGTAAGGGAACGTAACCGCTTCATGGCCTTACCTCGGGCGGTGTCAGGATGGGCGGCATGTTCTGATCCTTGGCTCGACTTTCGAATTCCATCGACTCCAACAGGATGGAGGGCGCGATGGCGGAGACGGGGATCCAACCGGATTCGGCACCGCAGTAGCCGTTGAAGACCGCGGGGTCATCCCCGGCGGCGGCAATCTGGCGCAGGCTTACCAGGGGCGTGCCCACGGCGTCGACGCCGCGTACCACGCGATCGGGACGGCCATCGGCGAAGATCTGGTTCACGTACAAGGGCTCCACGCGGAAAGATTGCGGTAGGTCCCGGCCCGTGTAGGTGAAGCCGCCGGAAATATCGTGCAACAGCAGCCCATAGGGCTTGCCCGTGCGTTTAAGCAAAGCGCGCAAGCTGTCGCGGAGGGATGCGGCCGGAACGGTACGTGAGGCCTGCAGGATGGTATTCCCCATGCGCGCCGTGGGCGCCAATCCCAATACGCCCCGGCCATGCCCGTTGGATTTGCCTTTGGGCGAGAGCACGGAACGGCTGAAGAGGAAATCCTTGAATACGCCGTTCTCCATGAGCATGGTGGGCCGGGAAGCCACGCCTTCATCATCGTAACGGTAATGCCCGTTGAGGGGAATACCGCCCGCCGAGGCCAAGGTGGGATCGTCGATGATGGAAACGAAAGTCGCAGTGAGGGTCTGGTTGATCTTGGTCGCGAAGGTCTGGCCCTCGTCCACGGCCTTTTGACGGTGGCCCTCAACGCGGTGCCCGAATACTTCATGGGTGAATACCGCCGCGGCGATGTTCTTGAGGATAACCGGCCCGACATAGGTTTCCATCACCGGAGCGGTCCGTAAGGTATCCAGCTTGCGCATCAGGATCTCGGCGGCCTGGGCCAGGCTATCGTAGGGGAAATCCACGGGAACTTCCTGGAAAAAGAAATCCCTGGTAAGCCATAGGATCATCCCGTCCTGGGCCTTGGTCTCCACGTACAGGTTGATATTCCCGAGGGTTTCGCAATGGGCCAGGGACGTCCCCTCCGAGTTCACCAGCAGCTTGCGAACCTGGTGGAAGTTGAAATCGATTTGGGTGGAATAAAGTTGCGGATGGTTCGCGAAAAGACGGGATGCCCGGCGGATGCGCGCGTACAGGGAGTCAAGCTTCTTCCGGGCCGGCGGAGGGGGCGGCGAAGGCTCGACGGCCTTGGCGGACGGTGCCGGGGCGAAATCCAACCCGGTATCGTTCTCGGCGGGACGAACGTCGACGTTCGCCTTGATCTTGATGAATTGATCCTTGGCGGCGCGGAACGCGAAATCGGATGCCACCTTGAGGGCCTGCTCCGCGGATTTCCCCTCGGATTCATAAGGGATGCGGATATTCTGATAGCCTTCCCAGGCCGTGAAATCGAGGTTCTCGCGCATGGGATGGGTATTGTCGAACTTGGGAGAGCCGACACGCGCCTCCACTCCCAGGTAACGGGATGCGCCGCTTTTGTCCTCGATGACTCCGCCGCGATTGGCCTGGAAGCTATGGAAGACGGTATCGTTGACGCGATACTCCAGGAAATACGGCGTGAGCGAATCGGCTTTGCGCAAGGCCCCCAGGTAATGCTGGAGATGCTCCTTGTAGAAGGAAAGCCTGGCTTCGATCCTGTCCGTGGAGGCGCAGGCCGGCAAGGCCAGCAGCGACAGGATGATTGCGAGTCGTTTGGGAAGTGTCATTCGGCCCCGTTGCAAATCTACTATAGTTGCGCGATCCTGACGCCCGTGTCCACCCGCGCCAGCAAAGGATGGCGGGAGAGAAAGAGCCGTAAGGCCGAATCGCCATCGGCTTCCTTGCGCCAACGCCGGAAGCCGGGCAAGGCCGCCGCGACAAAGCGGGCTGCCCCCAATCCCAAGTCATCCTGACCGCGCTTTACCGCCGCCCCCAGCGACTGCAGGTAATCGGCGAGGTACTCCTGCTCCGATTGCCCGGGGGTGGGTACCAACACCGCCGCGGCGGCGCCCAGTCCCGCCAGTTCCATGACCGTGGTATAACCGGAACGCGCCACCACCAGCCCCGCGTTGCGGAAAAGGCGCGCAAGATCCGCACCGGGAAGATGGGTGAATTCCGTCAGCTCTCCGGTCCGGATGGAATCGAGGCCGGTCGGATTTTTACAGGGAGCGCCGGCGGAGTCGCCTTCGCCCGGAAGGCCACGTACCAGCACCCGGGTCCCGGGCATGGTCGCGAGCTCGCGCCTGAGCGCCGCTTCAAACAAACCGCGCTGGGGTTCGGGGCCGCTGACCACCGCAAGTATGTCCACTCCCGTCGGCAAGGCTTTCCCTTCGGGCTCGAAGCGCGACAGGGGACCGATCCATTCGAACCCGATGGGCGGGGGAACGGCACGTCCGAGATCGCCGGAGAGCGAGAGATCCCCGCTATGGTCGGGTATCCAGACCCGGTCGAAGCGCCGCAGCTTGGCCAGGTTGAGCCCGCGCAGGATACGTTCGGCCAGGGCCCGCCCGGGAAACCCGCCGGGAATGCGTATGCCCACCTGGTGGGTTATGAATATGCAGGGGGTCCCGTCCACTTTGAGCCCGTAGCGGCCATCAGAGATCACCAGGTCCCGCGGATGCAGGGCCAGTTGCTCCTGGAGCAGCTTGCGCTCGGCCCGGAAGCCCAGCAGTACGGCGGGCAATTGCGCGAGCATGACTGGAAGGAAGGCGGCCGCGGACCGGGCGTAACGTACGCGGTACCCGGGCAAATCGAAGCACTCCAGGCCGGGGAATTCCCCGCGGAGCAATCGCAGCCCGCCGCCGGAAGCCCCGATGGCGACCTCGTGGCCGTTGGCAAGCAGTGCCCGGATGAGGGGAACGCAGCGGGTGGCATGGCCCAGGCCCCAATCCAGCGGGCAAACCAGAATCTTCACGCGGGCCGCGATCCATGCGGATGGCGGCAGGCGGCCTCCAACATGCGCGCCACCGGAACGCCGACTTTCGCCAAGTACTCTTCCCGGTTGTTCCGCCATAGTTCCTGCACCCGCAAGAGGTGGTCGGGCGGTAGCGGATCGGGACGCGCGGAGATAGGCGTATCGAAGGGTAACTCCAGAGTTACCATGGCGGGACGGGTCCCGTCCGGATAGGCCAGATGGTTGCCGCACCATTGTCCGAGGGATCCCGGGCAGAATCCGGGTGCGGGCGCTTCGGGGCGGTGGACGCGTAACCGGTAAGGCAGACGTTCCTCTG
>JAHFCH010000038.1 GCA_023249635.1 Fibrobacterota bacterium
TATTCGCAGCCGCTTTCCCGGCAGAAGCCCAGTCCGCGGCGCACGGCCTGGCCGTAGCCCCGGTTGCTCTCGAAGCTATGCAGGCGCAGCTTGGGATAGCTCGTCAGCAACCTTTCCACCACCGCCGCGGTATCGTCCTTGCTCCCGTCATTGATCACGGTGACCGTGCCGATATCGGCCCACAGATCTTTGGGGATGCGGGCCAGGACTTCCGGCAAAGTAGCGGCGGCGTTATAGGCGGGGATGAAAATCCCCAGGAGCGGCCCGTTCATACCGCGCCCGCCAGCACGCTGCGCAAGGAGGCCAGGGTCGCGATGCCTTCCGGGAAAGTCCGCGGGGAGTAGCCCAGATCGGCGCGGGCCGCGTCGCAAGGGAAGTCGGCGTCTTGGATAAGGCCGGTATAGGTTTGCCAGGTGAAAGCCGGAGGCCGGCGGAGGATTTTCCCGATCACCCAGGCCGCGGCGACCGCGAGCCGGCACAACCAGGCGGGCACGGAGACGATGGGTTTGCGCTTGCCCATGTGCTTCAGCAAGGCATCGCCCATTTCCATCAGGCTGATCGATCCCCCTCCCGAGAATACGTATGTCTTGCCGAAGGCGGCGGGATTGCGGGGCAGGGCCAGGAATCCCGCGGCGAGATCATCGACGTGGACGGGATTCTTTCGGGCGCGGCCTCCGGCGGGCAGGAATACGAAGTCGCCGCGGCGGAGATGCGCGACGAAAGCCATGAATTCGGCGGCGCCTCCGTCCTCGTATGCCAGGGTGGGCCGGATAATGGTAAACGGGATGCGCCCGGCTTTGACCCATTCCTCACCCGCGAGCTTGGAGCGCGCATAAGCATTGCCACGAGGATAGGCCACGGAAATGGAGGAGACGTAGATGAAATGGCCCGCGCGCGCGGCTTCGGCGGCCCGGACCAGGTTGCGGGTGCCATCGGCATTGACCGCCTGGAAAACGGCCTCATTGCCGGGACTCAGCAGCACGGCCGCCAGATGAAAGACTACGTCGGTGCCGGCCAGCGCGGGCGCCAGGGTTTCCGGCCGGGTGATATCGCCGAAGACCACCTCGATGCCGTCCGCGGAAAGACCCTGCGCGAACGCGTCGCCCGGCAGGCAAAGCACGCGCACGCGCTCTCCCTTTTCCGCAAGGCTTTTCGCCAAGCGGCGGCCCATGGTCCCTGCGCCACCGGTGATTAGAATCAATGGGTGTCCCTTTTTACGCAAGATAAGAAGAAGCGAAGCGCAAATCTTTGAAGATTCGGCAGGCTTTCCCCGGGATGGGTGATTCCGGCGCGCCACCCTCCGGCGGGATGTTAATTAGTTTTCCCCGAGGCCATGGACGAACTCGATATCACCACCATGAAAACCCGGGCCCTGGGCCGCGGCGTCAGCAAACCGGGCGAACAGCCCGTGGGGCCCGCCTATCCCGAGCGCCAGTACGCCACCGGCTCCCAACCCGTACTCGATCTCTCCCCCATCGACGATTCCGGCACCGCGGAGCAGCCGCAAGCCGATGCCTCGCTTTTCGCGGGCGGCATCCCCATGGATCCCTTCTCGGGGGATCCTTTCGTGGGGCAGATGGTGGGCAATTGCAAGATCCTTGAGAAAATCAACGAGGGCGGCAGCGCCCTCATCTACCGCGCCCACAACGTCAACTTCAACCTCGATCGCGTGATCAAGATCCTGCGCCCGGCCTTGGCCGAGGACGAGGACAATTTCGAGCGCTTCAAGCAGGAAGCCCAGTTGACCGCGCGCCTCGATCATCCCAACATCCTGCGCGTCTTCGATACCGGCGAGATCGGCAAGCAATTCTTCATCGAGATGGAATTCGTGGAAGGCCAGTCCCTGCGCTCTTACCTGGCCTCGCATATCCGCGTGCGCGAGGCGGACATCCTCGGGCTGGCTTCGCAAATCGTGGGCGCGCTCGACTACGCGCACAACGTGCAGATCAAATCGGGTGAAGGCGACCTGATCCGCGGCATCCTGCATCGGGACATCAAGCCTGAGAACATCATGATCACCAGCGCCGGCGCCGTGAAGCTCATGGATTTCGGCGCGGCCAAGCCCATGAGCGTGAATACCCGTACCATGCAGGGTACTGTGGTGGGTACGCCGCATTACATGTCCCCGGAACAGATCAACGGGGACCCGCTGGACGCGCGCAGCGATTTCTTCTCCCTCGGCGTCCTGCTTTACGAACTGTGCACGGGACGGCGCCCGTTCGAGGCGGATAACCTGGCATCGCTATTGTGGAAGATCGACGCTTGCAAATACGAGCGCATCCGCAAACTACGCCCGTCCATATCGCCGCTTACGGAAGAGCTGATCGAAAAGCTGCTGTCCAAGAGCGTGGAATACCGGCCCGCCACGGCGGTCGAGATCCAGGAAACGCTGCAGATCTCCCTGCGCGCCTTCCGGGTCTGGGGCAGCGGAGGCACCGCGCGTATCCCCTATTCCTGGAAGCGCAGCTATCCCACCATCGCCTTGGTTGCTTCGCTGGTGGCCTTGTCGCTTTCCGGCTACACCTTCTGGCGCGGCTGGCGCTTCATGCACGGCTTCTCGGCCTCGCCCCAGTTGAAATCGTATTTCTCCTCCCTGCTCGGCAAGGGCATGGAAGCGGAGATGGCCAAGGATTGGTCGGCGGCCCTGGCCGCCTATGAACTGGTGCCGGCTCCCGATAAAGGCGGAGATCGCGATGTGTACCTGGAAGCCCAATTGCGCAGCGGCTCCATCTATTTCCGCCACAAGGATCAGTTGACCAAGGCCCGCTCCATACTGGAAAGCCTCCGTCGCGACTACGATGATCCCGCCATCGACGCCTATCTGGGCCAGCTTTATTACGGGCAGGCGCTGTATCTGGAAGCCAAGGATCGCCTGGAAGCCTATTTCAACTCGAGCAAGACCACGGTGCTGCGCAATTCCAGCTATTTCAATCCGCATGATTTCCAGAAGGACGCCCTGTACGCCTACGCCAACGCGCTGGATGGACAGTACACCTTCATAGAGCAGAAGCCGGAACTACTGGATGCCGCCATCACGGCTTGGGATCGCTTCGGTCGTTTCGCCGATTGCGCCGCCGATCCGGACGACAAGCGTTGCCGCTCGATGGAGAAGCGGTCGGACGAGCTCTCCAAGCAGCGCAAGAAGTAATTCCTACCTTTCCGCGTATGGATGCGGGAACGTCACAGGCATCGGCCCGAACGCGCAAGGCGGCTTGGGTCAGCCCTGTTGCGTTGACCGGCGCCTTGCTTCTCTTCC
The DNA here is from genome assembly GCA_023249635.1 of Fibrobacterota bacterium. Classification (GTDB taxonomy): domain Bacteria; phylum Fibrobacterota; class Fibrobacteria; order UBA11236; family UBA11236; genus Chersky-265. The sequence goes on from JAHFCH010000038.1 coordinate 3,257, forward strand.
TCGTCCTTCTGGATTCCCGCCTCGGCCCCATCCCTCCCCCGGCCCGCTTCTTCAGCCCCTTCTCCGGGTTTTGGCGCAACGCCGAGCCCTTCGGCAGCTCGGATGATCAACTGCTCGCCCCGGGTCTCTTTGAAACGGTAAGCGTGGTTTTCGATCGTCGCCGCGTGCCGCATATCTTCGCCCAGAACGCCCACGATCTCTTTTTCGCCCAGGGGTACGTAACCGCGCGCGATCGCCTGTGGCAGATGGAAGTGCAGGCCATGTCGGCGGCGGGACGGCTCTCCGAGATCCTCGGGCCCGGGCTCATCGAGCATGATCGTTTCCAACGCCGCCTCGGTATCCCCCAGGCCGTGGAGCGCTCCCTGGAACTGTCCAAGAAGGACGATGAATCCTGGCTGGCCATGCAGGCATACGCCGACGGAGTCAACGCTTGGATCAACAACCTCGATCCCGAAGACTATCCCCTGGAATACAAGCTGCTCGACTACGCGCCGTCGCATTGGGCGCCCGCCAACACGGCTCTCATGCTGAAGAACATGCAATGGACGCTTTCCGGCGGCGGGGATGATCTGCCGTTGACCAATACCATGGCCCGCCTGGGTCGCGAATTCGTGGGCCGCTTCTTCCCGTTGCGCGTGCCCGAGGTGCCGACCATCATCCCGGCGGGCACGGCTTGGGATACCGCCGCGCCGCCGGCTCCCGCCCCCATGCCCCGCATCGTCCCGCCCACCTTGCTTCCCATGCCCGTGGATACGCTGCCGCATGCCGTGCCGCCCAAGCGGCCCGACCCAGGTAATGGCAGCAACAACTTCGTAGTGGCAGGAAGCCGCACCGCCGGCGGCCATCCCATCCTCGCCAATGATCCCCATCTGGATTTGGGGCTGCCTTCGCTTTGGTATGAGGTGCAGCTTTCCGCGCCCGGCATGGGCGTGTATGGCGTTTCCCTGCCGGGAGCGCCGGCTGTCATCATCGGCTTCAACCGCAAGATCGCCTGGGGCGTGACCAACGGGAATGACGACGTGCTGGATTGGTACCGCGTGACCTTCAAGGACGCGACCATGGCCGAGTACATGTACGGCGGCCAATGGCGCCCGACCCATTCCGAGGTGGAGGCCATCAAGGTGCGCGGCGGGAAAACCGTACTCGACACGGTGATCTATACCCATCAAGGTCCGGTGGCCTTGAAGGATCAGGAGAAACCCGCCACCCGTAATTCCCCCGCCATGCACGCTCTGCGTTGGCTGGCCCTGGATGCCTCCGACGAGTTGCTGGCCTTCCTGCGCATCATGAAGGCCGGGAATTACGCCGAGTTCTCCGCTGGCTTGGAGCCCTTCCATTGCCCCTCCCAGAATTTCGCCTTCGCCGCCGCCGATGGCGACATTGCCCTATTCCACCATGGGCTTTTCCCGCGCAAGTGGAAAGGCCAGGGGCGTTTCACCATGGACGGCTCCGAGCCCGGCAACGATTGGTCGGGATGGTTGCCGCGCCGCGACGAACCCGTTTCCCGCAATCCCGCCCGCGGCTGGTTGTTTTCCGCCAACCAGGATCCGGTCGATTCCACCTATCCTTTCTACCTGGGCGCGCAATGGTTGAACGGCGCGCGCCCGCGCCGCTTGGCCCACCTGCTTGCCGACGCCGATTCCTTGACCCCGGACGGCGCCTTCGCGATTCTCCAGGACGAATATGATCTGCATGCCTCCGACGTATTGCCCGCCCTGCTGCCGCGCATAGCCGGCCTCACGCTCTCGTCCGAGGATTCCGCCGCCCGCAAGGAGCTGGCGGCCTGGGATTTCCGGCACGTTCCCGACGGGCGCGCCCCCGCGCTTTTCGACAAATGGTGGAGCCTGCTGTACCGGACCATCTGGGCCGACGAATTCGGCGGGGACAGCCTGCATTATCAATGGCCGTCCAAGGATCGCACCCGCAAGATGATCCTCGAAGAGCCGGAAGCGGAATGGTTCGAGGACATCTCAACCCTATCCCATGAGTCCTTGCCTATCCTGGTGGCGCGCACCTTTCGTGAAGCCTGCGCCGCGCTCAAACGCAGGCCGGGAGGCGCGCCTACCTGGTCCGCTTACCGTCCCGTCGATGTGCGGCATCTGGCGCATATCGATGCCTTCGGGGATTTGGGCGTCGCGGCGGGCGGTTGCGGCGATTGCGTAAACGCGATGAAAGGGACCCATGGCCCCTCGTGGCGCATGGTAGTGGAAATGGCGGGGGAACCCCGCGGTTACGGGATCTATCCCGGCGGGCAATCCGGCAATCCCGGTTCGCCCCATTACGATGAGTTCATCTCCGACTGGGCCGCGGGCCGTCACTACGATCTCGATTACCTTGATGATCCGGGATCCGCCGGCAAGGAAGCCGCCTACCGCCTGCAATTGAGGGGCAAGTAGATGGCGGCCTTGATGCTTTTCGCGGCGGCCTGGGCCGGGGGCTATCTGTTCCCCTGGTGGTGGCCCGCCTTGGCGGGATACGCCTTGGGCCTATGGCGTCCCCGCAGCGCCGCGGGCGCGTTCTGTTCCGGATTCGCCGGCGTCGCGGCGGCCTGGGCCTCGGCCGCCGCGGTCCAGGATCTACGCAACCACCATATCCTCGCGGTCCGCATCGCCCAGGTTTTCCATATCCCCGGGGGAGGTCCCTTGGCGGTTACCGCCCTGCTGGGAGGCCTGATGGGCGGCCTCGCCTGCCTGGCTGGTTACTCCCTGCGCGCATGGCTATGGCCGCGCAGCGCTCCGGCCGCCCCCGCGCCGGTTCCCGAGGCGGCCAGGAAAGCCGCCGCCGATACCGCGGGATCGGACAATGCCGTGGCCGGAGAACCCTTGCGCGGGGTGGACGATGCCGGCCTACCGATGGAGCCGGAGCCCGAACCCGAAGTTGCGCCTGCACCGGAGCCCGATCCGGACCCGATCCCGGATACCGAGACCACGGGCGACGGGGACGACCCCGAACCGCCCCGGCCCTGATCCGGCGGGGGTCCCGCGGGTTTGCTCCCGCCCAATCCCAACTTCAAGGTTCCCGCCACCACCAGTCCCAAACCCAGGATTTGCATCCAGCCCGCATGCTCGCCCAACAACGATCCGGAAAGGATCAAGGTCGAGACCGGTCCCACGCTGCTCGCCACCGCACTCCGTCCCGCGCCCACCAGGCGCACACCGTACCCGTACAGATAAACGGGGATGACGTTGCAGAACACGGCGGTGAAAGCCGCGATCCACAGCACCGGACGCGGCTGGGCCAGATCCGACATCGGATGAGTCAGGAAGAATTGAGCGAGTACGAACATGAAGGAAGCGGCCATGCATCCCGCCGCGAAGAATGCGGGCCCATAACGATGCACCAGCCGTCCCTGCCATACCAGGAACAAGGCATAAAACACCGCGCTCGCGAATACCAGGGCGCCTCCGGTCCACGGATGCCCGCCCGCGCCCAGGGACGCCTCGCCGCCGAAGGAGAGCGCGATACCGGCGTACGAGAGCGCCAAGGGGAAGTAAAGCATCCGCTTGATGGGTTTACGGAAAATGAGCGCGGAAAAGATCACGACCAACGTCGGATACACGTAGAGAATCAAGCGTTCCGTGCCCGCCGTGACGTATTGCAATCCCACCATGTCGAAGATGCTGGCCAGGTAATAGCCGGAAAATCCCAACCATACGATGATGCCGAGATCCTTGCGTCCCAAAGGCGCAAGACGGCGCGCATCGGGCCCGAAGAAGCGGGCGAGGAACGGCCAGATGAAGAAAGGCAGGGAGAATATCCCGCGCAGGGACTGCAGCACGATCGGGGCCGTCCCGTACCGGTAGCACAGTTTGAAGAATACCGATTTTGCCGAGAACAGCACGGAGGCGGCCACCACGGCGGCTATGCCCAGCTTGATGTTCCCGTTCCCCTGCGGCGCGGCCGCGGCCCTTTGCGAATCCATGATCCCTTTCCCCGGAAGCAAAAAAAAGGCCCGCTCAGATGAGCGGGCCTTCCTTTGATCCGGTATTGCTATCGAATCAGTGCATGCACCCGCTCATTGCGCCGTGAATTCGCTTCACCTGCCAGGCTTTGGCCATGACGGGATGGAGGGTTAGGACGGCGGAAAGGCAGGTCATGGATCCAAGTATATGCAAAAGCGCTCGCTTGTCAAGGGGATATGCGGGGATTACTCCGGAATTTTCATAAGGGCCAAATCGGCCGCGGCGCGGGCCTTCCCGGCCGCCTGCAACAAGGCCACGGCATTGCCGCGGGCCAGATTGAGCAGGGTCGGGTTGCCGGAAAAGCGCGCGCGCAGGGAGGACCATAAAGGGTGGTGATCGTCCAGGGAATCGAGGGGCATGCCCGCGAGGCCGCCTGGTGAGAGCGCGTCAGAATCCAGGACGGCGGGCTCTACCAGCAAAGCCGAGGCGCCATCGCAATAAACCAAAGCCCAGCCGTCCGCAATCAGACGCGCGGCCAAGGGCAAGAAGCGGCGATCTTCCGCGATTGGCAACAGCGCATGCGTCAGACCATGCTCGGCTGCATAACCCGTGAATCTTTCCGGGGTATCCACCGCTTCCAGGAAATCACGGTAAAAGGCGGCGGAACGCAGGATCATCCGGCCATCCACGTAGGTGAGCTTGGGATAAAGCCGGAATTCCAGGTAACCGCCATAACGGAGCTCATTGAACAAGTTGCCGGGGATGGGGTGCGCCGCCAGTAAATCGACCGCGGTGGCGGGAAAGCGGAAAGGGGTTTCCAATTTTCCCGGCAACTCATAGTCCCAGGCGCGATGGATTCGGGGGCCATAGAATGCCGCGATGCATGCGAGGGCCCCGGCGCCGATTGCGAGCCCCCTGCGAGCGTCCCCGGACCCTTGGGTAACCTGTAGGTTACGTCCGGCTGCCATCAATCCGGCCAACAATGCCAAGGGCAAGTTGCGTTGGGCCATGCAGCCGAGGATCGAGAAGGCGAGGAAGAGGAGCAGATGCCCCGGGCTGGTGCGCTTGCGCGCGCGCAAGAACGTGTACAGGACGAACGCGGCCAGGGCCATCAGGACCAGAGCGGAGGCTGCTTCGCGGTAGAGGAGTTCGGAGAAGGGAAGGTTTTCGGCGATCTCGCGGGAGAATACATTGGACGGAAGCGGAGTGATACGCGCCAATAGGGACAGCGGGAGCAGGAATCCGTTCAACCCATAGGGCGTAGCGAAACCCGCTATCCACAGTCCAGCGACGGTCCAGGCCAGCGGAGCCAAGCCTATGGGGTTCCGGCTTGCCGACCGCGGATCGACGGGGCCTTCCGATCCCGCATCGCGCAAGCCGGCTCCGATTCCCGAGCGCGCCGCGAATTCTCCCAGGGCCAGGCACGAGACCAGGATGGCTCCGAGCGGATAGAGTCCTTGGATATTGGCCATGGCGATTTGCACCGGAACCAGTATCAACCAGGGCCGGCGCAGATTTCCGCGGAGAAATTCCATGGTAACCGAATACTGGATGCCGAGCCCGAGCAGCGTAAGCGCGATCGGGCGCACATCGAGGAAAAAGCGGACATGGTAAATACCGAGCGCAGCCATAGGCAGCAACCAGGGCCAGGTACGCCGATGGAAATGGGGACGCAGGGCGAAGGCGAGGGCACCGGCCACCGCTGCGCATTTGCCCGCGATCAAGGCCCCCGCGCCTCCCAGCTTCCAACCCATATAGGCCAGGACCTGGAAGCCCCAATGAAGATCTATCCAAGGCGCACCCAAAGAAGATTGGCAAAAGGGATCGACGCGCAGGAATTCCATCCGCGCCCGCATCAGCTTCGCCGCCGCCAGGTGCCACCAGATATCCGTATCAGTCAGCGGATACCAGAGGCAGGCCCAGACCCAGGCGAAACCCAGGCCAATGCAGGTAAGGGCCATCCACAGGGAGCCCCCGCGTTTCGCGGCGAAGATCGGATTCTGCCCTGGATCGGCCATGGGGCAAAGGTAACAAGGGCCCGTGCGTGGAGATCCGCATCCGCCCTTTACTAATTTTATCCCATGCCCAGGATAGCCTTGCTCGGTTGCGGCGGTTTCATCGGCAGCCATTGCCTGGACGCCTTCCTGGCCGATCCCGACACCTTCGTGGAGGGCTGGGACTGGTCCCCGGCCAAGATCCTCTCCCACCTCGCCCAACGCAATTTCCGTTTCCATGCGGGCGATATCTACACCCAGCCCGATCTCGCGGACCGCCTGGCCCAAAGCGATGTGGTCATCAGCCTGGCGGCCATCTGCAATCCTTCCCAGTACAATACCCGCGCCTTGGACGTGATCGACAGCAATTTCATCCAGGCCCGAGGATAGCCGAACTCTGCGCCGAACGCGGGAAATGGCTCGTCCAGTTCTCCACCAGCGAAGTCTACGGACAGACGCTGGCGCATTGGACCGGCGCCGAAGATCCCAAACCCGATCAATACGAGATGGACGAAGGCGAAACGCCGTTGTTGCTGGGACCCGTGACCAGCCAGCGTTGGAGCTATGCCTGCGCCAAGCAATTGCTGGAGCGCTACGTGTACGCCTTGCATAAGGAAAAGGGCCTGGATTTCACCTTGGTGCGTCCGTTCAACTTCCTGGGACCGCGGATGGATTTCCTTCCCGGCCGCGAGGGCGAAGGCCTGCCGCGGGTTTTGGCCTGTTTCACCGGGGCCTTGCTCGACAAGCGTCCCCTGCCCTTGGTTGATGGCGGGCATTCGCGCCGTACCTTCCTGGCGGTCGAAGAGGCGGTCAAGGCGCTTTCCCTGATGCTTGATCAACCCGGAATGGCCAAGAACCAGATTTTCAATCTGGGCAATCCCGCCAACGAAACCACCATCCGAGGGCTGGCCGAATTGATGCGGACCGTTGCCGCCGAGATAACCGGCGACGAAAGCTACCGCTCCCTGGCCCTGGAATACGTTTCCTCCGAGGCTTTCTACGGCGAGGGATATGCCGATTCTGATCGTCGGATGCCGCGCATTGACAAGGCTTTGCGCCTGCTGGGATGGGAACCGCAAAGGGATTTGCGCGACATTCTCCGCCGCACCTTGGAGCACGCCTTCGCGACCCATCGTCCCGGTCCGGACACCGCCGCGCGAACCTGATTCCTATATTTCCGAGCCATCGGCGCAGGGGAGCGATCGCGCGCCGCCACATCCTTTCCGGGAGTACGCATGCCCACCCCCCGTAACGCCTCCGTTACCCCTGTCACCTCAGCTACCCGTAACACGCATGCTCCCAAAGGAACGGCCCTGGCTGCCGCCGCCTGCGCGGCCTTGGCGCTGATCGCTTGCCAAGTGGAGGACAAGAAATCCGCCGAGCCGGACGTCACCACTTTGAATCAGGCTTACAATCGCCTGCATTCCCACGTTCTGGTCCGCCACATCCGCGTGCCCACCGAGGCCAATCTCGACCTGGCGGCCTATTCCAAGAACGTCATGTTGATCGATCCGGAATGGAAGGCCGTGCATCCCGCCTCCCGCGTGGGCCTGACGGGGATTTCCTTCAACGGGCTGCTGCAGGACGTGAAGCCCATCCTCGATTTCACCCCGCTTACCGATGGCGAGAAGGCCCACCCCCTGGCCTGGACTCCCGTGCTCGAGCATTTGCTGAAATGGAATTTCGAGAAGGCCTCGGCCTTGGCCAATGCCTACGCGGCCGTTACGGGCGAGCGTTGGGGCGACACGACCGATCTGGCCCAGCCTTTCCAGGAATTCGGATCCCTTTACATCCACAGCAAGGGTAATGTGAAGGAAGTCTGGGTCGAGCTTGAGTTCAAGCCCTGGCTCAATTCCTTCCTGGATGGGGTGCTCGATCAGGATCGCGACGGCTATCCCGATGCGGTGGCGCGCCTGGACCCCCGTATTTTCACGGCCGAGATGGCGGCGGAAATCTCGGGCGAGTATACCCATAAGGTTTTGAGCGAAGGCCAGGTGATTGACTGGGCCCGCAACCTTGCTTCACGTTGGTACCCTTCCTACAATACCGATTTGCTCCCCTTGAAATCGGGATCGGCATGGCCGTACGAGGAAACCCCCGACGCGACCAAGAAGGAAATGTCCGGGGTGTGGGTCGCCAATCCCCTCTTCATCCTGCAAGGCCATCCCTTCGCCGATACCCTGTTCAACGCCTTTGAAGTGGAAGGCATGGGCGGGGCTAAGACCGAATTCCAGAAGCGCAAGGAAGGCAAGCCGGTGGCGCGCGGCCTCGACAAGGGCCTCAGCTCGCGCCTGGAGGCGATCATCACCAAGGTGGATAAGGAAAAGAAGGCCTACGGCGCCGGGGATTGGAAGAAGTGGACCACGCGGCTCGCCCCGTTCCATGAGGACCTGAAGAAGTTCGCATCCCAGGAACCGGAAGCCGTGCTCGGCCTCATGGCTCCCGGCAAATTCCTGGTTTTCCGCCGCGAAGTGGAATACCTGCAGGCCCCGGATTGGACCACCCCGGGCGCCCCCGCGAGCCCGGTCCCGACCATCGCGGCCTTCAAGGATTATCTCGCCGCCCAGGGAATCGATTTTCTCTTCGTGCCCATTCCCACCAAGCTGGACATCTATCCCGAAAACATCGCCCCCAAGACGGATACCCTGCCCGGGCATATCGCGCAACCCTTGGGCCGCAAACTGATCCGCGAACTCGCAGAGGCGCGCGTGGAAACCCTGGATTTGCTGGAGCCCTTCCTCAAGATCAAAGCTGCCAGCGAATCCGGCAAGCGCAGCCTTTATCAGCGGCAGGATACCCATTGGACCACGGTGGGCCTGGAAGCGGCCGCGCAGTTGGTGGCGGAACGCATCAAGCGCTATTCCTGGTACGACACCCTCTATCGGGACAAGAAGGATTATAAGCTGAAGGACACCACCTTCGACAACCTGGGCGACATCCAGGCGCGCCTGCCGGACGCGAAGAAGGCCGAGGTGGCTCCGGAATCCCTGCTGGGACGCCAAGTGGTGGACAACTCCGGGACCCTGTACGAGGACGTGGACTCGGCTTCGGTGCTGGTATTGGGCGACAGCTATACCGGCGTATTCCAGACGGTGGGCTGCCGTCACGCAGGCGTTACCGCGCACCTGGCCAAGGAGCTGGGCGGCCCGGTGGATTTGATCATGGGTTGGGGCGGAGGCCCCGAGGCGCCGGGTAAGCTCAAGAAGCGCGGCGACGCATACCTCCATCCCAAGCGCCTGGTCGTGTGGATGATGTCCTCGCGCGATCTCTTCGTCTATCCCGGAGGATGGTCCGCGAAGTGATAGGTATCCGCTGCGCGGCCGCGTTGTTGGCCGCATCCCTGGGAGCCTGCCGCCTAGAGCCTCCCGATCCCGCCTCCCAGGCCGCCGCCATCCTCCGCAAGCATCCCTCCGGATTCTCCGATCAACTCGCGGCCCTGGATGCCTTGGCCGCCCGCGAGGTAGCGGCCCTCGAGCCCGATATGGTTCCTCCGCAAAGGGTATCCCTGGCGGAAAGCCTTTTCGCATATTCGGCCCGCCTCAAGCCCGCCTTCGCCGCCGCCTCGGCCGCGCCCGATTCCGATTCCGTCCGCATCGCCGCGCTCAATGCCTTCATCTTCGATTCCCTGGCCCTGCTACCGCTGGATGCCGATACCGGTTTGGCCGCCACGGTTCCCAGCCTCGCCTTGGCGCGCCGTAAAGGCAATTGCGTTGCCCTCACCCTCATCTACCTAGGCCTCGGTCAAGCCTTGGATGTCCCGCTGGTGCCCGTGTTCCTGCCGGGGCATCTCTGCTTGCGGTTGCGCCGTGGCCCCGTGGCCCGCAATATCGAAACCCTGCGAGGCGGCATCGCGCGCACCGATTCGTTCTACCGCGAAACCTTCACCCTGGGGAAACGTCCCTGGTACTCTCTCGCCGATGCGCGGCCCAATCAAGCGCTGGCGGCGCTGGTCTTCAACCTGGGCAATGCGCGCCGATTCCATGGCGACACGCGCGCGGCCGCCGACGAATACCGCCTGGTCGAGGAGGCCTTGCCGGGATTTCCCGAAGCCTTGGGCAACCAGGGAGTATGCCTTTGGCTGCGGGGGGACAGCGCCGGCGCCAAAGCGAAATTCACCGCGGCCCTGGCCGGGGATTCCCTTTCCGCTCCCGCCCTGAGGAATTTGGGGCTGTTCTCCGGCAGGTGAACCGTTTCCCGGCCAGATCATCTCCGCGGGTGGTCCCACGGCCCGCGACCCGGTATCTTATCCTCGTGGCACGCCGCAATCAGAATCCTATCCGCTCCTCCGACGAAGCATCCCCCTTTCGGGAATTCGTGCTGGGTGCGCTCCTGCTCAGCGCCTGCTTCATCAGCCTATGCGCCTACGCTTCCTACCAGCGTAAGGATTTGGTCGAGCACGCGACCCGGCTGACGGTGAACAGCGCCGCTACCCTCCCCCACTGACCGCTTCTCTTATGACTTTTTGAGGGCCTTTTGAGGGCCTCTTAATGGCTTTTTGAGCCGAGGGCATCCCAATCCGCCGCTTCCGGTTCCGCATCGGCCCCGCAAACCCATTCCGGACTTAATGCTCCATCCCTTAGAATCAGGATGGGTAACCTTATGAAAAATCCGATCCTGCCGGTTTTGCTACTGGGCTGTGCGGCTTTCTGTTCCGCGCAGACCGACATCTATGTCCCCTATCGCAACAAGAACATGTGGACGGCGGACACGCTATATCTCGGCGCCGGATTCGCGCGAATGAGCAACAAGCCCGTGACCATCTGGCTGGTAGGCAATGAAGCGGGATGGGAAGGACAGTTGTTCTATGTCGATCCCGTCACTGGGGCGGAGACTTTCCTACTCACCAATATGGGAACCCCCGGGATACCCGTGGAGCTGACCGCGCTCGCCAACGTACCCATCGGCCAAAATCTCACCTTCATGTATAAGGTGGTGAGCAAGAAATCCAGCGACATGAGCATCGATAAAGGGAAGATCAGGACGCCTAAATACACCGGCCCCAATCGCCGCAACAGCCACTACTTCAGTCAAGCCACCAGCGACGTGAATAACAACCCCTCTTTACGATTCGGCCATCGCTGGTCGGTGGCCGGTCGTCTCGCAGCGACCAGGCTCGAATTCGGCTTCGAAGACAATACCGAACCCGCATCGGACATGGACTTCGACGATATCATCTTCGGCGTGGACGGGCTGACCCTGGTGAACTTCGAGCGTACCGCCAAGGTACGGAGCTACGTATGGTGAAGGCTAACCTGACGGCAATCCGCGCGCAGGCGGGATTTTCCATAGTGGAAATCCTGATCGGATTCTTCATCCTGTCCGTCGCCTTCGTAAGCCTGGGGGCGTACACGTCGACCCAGCGTTCCGGATTGTACAAATCCAACCAGCTCGCCGACGGTACCCAGGCGGCGGTCTCGGCGTTGGAGGAAATGAAGCGGGAACTTTCCGATTCGGCGACCTTCAAGCAGCGATACGCCTTGACGGCCTCCGGCGCCCTCCCCCTGCAGCGGGATCGTAAGGTCAACAACGTGCCCTACGGAGTAACGGTGACGCTCACGCGCGGACCGGCCAACGATTACCTGCTCAAAGTGCGGGCCAAGGCGACGTGGAAGGGATCGCATAGCGTGGAATTCGGAGTCCTGGTTCCCGGGGCGGCTACGGGCACATGATCATGCGCGCGCAAAGGCAATCGGGGGTAACGCCTATGGAACTGCTGATCGGCGGATTCCTGGGCCTTCTGCTTACCTTGTGCGGAGGCTACCTGTTCACCACCCAGGTGAAAGGCTATACGGACATCCGCGATCAGGCGCGCATCCAGGCCGATATGAAGAAGGCCATGGCGGTGATCACGCGGCAGATTTCCAACGCCGGCGCCTGCCTTCCCAATCCGCGTTCGGGTTTCACGGCGGGCCATGATAGGCTTTCCTTCCGCTACGTCGACGTGAAGCGGAAATTCTGCGATAGCGAAGCGGATATCCTCACCATGAGCTTTTATACCCAATCGGACAATGAGCAGGATTACCTGATGCAGGAAGTGCGTTGCCCGGGAAAGTCACCCGACACGCGCGCCATCTTCGAAGTGCCCGGGGGCTTGGACATGGTATTCAATTACCAGGATAAATCCGGGACCGCCACCATGGACGTTTCCCGGATCCACGCGGTGGAATTGGATCTGTCTTTGCACACCCGCAAAGGAGCGGGACGACCCATCCGCACCCGGCAGCAAACCTTGAGGGTCAATTGCCCCAATCTTTTATGAACGCCACCAACGCCAAGAGCTCCACCACGGACATGCACACGCGCCTGCGCAGTGATGGGCAGGGCGGCTTCGCCCTGCTCGGAGTCATCGGGATCATGATGGTGCTGGCGATCCTGGGCACCATGGTCTACCACAACGTGAACACGGACATCACCCATTCCGGCAAGGACGTGAACCGCGTGCGCGCCGAATTCGCCGCGGAGAGCGCGGTGCAATGGGGCCTCGCGGAAGTCGCCCGCAAGCGTCCCGGCAAGGAACCCTTCACCCTGGCCACCCATGATGCGGCAGGCGAGCACCCGATTTCCGGAAGCGCCAAGGACGAAGATGGAGCTCCGCTGCATCTGGGGGGCGAAGACGTGGAGCGCATGTACGGAGCCAAAGGCGGGATCGACAAGGATGGCTGGATCTACGAGACCGTGCACAGCCGGGAGTTGACCGTCTCCAACGCCAAAGACGAATTGCTCGCCTTCAAGGTCTGGTATCCGGACGACAGCACCCTGCGCGTTCAGGGCCGGGGCGAGGTCGACGGATCCACGGCCGACGTGGATCTGGTAAGCCATATCCGCGATATCGCCGTTCCCATGCCGTAATCGCGGCCCCAGCGCGGGACCCCTTTTCGGTGGTCCCGACCCCACCCGTTTCATACTTTGGAATCCCGCCCGTAGGCGGGTTCTACCGGGAATAATCCTCCCGATTGACCCCTCCCCGGGCAGGAAGTAGATTTCGAAACGAACACTGAAGGATCGGCTTCATCCCCCTCGCCCCGCTTAGCCGGGGCGGCGTGGGCCGGCGCCGGCTTCCTCCCACGCACCAGTCCCGCCTACGGGGGGGACTTCACGGAAAATCCGGGGATCCCATGGACAAATCCCTCCACGTATTCGTCTGCAGCACTTATCGCGATCTCGTGAGCGAGCGTAATGCCGTTCTCGATGGTTTGGACGGTCTCTGCGACCAATTCTCCTCCCTCTCTTACCATTGCCCCCGTTCCATCCAACCATTGGACACGGCCAAGGAGGAACTGCGCCGCAGCGATGTCATGGTGATGATCGTCGGGCATCTACAGGGCGTCATCGCGCCTGGGATGGACATAGCCCACGGGGAAGCGGAATACCTGGAAGGGGCTTCGCTGAAAAAAAACGTATTGGTCTACTTGCGCGATTTGGAGTCTGGCCTCTACCCGGCGCATTTCGAGCGCGACCCGCAACGGGCCGTCCAGCTCAAGGCCTTCCGCGATAAGCTGGAGCGCGAGCATGGGGCCAAGGTTTTCGACGACATATATTCCCTGGTCTCGCTGGTGACACAGGATCTTTTCCGGCTGGCGCAGGAATCGGGCCTCAAGCCGAAGTCCGGCCCCAAGACGGTGAAGTTCAGGGCCCGCGCCTGGGAAACACGCAAGTTACCCGTGGGCGGCATACCGCAGTTGCAACCGCAGCCTGCCCAAGCCAATGATTCGCAAACGCGAACCATCCCCATTCTGCAGAAGGCCCTGGCGACCCCGTTCCGGCGGCGGCGCGCGGGCGGCGGACATTTGGCGCGCGGCCTGGCCTTGGGCGCGGCGGTGCTGGCCTTGCTTGGCCTCGCGGCCGCGAAACTCAAAGGCACGCCCGGAGTCAAAACCGGCCCGGTAGCCTCGGCCACGCAATCGCCCTCCGCTGCCGTCCCGGCTCCGGCCGACGGTTTCGGAAACGCGGGTCCCGCAGCCTCGGTCGCGGAAATCCCCGCCCCGGTTCCCGTGGCTCCCCTGCCCCCCAAGCCCTCCGGCGTGGTCAAGGTGACGGACGATGATGATCCCACCAAGGCCTTCCTGCGCAAAGCCACGGAAGGTTCGGCGGAAGATCAGTTCCAGGCCGGCCAGATGTACGAGACCGGGAAGGATGTCCCCAGGGACGATTCCTCCGCCTTCCGCTGGTATAAGAAGGCCGCGGAGCAGGGCATGGCCGAGGCCCAATACAAGGTCGCGCTGATGTACCGGTACGGCAAAGGAACCACCAAAAGCTCATACGCAGCGGCGCGCTGGTTCCAGACGGCCGCCGAGCAGGGCCATCCCCGCGCCCAGGTGAAATTGGGCCAGATGTACAAATCGGGCAAGGGCGTCCCCAAAGACGAAACCTCGGCCTTCAAATGGTTCCTCAAGGCAGCGGATCAGAAGGATCCGGAGGCCGAGAAAATCCTCGCCGAACTCAAGGAAAACTGAGCCCCGGATAGCCGCCGCCGCCTTACTTTGATAAAGCGGTCGGGATAGAGACCCGGCCTTTTCCCACGGGATTTCCCACGGATCCGATTCACCAGCCGAGGCAGAGGGGTTTGCCATGCGCTTAGTGTCCCGTCTTGTTTTCATATGCGCCCTGGCCGCCGCGGCGATGCCGTGCCACGCGGAAACCCTGCACGGCCGCGTGGTCGATCGCGCTTCCCTGGAATCCTCCTCGGCGGGCAAAGGCCTGGCAGGCGCCAAGCTTCTCCTGTACGATGCGGGCGGCCACACCCTGGCGGCGAAGAGCTCGGGCAAAACGGGCGGCTACGCCTTTCCCCGGCTTGCCCCCGGCGTGTACACCGTGGCCATCTCCCGCAAAGGCTGGCTGCCCAAGCGGCTGCTGCGCGTGATCGAGGTTAACGCCGAAGATACCCTATCCCGCGATTTCCTTCTCGATCGGCTACCTCTGCGCGGCGGCCTGCCCGCGCTTACCGAAGCGCCCGCTCCCGCGAAACGCAAAGCCAAACCGAAAACCGTGGCGCCATATTACCCGCAACTGGCCGAAGGCATGTTGGCCGCCCTGCGCATGCCCGCCTTCCATCGCGACCTGGCCCATGGGGAAATCACCTTGGGACGTTTCTTCGATGCGGAGGATACCACCCTGGCGTATCGGGATCTGTGGGCGGGATTGCTGTGGGCCGAAATCGAATCGCAGGATCGGCCCGTCGAATCCATGGTCTACCTGGCGCATGCCTACGATTCCGCGCTCAAGGCCGAAAGCTTCGCGTCCCCGGCAGCGCTCAAGCCTTGGCTGAAGGCCGATGCCGATTCCACCCAGGCCCTGACGCTGACGGCGCGGGCCATGCTGCTGAAGCCCGGGAAAAAGGACCTACCTACCGATCTCGCGAAAAAGTCCGTGCCCAAATCCATCACCCTTAAAATACTGGAAGCCCAATTCGCCATGGCCGCGCCCAAACCGAAGAAGAAAGCCTTCCTCGCCAAGATCAAAGGACTGATCGGTCCCGAGTACGCGCGTAAATTCGCCCTGCTTATCGATCCGCCACGCAAACAGAAAACCGCCAAAACCGCAGCCCCCGCCCCGACGGGTCCGCCCCGCGCGGATATGGAAGCGATCTGGAAAGTGGTGACGGATGCCGCCGCCGCCCGCGAAGCGAATCCCGTGGCCTTGTACCACCTGGCCATGCGCAAAGCAGAACTGGGCAAGGCCCGGGAGGCCGTAACCGACCTGCAACGCCTGGCCCCCCTGCGCCCCGATGAAGCCCGCAGCGTGGCCGCCCTGGCGGATCTGAAGCTGGGCCTGGGCGACACCAGCGCCGCCGCGGGACTCTACGATTCCTTGTCGCGGGTGGAAGCGCCCGAATGGCAGGCCAAGGGCTTCCGTGCCGCCGCGCGTCTGGATTGGGCGCATGCCCGCGGAGAAACCGCCGAACGCGGGTTATGGCGCGCCATCGGGCTCGACTCCCGATCCCCGGCGGCACGCGCCGACCTGCTGCTGCTGGCCGAAATCACCTTGACGCGGGATTCCTGGACCCCGGTAGAGGCCCTGCTCGATTCCCTGATCAAGCAGCGGCCCCGCGAAGCGGACGCCTACTTCTGGCTGGGACGCATGGCGCTGAAACGGCAACAGGACGGGGTGGCGCTGGAGCGCTTCCAACGCGCCGCGGCCCTGGCGCCGCAGCGTCCCGAGTTCGCCACCGCCGTGGCCGGCGCCCATTTCGCCCGCGAAGAATGCGATGCCGCGCTCAAGGTCCTGAAGCCGGTGCGCTCGCGGTTGGGCGGTGAAGGCCTCTCCATCTACGGCCAATGCCTGCTGCGCCAAGGGCGCTCCCAGGAAGCCGTAGCGGAATTCGAAAAGCTATACGCGGCGCGCCCCAATCCCGCCAACCTCTCGGCCTGGGCCCGCGCCTTGACCGCCGCCAAGCAGCCCCGCAAGGCCGTGGCCGCCATCCAAGCTTCGCCGCATGCGGGAGACTTCGAAGCGCGCAAGGCCTTGGCCGAAGCCGATATCGCCTTGGGTGATGCCGCCGGAGCGCGGCAACTGCTCGACCCGGCACCGGCCGGCCGCGAAACCGATCCCGAATTGCATTACCTGTTGGGGCAGGCAGCCTTCGCCTTGCGCGAATACCCCGAGGCCGGCACCCAGTTGACCGGGGCGTTACAGTACCGTGAAGATTACCCCGACGCCAAGTACCTGCAGGGCCTGTGCCTGCTCAAGCAAGGCCGCAGCGGCGAGGCCCACCATTATTTCCAGGAACTGATGGATTCGGAAAAACCCTCCTGGCGCGCCAAGGGTTTGCTGGGACAAGGCCAGGCCTTCGCCAAGGAAGAGAAGCCGGAAGCCGCCGAAGAGAATCTGCGCCGCTCATTCCAGGCCGCGCCCGGCGCCGAAGCCGCCGCCCACCTGGCGCTGACCCTGCTCAAGCTGGGCAAGTTGTCCGAGGCCGCGGAGTGGGCCGCCAAGGCGCGCAAGCTCGATCCGGATGAACCCCTGGGCCTGATGGCTTCGGTAGATGGTTTGTTGGCGGATCATCGCGAAGCCGAAGCCCTGGCGCTGGCGCAAGCGGGACTGGAAGCCCATCCCGATGGCTGCGATTTCATGGTGGTAGCCGCCAAGGCCCAATTGCGGGCCGGTCATGATGGCGAGGCCGCGGAGTTGAGCCGGCGGGCCAGCGGACGTTGCCCGGAGGAATCGGCTCCCTACTATTACCTGGGCACTTTATCGGCCCGGGCCGGTACGGTTAAGGAAGCCAGGCGCCTGTTCGCCGAATATCTGCGTACCGGCGGCGATGCCAAGCGCGTCCCCGTCGCTTACCGCTGAAGCGGGTCGAGCACCCGCACGCAAACCGGGGACGGTACGGAAACCTCGTGTCCGGTCCATTCCAGGCTCCCGGTATCGGGATGGATGCGGAACACGGATACGGAATCGGAGCGCTGGTTGGCGGCCAGTAGGAACCTTCCCGAAGGCTCAATGGTGAAATGACGCGGGAATTTCCCCCGCGTGCCCGTGTATCCCGCATAGGCCAGGCTTCCGTCTTCCGGGCGGATATCGAAATGGGCGATGCTGTCATGCCCGCGATTGCTGACATAGAGGAAGCGACCGCCCGGCTCCACCAAAATGCCGGAGCCGTAATTCTCCCCGGCCGATTCCGGCGGCAGGCAGGAAACCGATTGCATCTCCGCGAGGCTCCCGTTCAGTCCGTTATACGCGTAGTGGGAAACGCGTGCTTCCAGCTCATGGATTACGTAGGCCCATTTTCCGCCGGGATGGAAAGCGAGATGGCGCGGACCGGAACCGGGTTTGGAGGTGGTGAATGGCGAAACCGCGGGGCGCATGCTCCCGCGCTCCGCGTCGAAGGAGTAGGCCATAATCCGGTCGATACCCAGATCGACCGCCAGCACGTGGCGGTTGAAGGGATCGGCGGAGACGAAATGGGGATGCGGGCTTTCTTGCCTGCTGGTGATGGGACCGGACCCCTCATGAATCTGGCGAAAGGCCACCGGGCCGAGCGAACCTTCTGGCATAACCGGAAAAACCGCCAGGTTACCGCCCCCGTAATTGGCCACCATCAGGAACCGCCCGGCCTTGTCCAAGGCCAGATGGCAAGGCCCTCCGCCCTGGGACGGTTGTTGGTTGAGGAAGCGGAGCTGACCCGATCCGGGTTCTATGGCGAAGGCGCTCAGGGCGCCTCCCGGCTTTCCGTAATAGGTATCGACCTCGTTGACGGCGTATAGATTGCGGCCTTTGGCGTCGATGATGAGATATGAAGGGTTGACCACCCCGGCCAGCACGTGCTGAAGCTTAAGGGCGCCATCGGATGGGTCGAGGGAGAACTGGTAGATGCCCTCGCCGCCGTTGGAAGTATAGGACCCTATATAAACATGCACATCCGGCCCCGCATCGAATAATACCGCGGGGTAGAGATAAAAAAATACGCGTCGTGACGCGTTCTATTTGAGCAAGTCGGTGATCCGGCCGTTTTCGCTTTTTACCGGACCGTAATATTCGGGATCTTCGTCCTTGGTTTTCTGGATCTCCAGATAGCAGTTCACGATCCTGTCCTCCAGGGATTTCGTGTCCCGGAGCTCCCAATAGCCGCTTTCGTCCTGGATGACCAGTTCGCTGCATTTTATCTTGAGCTGATCGAAGAAATCGGCGACACCCATGTGGATTTCCAAGGGCGCGAATTGCGTCTTGACCCAATTCTTGAAGTACCCGTCACCGGTAATCTGGAACGTCATCGGTTCGCAATTCTCATGGGGTTCGATGATGAACATCGTCAACTTACCGTTGTAGGGGATGTCCTCGTCGGGATGGGCCAGCATTGCGGGCCCCTCGCTCTCCATCATCTCCGTGATGCTCCACCCCTTCTCCTTCGAGATGAGGTTGGCCATGATGTAAAACTCTTTGATCCGTAATTTCGGATTGACCCGACCGCGGTAGTGGATGGTAATGCCCATATGGATTCCCTTATGCCCCTTACGGATATTTTATCCCAAATCCGCCGATTTGGGGAGGGGTCATGAAGGCGCAACCTACCCAAGCGCTTACCTGACGGGGGTTTGCGACACCCGTCCGGGGCCCGGAAACGGTCCTTACCGGGGGGGTAGCACCGGGGATACGGCAGGGGTTCCTATATTTCCCTCCCCCATGCCCGCCTACGCCAAAAGCCCCGAAATCCTCTCCCCCGTGGGCAATATGGAGATGTGCCGGGCCGCCGTACACAACGGCGCCAACGCCATCTACGTGGGCTACCCCGGGTTCAACGCCCGCGGCCGCACCCTGGATCATACCTGGGAAGACCTGGAGGCCATGATCGCTTTCTGCCGCAGCCGCGAGGTGAAGGTGTTCCTGGCGCTGAACATTCTCCTCTTCGAGAAGGAATTGCGGCAGCTGCTGGATTCCCTCCCCCGCGCCCTCCTGGCCGGCGCCGACGCCTTCATCGTCCAGGACATCGGATTGGCGCGCTTGCTTCGCTTCCTGTGCCCCGGCCAGGCGGTGCACGCTTCCACCCAGATGACCGTGACCAGCCACGAGGCCATCGCGCTTACCGCCGACCTGGGCATGGCCCGATATGTCCTGGGCCGCGAAGTCTCGGTGCCCGAGATGAAGTTGATCCGCGCGGGCACGCAGAAGGAACTGGAAGTCTTCGTACACGGCGCGCTATGCGTTTCCTATTCCGGGCAATGCCTGACCAGCGAAGGTTTCGGCGGACGCTCCGCCAACCGCGGGCAATGCGCCCAATCCTGCCGTATGGAGTACGACCTGATGGTGGACGGCGAACGCCGCGACCTGGGCTCCCGCCGCTACCTGGTATCCCCCAAGGATCTGTGCGGCCTTGACGATGTGCCGGCCCTGATGGAAGCCGGCATTGATTCCTTCAAGATCGAAGGCCGGCTGAAGACGCCGCAATACGTGGCGGCTACCGCTTCCGCGTATCGGGACGCTATCGCGACGGTGGCGGCAGCCGCGGGTTCGACATCGGCGGCGCTCGCCGCTCCGGTCGCCAAGGGCGGGGCTGCAGGTGCGGACGCCCTGCAGGTGACGTATTCCCGCGGCTTCTTCAATGGTTGGCTGGGCGGCGTCGACCATCAACGCCTGGTGGATGGTCGTTACGGCTCCCATCGCGGCCTGGAGATAGGCAAGGTCTCCGGAAGGGGCCCAGGTAGCTTGCGAGTTACCTCGTCACGTCCCTTGCGGGCCGGCGACGGCCTGCTCTTCGCGGATTTTTCCGGACCCAAGGAAAGGACCTGGGGAGGGCGCATCTTCACGGCCGATGCCCGCGCCTCCGGCGATTGGGATCTGACCTTCGCCAACGATTTTCCCGCGGCGGAAATCCCCGCGGGCGCAGCCGCCTGGCTCAATGATTCGCCCTCTCTGGAGCGGGATCTCAAGAACAGTTATTCCGACAAGGCCCGTTGGAAAACCCTGCCCCTGCGCATGCGCGCCTCCGGGACCGAAGGCCAATCCCTGACCCTGACGGTGACCGATACCCACGGGCATACCGCCGAGGCGCGTTCGGCCGGGCTGCTGCAACCAGCGCGCACTCCCGCAGGCGGGCTTACCCGGGAGCGGACCGAGGCGGAAGCCGGGGCCCTTTCCGGCACCGACTTCCATCTCGAGTCCCTGGAATTCGAGGTGCCCGCCGGCCTGTTCTTGGCCGACAAGGAGATCCGCAAGACGCGGCAGGCAGCCGTGGCCGCCCTGCGGGAACAACGTGACCTACGGGTTACCCGGACGATTCGGAACCCGGAAGAAGCCATGGCGTGGATGGACGGTGAGGCGCTGGCAGGCTTGCGGAACGCGGCATCCCCTTCGCCCAGGGAAACGCCCATGCAGGCGCGCCTCAATCTGCTCGTCCGTGAGCGGTCCAGCCTGGAAGCCCTGGAGGGTATGCCCCTGCACACGGTCTACCTCGAATTCGAACATGGCAAGGATTACAAGGCCGCCGTGGCCGAAGTGCGCGCCCTGGGCTTCAAGGCCGGCATCGCCACCACCCGCATACTCAAGCCGGCCGAATACCATAACCTCAAGGTCATCGAGGCGCTGGCCCCGGATGCCGTGCTGGTGCGCAATCTGGGCGCCTTGTCCTGGCTGGCAGGCAAGGGCCTGCTACTGGAGGGCGACTTCAGCCTGAACGTCAGCAATTCGCTTTCGGCGGCATGGCTTGCGGAAAAGGGCCTCTCCTCGCTCTGCCCTTCCTACGATTTGAACCAATGGCAACTGTTCGATCTCATCGACGCCATGGACTCGGCGGAACCGGGGGCCGCGGGGCGCTTGGAGATTACCGTGCATCAATACCTGCCCAGTTTCCACATGGAGCATTGCGTATTCGCCGCCTTCATGAGCAATGGCTCAAGCTACAAGGATTGCGGGAAGCCCTGCGAAAGCCACCGCGTGGAACTGCGCGACCATACCGGGGCCCTGCATCCCCTCAAGGCCGATCAGGAATGCCGCAATACCATGTTCAACGGCAAGCCGCAAAGCGCGGCCATGCTCGTGCCTTCGCTGCTCGCGAAAGGCATCCGTCGCTTCCGCCTCGAGGCCTTATACGAGAACGGCGAAACCCTGCGGGCCAAGATCCAGGCGTATGCGGCGCTGGTGGGCGGCCTTTCGACGCCGGAAGACGTGTTCAGCCGCATGGGCATTGTCGAGAAATACGGCGTGATGGAAGGCCAACTCCGCACTTCGGCCGTGCATAAGGATCGCAAGAAGGGTTAGGCCAAATTGGCCTGACCGTTGAGCCTCCCGGCTCAACGAACATTGACCCGATCGAGGCGTTTACCCGATCGCATTCACCCTGAAAACGTCGGCGCAATTTTTCCCATCGTCCGCGGCCCGGAAAATCCGCGCGTAGTATTGATTCCAGGTTTGCTGTGCAAGCCGGAGGACATACACGATGGTTTCCAGCTACGATTTCAACGCGCCCCGCGCGCGTATCGCCCTTGCCGGCATTGCCTGGGGACTCTGCCTTGGCCTCGCCGCGGCGCAGGCGCAGACCAAAACCATTCCGGTCACCATCCGGGATTTCTCCGCGGCCCATGCCGATTTCGAAAGCCCCCAATGTTTTGGCGGCAAGAATATGGTGCAGTCCACGCTGGATGCCGACCGCAAGCCCTGGCACAACGCGGCCAACATTTGCCCGGACAACCATCTGGCGGATTGGTTTCGTGATGCGCCGGACAATAAGCGTTATTGCCGCGAAGCGATCCTGACCCACAAGGCCGGCACCGAGAACATCTTCACCTACGACAACGACTTCTACTTCCCCATCGACGACGTACCCTCGCGGGAATTCGCCATCCCCGGCGAGGACGGCAAGCAGCACAATTTCCATTTCTGCATGGAGATGCACGCGGCCTTCAAGTACCGGGGCGGGGAGGTTTTCGATTTCAAGGGCGACGACGACGTGTGGGTATACGTAAACCGCCAGCTGGCTCTCGATCTGGGAGGCGTGCATACGCCTCAAGCCGGCACGGTCGATCTGGATGCGATGCGATCGCAATTGGCGATTGCCCCCGGCAATTACTACGACTTCGATTTCTTCTTCTGCGAACGCCAGACCATCGGTTCCCACCTGTGGTTGAGCACCAGCATCGACATCATCCCTCCGCCGGCCCCGGGCTATCATATCGCGGACGCCGATCTCAACCTTTACCATGCCGGTGATACCGTTATCTTGGACGAGTCCGCGGGCGCGCGTCTGTTCAAGGCGGCCGAAATCTCCACGCGCAACGAGACCATCGATTGCTCGGACGTATCCAGTCAGGTCAAGAGCCCGGTGGATGGTGACTGGACCTTCGCCGGCGTTCCGCTCCCGCATGGCCCCCAGGCAAGCATCGATCCCGCGGCTTATCCATCCGGGACCTATCCGCTCAAGTTAGGCAAAGGCGGAATATGGGATTCGGTTTGGGTGGTATTGACCCATAAACCCCTGCCCCGCGCGGTGCGCGGTTGGTATCTCGACAGGGACGGCGATGGCCGTATCGAGACCGCCATGATCCTGTTCGATTCTCCCCTGACCCAGCCCCCGTCCGATGTCACGTTCACCAATCCTTTCAACCTCTCCCAGGTGGAAAAGGGCCCCTCCGCCGTAGCCGAACCCCACCTCACCACGGCTATGGTAGAACCCTTTTCCCCTGGGACCGGATTTCCGGCGGCCGAGCTGGGCCATATCGGCGCGCAGCCAGGCGCCTTCGCGGCCCAGAACGTGGTCATGGAAGACAGCGTGGGGGCGGTTTTGATCGGCGCCGTCGCCTTCCCCCCTGTCGGGTTAGGCCGCGCGGCTTTGGAGGTCGAGTTCTCCGAGCCCGTCTCCCTTGATCCTACTCTGCCCGGTTTCCCTTTCGATATAAAGCGCGCAGGCATCGCCCAGCCATCCGAAGGCTTCCAGGCCACCGGCATGACCCGGATTTCGCCGACCCGGTTCCGCTTCGAATTCGCGGCGGAGACGCGCTATCCCGTGCCCCGCGACAGCCTGCGGATATCCCTGACAGGGACCGCGGTTTCAGGGCTGGCCGATCTCCATGGCAACCGTAGCCGCATGGCTTTCTTCATCCCCGTAGCCGGCGATCCGGTGCGCGGCGAGGCCGCCATCGGCATTTCCCTGGTGCAAGGGGTGACCTCCGGGAAGCCCGTTGGCGAGGGTCCCGCGGGAGCGGGCATTATCGTCTTGCATGCCGGCGGCGTCTGCATCAATTGCCGGGATGCGGGAATCTCCGGACGCCTGCCCGCGGTGCCCACCGACTCCGACGGGTTCCGCGCCCTGGGTCCCACCTGGAGGGTAACCTCCAAGTTTCCCTTCCGCTTCGCCTTTACCGTGTTCGACAATCTCGGTCAATTCGTAAACCGCGCCGAAGGCTCCGTACCCGCGGACCGGCTGGCGCTCATTCCACGCGGGGGCGGCCCGGACGACTCAGCCCGCGTGGAAATGACCTTGCTGCCCCGCGCGGCCGACGGCAACGCCCTGGCGACGGGGGCCTATATCCTGAAAGGAAGGGTGGACATTCTGGATCAGCCCGTGTACCAGGGGCCCCAGGGCGAGGACGTGCTGATCATCCCGGTGGGACGCAGCCTGGTCTCGCGCTTCGGCTATGTGCGGGAACGCTGACGCGGGTTCAGTAAGTGCCTTTGCAGGACCAGGTTTCGCTCTCGTTGTTGTGGAGGCAGCGTACCTTGCCGAAATTCTCGTACCGGAATTCCAGCTCGTATCCGTAGGAATCGGTGTGGTATTGCGGGATGCCGCATTCGCGGCAGGCCGCTTTGAAGTCCCAGTTCACGTGGTTCTCGTAGCCCGGGGAGATATCCTCCAGGCGCACCGGATACTTGCCCGCGCGATCCTTGTACTTCTCGATCTGCACGACGGCGGTATCCAGGATGGCCGTGCCGCTGCGGGCCTGGAGGCATTTCGCCGGGCCGCAGCAGGCGGAAAGCGCGCAGAGACCGGCCAGCGTTGTCAGAGCGAAGGCGGAACGCGAAGCGACAAATGCCGCTCGGAGGGCCTTCACGCTTCCTTGAGCTTCACGAAAACGTCGGCGGTATAATCATCGTCTTCCGGGTCCAGGGGCTTCTCCTCGCCCGGGACTTCCGGCGCGCCTTCCGAAGCGCGGTAGGCGATTGTGAGCTTCAATCGGGATAGCGGGATCACCGATTGGTTGTCCATCACGAACATCTTCTCTTCGCGGAAATCGAAGGTGAGAACCTTGGTCACCTCGCTACCGTCCAGGGGCAGATCGGAAGTGATGCCGTTGCGGGCCAATTCCTCGAATGTGACCGCACGGCCTTTCTTGGTGTAACCCAGCACGGCCTTGCCCGCGTACTTGGAAACCGAATCGAGGATTTCCGCGTTGATCTCCTTGATGTTCACCGAAACCTCATCCAGGAAGGCCAGTTTGAAACTGCGGGGTTCGCTCGCGATCCGATAGGTAAGGGACATTCCGACCTGCCGACGAAGGCACCCCAACCCGGGGTCCGCGCCGTTGGCGCGGGATCAAATCTAATTCAGCGCGCCGCGGGAGGGGCCGGAGAAGGCGCCTGGGAAGGGCCCGGATCCTTCCCCAGAAAGGCCTCCAGGGCCTTGCGTTTGGCGGGAAACGCGTCCAGGTCATTGTGGCCCCCGCCCGTAATGGGCACGAAGGCGAGGGAATCGCTCCGGGATTCGGTCAGCATCCGGCCATACTTGAAGGCGATGACGTCATCCTTGGTCCCATGCAGGATCAGCACCCGGGCGGGAACCTTCGGGAGCTTGGCGCGATTGTCCAGGGTGAAGGTCAGATAGAACCAGGGCAGCATGTACCAGTACTCCCGGTACAACATTCCCCGCAGGCTATGGTATGGCGATTCGAGGATCAGGCCTGCCAGATGCTTTCCCTGGGCTACATCCACCGCCACCCCGGTTCCGATGGAGCGCCCGTAAACGATGATGTCGCTGTCACCGTATCCTGCCTGCCGCAGGTAATCGTAAACGGCCTGGGCATCCCGGTACAGGCCCTTTTCGGTCACCTTACCCCCGCTCTTTCCGTAGCCGCGGTAATCAAACACGATCAGATCGGTTTCCAGGTATTTCAGATCCTCGAAGATGGTGCCCCAGGAATCCAGGGAGCCCGCATTCCCATGGCAATACAGGATGACGCGCCGGCTGCCGAAGCGTTTGTAGTGGATGGCATCGATTTCCACGCCATCGGAAGCGCGCAAGCGAACCTCTTCCCCTGCGCGGATAAAACCGAAGCGATGATCGGCGGGAAGCTTTTCCGCGGGGAAGATCAAATCCCGTTGCATGACGCAGCCGAAACCGCAGATTATCACGATGACGATCAGGAGCACGCGGAGGATTTGCAAAGCGGTCAAGCGGCGGCCATATCCGGCAAAGCCAGGTCGGGATATTTCCCCGCGATGCGGGCCCGGAAGCCCGCCAGATCCTTGCGGAACAGCCTATGCACGCATTGCCTGTCATGATACAGGGCACCGGTGGCCAAATCCAGCACCAGGTCTTCGCTTTCGTTATGCGCGCAAGGATCGGAAGGGAATGGATCGGAAGGATGGGAAAGGATTTCCCAGGTCCGCAACGCGGCCGCATCCACGCCTTGGGCCCGGTTGAGAGCCGCGTAGACGCGTCCCAGGCTGCCGTGGAGATCCAGATCGGGCGCTTCGATGGATCCGAGTATGCGGGGGGCATCGAAGCGATGCGCCTCCAGCCGCGCGATCAACTCGGCCTCGGAAAGTTCCATGGCGCAAATGACCTCGGGATTCTTCTCCCCCATCGCTTCCATCAAGGCCGAAAGGATCTCCACGTATTCGACGTGGATGCCTTTGGCATCGCGCAAATGCTCTTCCACCGCGGCCAGGCGCTGGTTGAACCGTTGCATGTCCTTCTGGGACGGCATGGGGTAACCGCTCAGGTACGGGTGCGGCCCAGGCCGTCCCGCAGCAGGGGCAAAGCCAAGCGCGGCAACGACAGGGAAAGCCAGCCGATGGCCAGCCAGAGGAAATTGACGCCTTGCCCGTACACCTTGGCATGCGCGAATACCGCCACCAGCATCAGCAGCAGCAGGCCCAGGTAGCGGGTGGCGCGATTGCTATCGAAGGCGGGCCGAAAGCGCACGAAGAGGAGCCATAACAGCAGAATGGGCAGGACCGAGCGGGGGACCGAGGCCAGGGTTATCATCAGGCTCAGGTAAAAGAGGGCGAAGAAATGATGCGGCAGAGATTCCCCGCCGGGAGTCCGGAAGGTGAGGATGATGGCGGCCACCAGCGCGAAGCCCATCGGGAACAGGATGGCGCTGCAATAGATCCAGGTGACGGGGCGACGGGTATCCCGGAGCCAGTCGGTAAGCGTTTGCAACATGCCCCGAAATATAGGAACGCTGCGGAAATAACAAGGCCCCCCGCTTGCGCAGGGGGCCTCGTGAGGTCGATATCGCGGTCCGGATTAATCCGGCATCGGGTAGGTTTTGCCCAAGGTGGTATTGATGACCTCGAGGAAGAGCTTGGCCACTTCCTTGTATCCCTTGGCGTTGGGATGGATGCCGTCCAGGCTGAAGGCGGATTGCCCGGTGGCGTCCACCAGGGGGTATTTTCCGTTCAGGCCCGCGACTTCGCCTCGGTAGAGCTTACCCAGCAGGGTATTCACGTCCACCAAGGTGAGGCGGGTGGGATTATCCTCGCACTTCTTCTTCAGGTAGGCATTGTAT
Organism: Fibrobacterota bacterium; assembly: GCA_023249635.1. Taxonomy (GTDB): domain Bacteria; phylum Fibrobacterota; class Fibrobacteria; order UBA11236; family UBA11236; genus Chersky-265. The sequence continues at coordinate 30,311 of JAHFCH010000038.1, forward strand.
TCCGTGGTCAGCTTGATGGCGGTAGTCACTTCGGCCGTCGTGAGGGTCACGCTCGCGGGCAGCGGTTTGGCGACATGGCCCACCGAATCCGGGATGCCGTAGCCGAGCTTGATGAGCTCCAGGGCGGGCAGCAAGACCAACTTGACGTCGGTTTCCTCGGTGCCGAACTTGAGGGCGGTATCCTTGACCGGCATGAAGGTGGCCGGATTGAAGATCCAGGTGGGAACCGTGGTCGCGAAGGGGATGGTGGTGATGGAGGGGATATTGGCCACGAAGATGCGGGCGGTGGTTTCCGTCATCAGGGTGTCGAAGGCCTTGTCCATCATCGCGGTGTAGGCGGCGGTGGGGGTAACCGTCGTACCCTCGATCACGGTGCCCGCGGTGATGCCGCCCAGGATATCATTGTTCCCGATCCACATGGTCATAACGGTGGGCTTCAGCAGGATGGCCTGGCGCATCATGGAGGTATTGTTGAGCACGCCCCCGCGCAGGACGATGTTGAAGAACCCGTTGTTCCCGGATTGGGACGAGCTGCTATCGTAGGCGTAGATGAAATCCTTGGTGCTCGCGCCCGGTACGCCCAGATTGTTGTAAGGGCGGTCGAGCCTGCCGTTGAGCAGCAGGCTGCTGACCGTCATGCTGGAATCGAACACCTTGTAGGTGATGCCCTTTCCGGTCGAGTCGAGGTAGTAGGGCGTGGTATTCTTCCCGCCCACTTTGGTGCGGCTGACCCCGGGGGAATCGATTAGCGGAAGCTGGAAGTCGGCATCGACTCCCATGGACTTGGCCAAAAGCGCCGGATAGCTGAGCTTCTGCCAGCTGGCCTTCAACCCATTGCTCTGAAAACCCGACGTGAGGCTATTGCCCACCGCCACATAATACTGTGCCTTGATACCGGTATCGGTTCCCGGCTCTTCAGTACTCTTGAAGCAACCCGTGAATAACGCGGCGCCAAGCAAGCCACCCACAACGATCTTGTATGAACGCATGAAACCCTCCACTAATGTGAGGGAAATTATAGTTTTATCCTCCCCTTTGATAGCGCTTCCGTAGAATTTAATTTTCCCCGCCACTCACGATCCGTTTTGTCCTGGCTTGATTACAGGAGGAATCCCAAATGCACGCACGGCTGGTTACCTACTCCGCTTTCATATTATCCCTAATGTCCTCCGCGTTTGCGGGAAGCGTCGACAATCGCAATAACAACAGCGCGGATTTCATCCGCAATGTCAGCCGGAACGCTGCTACCGAAGGCGCAGATATTTCCATTTATAACCCCGCGGGAGCGGTGATGATGGAAGATGGGCTCCATCTTTCCCTCTCCAACCAGACGGTAGCGAAATTCAATCAGCATAGTCTCTCCCCCACCCAAACCGCCTCGAAAGTCACCTACCAATCGGACATCGTGAGCCCGGTCTATCCCACCGCCTTCGCGGTGTATAAGAAAGGCCTGTGGGCGGCTTTCACCGCCTTCAGTTTCCCCGGTGGCGGCGGTGAGCTGGAATACACCCACGGTTCCGCGACCACCTTCCTCATCCAGACCAACCTTCGAACCCAAGGGCTCAACGCGGATGCCTACCTGCGGTCGATTTATTATGGTGGAACCCTGGGCGGCAGTTATCTCCTCCGGCCTTGGGTCTCGGTATCTGCCGCCGCCCGCACCATCTACGCCCGCACCGATATCACCGTGGACGGGGGCAAGGATTTCCCCCCGGGCAATACCTCCAAAATCATCGATCATATGGAAGAGGCCCGCGGCTATACGGGAGTATTCGGGGCCGACTTCTTCCCTCTGCCCGCCTTGACCCTGGGCATCCGCTACGAAGCCGTCACCCCCCTGAATTGGGAGGTCCAGAAATCCAACATCAACATGGAAACGGTCATCAAGGACAAGACCACCCGGGAAGGCTATATCGCCAAGCTGCGGGCCGTGCTACGCGCGCCCGGCCAAACCTTCGACCGCGACCTGCCCGCCGTGCTGGGCCTCGGGGCCGGCTACCGCATCATCCCCGCCTTGCGCGCCGACCTTTCCATGAACGTCTATTTCAACAGCCAGGCCGATTGGGACGGCAAGGAAGACCTCCACGACGACGGCTACGAATTCGCCTTGGGTGCGGAATACGCCGCCACCGGCATTCCCCTCAAGGCCAGCATGAGCGGCATGTACACCATCAGCGGCGCGGACCAGCATGCCTATAACGTCGAGAATCCCGCTTTGGACAGCTACACGTTATCGGGCGGCGCCCGTTACGGGATCGGCAAGCGCTTCGGCGTTACCGCAGGCTGGGCGGGGAATTTCGCCATCGAGGACAAGGCGGACTTCCCCTTGCTCAGCACCCCCACCTATTCCCCCACTGCCGATCTCGAGAAGCGCGTACTCATTTACAGCCTCGGCGTCGACTACCGCTTTTTCTAAGCCAGGAAGCGCACCAGCCACAACGACAGGCCCGGGCACCAGGTGATGATGCCCAGGCACCCCGTCAAGATGATCATATAGGGCACGCAGGCCGAGACCACCTTTTCCATAGGCGCCTTGAATACCGACGAGGCGATGAACAGGTTGAGCCCGATGGGCGGCGACAGGTAGCCGATTTCCATGTTCACGATGAAGATGATGGCGAAGTGCACGGGGTCGAATCCGTAGGCCGCCGCCATGGGTGACAGGATGGGGCCCAGTAGCAGAATGGCCGACATCATGTCCATCGGGCAGCCCGCGATCAGCAGGAAGATATTGACCAGGATGGCGAACATCCATTTGCTGTGGATATAGCCCTGGATGTTTTCCGCCAGGCGCTGGGGAATCTGCTCCAAGGCCAGGTATTGGTTCAGCGATTGCGAAAGCACGATAACCAGGAACAGCGTGCCCATGGTTAGGCCACCCTGGGTCAGTACCCCGGGCAGCTTGCGCAGTTTCATTTCCCGATGGACGAAGAGCTCGACGACGAGGGCATAGATGACCGCCACCGCCGCGGCTTCGGTAGCGGTGCATTTTCCCGTGTAGATGGAACCGAGCACCAGGAAGGGGAGCAGCAGGGACCAGAAGCCCTTGCGGGTGGCCGCCAAGGCCTCGCCCAGGCTGAAGCGGGCGCGGGCCATCTTGCGATGCGTCCACATGGAATAAATGGCGAGTACGGCGGCGATGAAGAGGGCGGGCATGACGCCGGCCTTGTACAAATCGCCTACCGGCACCGGACGCTCGGGGGTGGAAACCACCACCCCGTACAGGATCATGGGGATGCTGGGGGGTACGAGTACGCCCAGGGAACCGCCGGTGGTGAGCAGCCCCAGGGAAAACATTTCCGGATAGGCCGCCTTGCGCAAGGCCGGGTACAACACCGAGCCAACCGCGATCAGGGTAACCGCGGAGCTACCTGAGATGGCCGCGAAGAACACGCAAGCCGCCACGCCCGTCACGGCCAGGCCCGCCGGCAGCCAGCCCACCCAAGCCTGGGCCACCGCCACCAGCCGCCGGGCGATGGAGCCTTCGGTCATGATCTGCCCGGCCGCCACGAAGAAGGGGATGGCCAGGAGCATATCCTTGTTGACCGTATTGAACATGTCGGCGATGATTTCGACCAGAAACCCGTCGCCCAGGAATTGCACGCAAGCCAGGGTGACCACGCCCAAAGCCACGAACAAGGGCGCGCCGATCAGCAGGCAAATCACGGCGGCCAAGGTGATGATCCATCCGATCAGCATGTTCAGTTTTCCCCGGCCGCGGATGCGGGAGTGGATGCGGAAGCGGACTCCGGGATGGGGATTTCATCGGAACCCAGGGAAATGGCCCCAGTACGGATAATCAGAACGCATAGCCCGGAGAAGCGCAGGCCGATGAGAAGGAAGGCCAGCGGGATGACGGCCTGAACGATCCACAGGGGCATCCCCATGCCCAGGGAGACCTCCCCCACTTGGCGGGTTTCCAGCACGAAGCGCAGGGCCAGCCAGGCCAGCAGCAGACAGAGCAGCGCGGTGATAAGGCAAGCGACCAGTGACGTCCATTTGCGCATGGAGGGAGGAAACCATTTCTCGCCGGCCTGGACCACCAGATGGCGCCGCTTATGCACCGCCAAGGAAGCGCCCACGAACCCCACCCACACCAGCAGGTATACCGCCAATTCCTTGGCCCAGACCAGACCCTGGTTAATCGTCTCCCGCAAGGCGAAGTCGGCGAAGACCACCAGGATCATGACGCCCAAGGCCGCAGCCAGGAAGATTTCCTCGGCCCTGGCGAGCAGGCGATCGAGTTTGGGGAAGAAGGCGGCCATGGCCTTACTTGGCGGGCGTGGCGGGTTTCACCGGGACAGGCTTGGCCGCGGCGGGCTTCGCCACCACAGGCGCGGTTGCCGAATGTTCCGCGCGGTACTTGGCCAGTGCCGCCTTGGTCTTGGCCAGCAAATCCGGTCCCACGGTTTTCGCGAACTCGGCATGCAAAGGTTCCAGCACGTTCGCGAATGCCTGCTTCTGCGCGTCGCTCAAGGGGTACACCTTCACGCCTTCGGTTTCCATCAGCTTGATCACTTCCGGCTCCAGGGCGCGCACGCCGGCCCGGCCCGCCACCGCCTCGGCCTTCGCGTCTCCCAGCAGGATCTTGCGCAAATCCTCGGGCAGCTTATCCAGAAAGGCCTTGTTGTAGATGACCGCGCCCGGTTGGTACATATGCTGGGTAAGCACGTAATACTTGATGGCGGTATGCCACGAAGTCGCCGTCGTGAACAAAGGCGAATTATCGAAGGCGTCCACCACCCCGGTTTGCAGGGAGGTCAGCACTTCGGGAACCGAGATGGGCACCGGGTTGGCGCCCAGGGCCTTCCACATGCGCAGGTGGATAGGCGAAGGTTGGGAACGCGCTTTGAGCCCCTTGGCATCCGCCGGGGTGAGTACCGGTTTATCCTTGGATCCGATGCTGCGCCACCCGTTCTCGTTCCAGCTTTGCAGGGTAAAGCCATGTTTCGACATCAGGTCGGCGTAGGGCGTGAAGAGCACCTCGTCCAGCACGTAATCGGCCTCATCCAGGGTGCGGAACAGGTAGGGCAATTCCAGAAGCTGCAACTCCGGGATCAACGAGGCCAGGGCGCCCACGCTACCGCCCCAGGCTTGCACGCGACCCCGCTGCAGGCTACGCAGGGTTTCCACCTCGCCGCCCAATTGGCCGCCCAGGTACAGCTTGAATACCAACCGGCCGCCGCTTTCCTTTTCCACCCGGTTCTTCATGGCCGTCATCTGCTCGCTCCAGGGGGTCCCCTCGGGAGCGATGGTCACGAAGCGGACTTCGATGGGCCCGGCCGCGGCGACCGTGGCCGCCGCCATCATTCCTAGGGTAACAGCAAGGATACGACGCATGCGGGTTACCCTAATCGAACCAATCATGCAGGTGCTCCTTCAGTTGCCGGGCCAGGGCCTGCTCATAGCGATTCTCGGGTTCGGCGTCCGGCAGCGAGCCCGGCGGGGTGGCAATCACGTAATCCAATTGCTTGACGAAAACGTCCTTGTCCCTGGCCTTGGTCGCGTACAGTTCCGCGTACAGGGTCCGGGTGCCGAAGTAATTGGGCTCGATGGCGATGGCTTTCTCGAAGTGCGATTTGGAAAGCTTCAGGTCCCCGCCGGGAACCTTGGTGGGCAAGGCGCCGAAAAAGCGGTGCGCGGCGCCGTGAAAATACTTCTCGTCCAGGTCCAGCACCCTTTGGCTATAGGCTTCCAGCTTGGATTTGTTCCCCAACCGTACCATCAGGCTTTTGCTGGAAGCCCATTTGCCCAGGTTGGCGGAATACCAGTAGATGGCGTCGATGTAGGGCATGCCCAGCATCTGCACGGCCTTTTTCTCGTCCTTGGTTTCCTGGAAGGATTTCACGAAACCGGGATCCAGGGACATGGCGCGTTCGGCGGTCTCGACGCCTTTCAGGAACAGGGAATCCTTGGCGGCGGGTTCGGTTTCCACGTAGTTGGCCACCAGGTAATAGCAACGCGCCAGGCGGCCCAGCAAGGCGGCGTCCGGGGCCGATTGCGAAGCTTCGATATAGGCGGCCAGAGCCATACGGGCCGAGTCGGGACTGCCGCGATGGGCCCAGTTGGCGTCGCCGAGCGCGCGCGCTGCGGATGCGGTTGCGGTACCGGGAGCGGGTGCAGGCCCGCCTGCCGATTGGGAACCGGGATTCCCGTGTCCGGCGGCCCCGCCGCCGGCGGAGTCCGGGGCGGCCGCAGCGACAGTCTCTTTTCCGGCCGTGCCCGCTTCCGGCGTCGCGCCGATGGTCGTGGAACGTCCCGCGCATCCTGCCAATATCCCCAAAAGCGCGGCCAAAGCCGTGCCTGCGGCGGTCAGTTGGAAGCGAGTCCTATGCAACGAAGCCATTCGCCCTCCCGTAGCTGTGGGTGCCAAATTAGGAAAAGGTTTCCGCTGCCGCTTTGGACAGGAATAGTGTCGTGAATGTAATCACCGCCTACGATTTCTGCGAGCTGCGGCCATCCCATCCGGCGGTAAATCAGGGCGCAAGCCGCGAACCCCGTAACCATGCCGGTTCCTCACTTTTCCATATCGATTCCCGCGGCGGTTTCTGCCCGTAATTTTGCATCATGCCCCGCGTGTCGCGGACCCTCGCTCGCGGGCAACGGAGCCTTCATGCGCCTTGGCGAAAACAAACCTTTGCAGCGATCAGCAGCCTTGCCACCCATCCCCGAGCAAAGGGCGATCCAACATTCATCTCCCGCCCCCGCCGGGCCGACCCCGGGTAACCCGAATATCGGACGGCCCACTCCGCCCTTCGACGCCAAGGGACGTTCTTATGATCTGTGGGGAACCACCGATCTATTCAGCGGCAGCCGCCACGAGCGAATCGCCCATACCGGCGCCCCCATCGCGGCGGAGGCCGGCAGCCCCACCTTCTATCAATCGCGGCGCAACCAATTATCGGCCCGGACCAACCAAGCGCATATCGCCCACCTGACCTATCCCCAGGACAAGGAATTGCGCGAAAGCTACCGGCATGCGCGCGTTACCGAGGAGAAGTTCACGCGCACGCATCGCGGCGACATCGACAAGGAGATCAAGGCGGGCCATCGCGACGCCTACGTTCCGCCCCGGGAATTCCGCCCGCCCAGCCTGGGCGCGGGCGCGAGCACCGATGCGACGGCCATCCCCGATACCCATCATCCCCGTCCGCTGCATCGCGATACCCTGGTGCGCCTCGACGATATGGTGAACAAGGCGGCCACGGCTTTCGTGAACAAACCCGGTAAGCAGACGGAGCGAGCCTACAAGGAAACCCTCAACGCCCGCACCGTATACGAGAAGCGGCACAAGTCCGAGATCGATAGGGAGATGCGCAGCGGCGCCTGGAAGCAACCGACCATCGGTTGGCAGCATCCGGATTACCGCGAGCTGCGCATGGCCGATAGCCGCACCATCCAGGAAAGCGATCTGGTGGCGGGGAATCGCGTCTATGAACTGGGCCCGCCGTCCTTCCGGCCGCCTACCGGTCCCGACGGCGCTTAATCGCGCACTATCGGGTTCAGGCGCGACCGTTTCCGTCTCCCCGCGCTTACTCGTTCCTCGATGCCCACAGCACCAATGCGATGAGCGCGAATTGCAACGGTAGGCGACCCCACAAAAGCGCGGGCGGAAAACCCCGAAAGCGTTCGGGGTGCAGCGCCATATTCACATTGGCCGGGAAGATGGCGAGCAGCAACGCCGTCAGCCCCCATCCGGCTTGCTGGCGCAGACCGGGAACCAGCAGGGCCGCTCCCAAGGTCATCTCGGCGACGCCGCTCAGGTATACCAGCGGCAAATGCAAAGGCAGGTACGCGGGCATGATGGCCAGGTACCATTTCTTGTTCAGGAAATGATTTCCACCCGCCAACAAAAAGAAGACGGCCAGCAGCCAGCGGAGCACGGCTTGCATCGGCTTACGGCTCCAGATGGAAACGGTGCAGGCCGCGATGCAGCACGGGCGCGAACATGATGCCCACCGAAGTCAGGAAAGCCACGCCGCTATACATGGCATAGATGCCCGCGAACAGTTTGCTCGCCGCCGTGGTCATGGGAGCCACAGGCCCCATGCCCGTGAGGATCATGCTGGCGTTGAGGAAGGCGTCTATCCAGGGAAGCCGGGCCACGAAATGGTATCCCACCATGCCGGCTCCCAGTGAGAAGAGCACGATGAGCAATGCCAGGCGGCCATGGCGGAACAGCTTGGGAAGAAAGACGCCGATAGGCGTGAGACCGTGGACCGGGGCGGATTTGGGCATGAAGGAAACCTCCGTGCCCGGAAAATAGCTTTAACGCGGAAGGATACGGAAAATCCTCGTCTGCGTCCCCTGCAGCAACAGGTAGGCGCCTTCCGGGAGATCGAGCTCCGGCAACGCACCTGCGCGGGCCGCTCCCGACCAGACGGGACGCCCCACGATGTTATACACCGTGCTGGGTACCATGCCGGTGACTGCAGGTGAAACATGAGCGGGAGGAACGCCCGTCGCCACGGGGCAACCCGGAACGCGTACTGTATCCACCTTGGGATGCAGATCAACGTATAGGGACGATACGCGCAATTCCTCGATGGCGGGAACCGGCCCGAAAGACTTGAGCGGATCGGCCCATGCCACCACCGCGAACGCGGTCTTGAGCACGGTCACGGTATCCTTGACCATGAAGCCCGTAAAG
>JAHFCH010000231.1 GCA_023249635.1 Fibrobacterota bacterium
CGGAGGCCATCGCCCACGCGGGTCTCAACGCGCGTCAACGCGGGGAAAAGCTTTTCGCCGAACTGGAGGCGGCCTATCGGGCCTTGGCGTCCAAGGCCAAAGCCTATCCCGCCTAGAGCCCCAAGGAAAACCTGCCTGCGCATCGCTACGTCGACAAGGAACTGAAGGGCCGCATCTTCCGCTTGTGCCCGGCGGCTTCTGAGAAAGCGGTATGCTGCAATCTCAAGGTGCTGAACATCGTCGACAATTGCGCCATGGCCTGTTCCTATTGCGTGCTGCAGAACCATTACGACGAAGCCGTGATCGCGGTGCCCACCAACCTCAAGGCCAAGCTGGCCGAGGTGGAACTCAATCCCGCCAAGCGCTACCGTATCGGCACGGGCGAGTATTCCGATTCGCTTCTGTGGGGGAACAAGAACGATATCCTGGCCGATCTTTGCGACTTCGCCCGGGCGCATCCCAATGCCATCATCGAGCTCAAGACGAAATCGGCCAACGTGGGGTGGATCCTCGAGAACGGGATCCCCGCCAACGTATGCTGCTCCTGGTCCCTCAATCCCCAGACTATCGTAGCCAACGAAGAGCATAAGACCGCTTCGCTGGATCGACGCCTGCAGGCCGCCCGCGCCGTGGCCGACAAGGGCGTCAAGGTGGGATTCCATTTCCATCCCATGATGTATTTCGAAGGCTGGGAGGCCGAATACCAGGCCCTGATGGCGCGGGTCGTCGCCATGTTCAAGCCGGAGGAAGTGCTTTGGATTTCCCTGGGATGCGTCACCATGCTCAAGGGTTTCGCCCAGGATTTCCGCCTCAAGTACAGCCATTCCAAGCTCCTGCAGATGGAGACGGAAACCACGCCGGACGGCAAAATCACCTACGCTTTCGCGGTGCGCGAGGGCCTGTACCGCAATGCCCTGGCCGCGCTTGCGCCCTGGAAAGACCAGGTGTTCCAGTACCTGTGCATGGAACACAAGCCCATGTGGGACTCGGTGATGGGTTTCGCCTATCCGAGCATGGGCGAGTTCGACGATGCGTTCAACGCGTCGGCTTTCGCCAAGCTCTGATCCTTCCCGTCCAATCCCGATTCCGCGTCCCGGCCCCCGGTCCAGGAGCCGTCATGTTCGCTCGCCGCTCCGCCAAGCGTACCGTCTTCGGGGCGGACCAGGTAAAACCGGGATCCAAATCCGCGTAGTAGGTGCTGTCGAAATTCCGCTTGGTCGCCTTGCCGAAAAATTGCCTATCCGCGAAATCCAGCAAGGCCCGGATGTCATCGGCGTTTTGCTCATGGCCGCCGGTGCGCATGTGGATGCCGATCTTCCCCGGCACTCCCAGGAAGCGGTAGACCTCCCGCGCCGCCCAATGCGAGCGCTGCGCCCCGCGGGGATTGCCTACCGGATCCCCGGTGGCGTCCTCGCAGAGCAGGGCGCGCGGGGCCACCAGAGCCTTGACCTCGTGCTGATCGAAGGGTAGGGAAGCTTCGCGTCCCGCATATTCCGCCAATCCGGGTACGAACCAATAGCCGAACCGCCCCGTGATTGCCGCGAGGGTTTCCGAACCGTTACCCGGGAAGCGGAATACCGCGCATCCTCCGGTGCCGGATCCTGCGGGAGCGGTCAGGGCGATGCGTTCATCCAGGGCCCCGGCCAGCAAGGTGGTTTTGCCGCCGCGGGAATGTCCCGTGATGGCGATGCGCTTCGGGTCCACGGAATCCAAGGTCAGCAGGTAATCGACGACCCGGCTGAAGCCCCAGGCCCAGGCGGACAGCACGCCCCAATCGTAATCCGGGTAGAGGCTGAAAGTTCCATCCCGACCCGCTTGATCGGCGGCCACTTCGGTGCGCACGAATTCGGCGACGATATATCCCCGCGCGATGGCCTCCTCCGGAACCGCCATGCGCCCCAAGGCGTCGTCATTGCGGAGGATTACCGGGAATGGGCCTTTGCCGACGGGGACCAGCAAGCGCACGGAAATCACCACTTTGCGCTGAGGCCCCAGGGCGAGGCGCAGCCGGGTCTCCGTCGCCTTGCCCCCCAGCGCGGATAACGTAGAGGTTACCGTAGCCTGTAGGTTATCGGGGGCCGCAGGGGCATGGCCGTATTCCGCGTCGAGGATGAACTTCCGCAGTTCCGTCCGCCGCAGGGCCCAATCCTCGGGGGTGGCGACGCGTCGGCCGGAGGCCATCAGAAAGGGATCGGGGAGTCCGGCTTCAGAGGCGGCTTGTGCCGGGGTGGCGAGGGCGGATTGCGCCCTGCTTGTTGAAGGCGCCAAGGCACCCAGTAAAAACGCAAATCCCGCGAACGCGCGCGCGCTGACCTTAACCGGCAAAACGGACATCGTACCCCCCCCGAGCCCCGATAGCTAAGGTAGGAGGCGGCCTAAAAGGCGGCCCCGGAAAAGATGAGAATGATTTTTTACTGCGGAAGCAAACCGGCGATTTCAGAGCGCCGATGCGGGAATGCTATGCGCGGTATCGCTAAGGGAATGGTACCTGCACGTCACCTTGATCCCCAGCCGCAGGGAAATGCCCTGCATCTCCGCATCCAAACGTTGCCGGCACTCGTCGAGAATCCCCGCGCGGATGGCCTCCAATTTGGCATCGGCCTGCATGGAACGCATCGCCAGCGCTTTCTCATCTTCGGTCACCCGGTTCCACCAGCCATTGCGATCGGCGATGACTTCGTAATGGATCATTTCCAGGGAGAGGACTTTCGGCGCGGGCAGGTCCAGCCAGGCTTCCTTGAGCATCGGATCGAGCAGCAAGGAGAATTCCGGAGCGCGGAGATCGAAACCGGCTTTGACCCGGAACGCCGAGCGCACGTCGAACTCGGACCGGCTCTTGAGCACTACGCTTTCAATGCGGTGCCCGACTTCGGTGTCACGCGAAACCAGGGCCAGCTCGGCGATGGGTTTCTTTTCCTCCACCACCACCCAGTTATGGATGCGAACGGCGGGCGTTAGACCGAGTTTTTCCTGCAGGGCCTGGGAGAGGGCGCGGGCCATCGCCTCCGGCCGGTGGATGAGGTAAGCGCCTCCGTAGCTCCCCAGCGCGGCGAGCGCCAGGAACACGACCAGGAGGATCCACTTTCCGCGTGTCAGGCCGCGCGACCTTCGGGATTCACTTCGTTCAGCCAGGCCATGATGCCTCCCGTGACATTGATACAGTTCGAGTAGCCCTTGGACTTGAGGTACTCTATCGCCGAGCGGGAACGGCGGCCGGTACGGCAGTATATGTAGACCGCCCCCTCCTTGGGGATCTCGGACCAACGGCCCTCGAACTCGCTCATGGGGATAAGGGTTCCGAGCAGGTTGACCTCCTCATGCTCGTCCTGCTCCCTTACGTCGATGAGAGGGGTGGTGGGGTCCTGTTCCAGGATTTCGCTTAGTTCCGAGACGGAGATTTCATCGCTCATGGGCATAAGGTTGCCTTCCGAATGGGTTTTTTGGCCGTTTTTCAAGGATCAATATAGGATTTCCCCGGCGTCGGGGGCATTCCAGTCGCCGGGAAACCCCCGTTCTATTGAAAAGAACCGGACCTATAGCTAACTTGATAGGCCTTAAAAATTCGCAGATTGCAAGAAGGAATCAAGGAATGCCGGCAGGACCCAAAGTAAAGATTTCCCGAGCGCTGAACCTGGCGATCACGCCCAAAGCCGCCCGCATCATGGAGCGCCGCTCGTTTACCCCCGGCCAGCATGGCTTGGCGCGTAAGAAGAGCCCTTCCACCTATAAGTTGCAGCTGCTTGAGAAGCAACGCCTCAAGGCCACGTACGACGTGTCCGAGAAGCAGATGCGCAGCTACTACGCCAAGGCCGCGCACTCGCATGGTTCCACCGGCACCGTGCTGCTCTCCCAGCTTGAGACCCGCGCCGACGCCGCAATCTTCCGCATGGGTTTCTCCCGCACCATTTACGCCGCCCGCCAGTACATCGCGCACGGCCATTTCATGATCAACGGCAAGCGCATCCACACCCCCAGCCATCAGCTGAAGGTGGGAGACGTCATCACCGTGGTCGACAAGTCCAAGAACCATCCCCAGATCATCGAAGCCCTGACGCACTCGGGCGGCATCATGGTGCCGGAATACTACGAGATCAACAAGGTGAAGATGGAAGGCAAGCTCATCGCCAAGCCTCTGCGCGAGCAGATCCCGGTGAAGCTGGTGGAACAGCACGTCGTAGAATACTACTCGCGGTAATCGTTCCGCGGACATGCAGGCCCCCCGGGGCCGCACGGAAAGGGCCTCCTCTTGGAGGCTCTTTTTTATTGGGCATTCCTGCCGTCAACCCCGACCCTCCCATCCCGATGCATTTCGAATGGGAGCCTCCCGTGCGTTGCTCCGCCCGGCCGCGGGACTTTCTTTTTCCCCGCAGGCGACGACGCCACGGCGACGGTGCCGTTGGGATCAATCTCCCGCCAGCTGATCAGCTTATACTCCGCCTTCACCGTTTCCGTGTTCCGGATGAACACCACTCCGCCCCCTTGGGTAACCACGGTGGTGGCGGGGTAGCCGCAGTCGCCGGGGTCCGCGGGCCAATCGCCTTTGTCCACGGTCTCGCCGAGCTTCTTCCACGTCACCCCTTTGCCTACATCGCCGCCGGAGACGGTATCGACGTAGGCTTCGAGCTTTACGGTCTTGTCCCCGGGAAGGTTGTAGACCAGGAACTTCATCCCCACCCAGCGGTTGAGGGGGAAGCCCGCCGGGAACAAAGGGCCGCCATAGCGGTCGGCGTCGATAGGATGGTTGAGTTCCTTGTCGAAGCCCCAACTGCCAGTGTTGCGAAAGGCGAGGTAGTAGGTGTTGGCGGTGCAGGGCAGGTTGCCATGGCCTTCGGGGCCGCTGCGCGTGCCGACCACGAACCCGGCGTAGTCGGCGCCGTCATTGGCGGTGCGCCGGAAATATCCCGTGAACTCGATGTCGCGGAAGAAGGGCGGCGATCCCGCCTTGGCCGGCATGATGTATAGACGCGGCTGCGGCCCGCCCATGCTCAGCACGCCTTTCCCGTCGATGTCCATCAGGTTGCCGTCCCCGCGTCGTCGGCTCCATCCGCTGGGGTCGGTCCCGTCCCAATCCGTGAGGGTCCTAGGCGATCCCTTGGCCCAATGCAGGGAGTTCCAGGACAGTTCCGGTTGCCGGGAAGGCATCAGCATGGGAATGCCGAAGACATCGTCCAGGGCCAAGCCGGGGGTCGCGGTGAAGACCAAGGAACAGGCTAAGAGGGAACGGAGCGAGAGCATGGAGGCCTCACCGGATGGGGGAAATACCAAAGTTAATCTAGGACCGGACCGCGGCCCGCGCCCATCATGGGCGCAGGAAACGTAGACATCCCTGTCCACAATCCCGGGATTCCGTAGCGGATCGCCAATCCCAACGGCGGCCATCCAATGAATAGAAGGATGCCGGCATTCCCGCATCCCCGGTCGCTAAGGGCCGTGGCTTAGGCAAGCCCGTATTCGCCCCCGTCTGGGACACCCACTTCATCGCATTCCCGGCCATCCCCTGGTACCAGGCTTCCCGGTACAGCGCGGACTCATGGCTGGCCTGGGTATAGAACATGCGTCCCTTGCGGGGCCCGCTCCCGTACTCGCGGCACCAGCTGAGCGGCAGCGCGGCGGGCCAGGCCTTGTCGACCGGCCTGGGCTGATACCATTGCAGCACCGTGATGGCCGGGTTATCGGCCGGATTAGGGTTCCACCAGTACCATTCCCCGTAATGGGGTAACACCGAAGGTACTCCTTCCATGATAGGATGCGAAGCGCCCAGGGCGCGGCCCGCGCGGGCGACGGTATCGGCGTAGATGCTGCTCGTGCCCCAGGCGATATGGTCCTGGGCGTAATTGTCCCCGCCCAGGAAATCGTCCACGTACCAGGGCCACAGGCGCCGGTTGGTGGCGGCGGCATGGAAGCCCAGGTAGCCGCCCCCGGCCTCCATGTAGGCTTGGAAGGCCGCTTGCTGCGGGCCGGAGAGCACGTTGCGCATTACGTTGTTCCACACGATGATGCGGTAGGGCTTAAGGCTGTCCGGGGTGAACAGGGTCGAGTCCTGGGTAAAGCGGAGGACCAGGCTCAGTGAGGGGGCCAGCCGTTGCAACATCGAATCGACGGCGCCGTAGGGCTCGATGGAGGTGGGGATGCGCTTCTCGAAGACGAGAACCGGAATGGGTGCGGCCGCGCCCGCCGTGGAAAACCACAGCAAGCCGGCGGCGATTGCGCAGCACGCGCGGGCTACATAGGGCCTATCAGGCTCAGGCCCGGCGGACCTCGCGGAAATTCGTTGCAAAGTGACCCCCCATGGAATTTATTGCCGAAATTCCAAAGGCATCCCTAAGTTAGGGCGGGGTAGGGCAGGGGGCAGGGGAAATGGCGGTCGGGGGAGCGAAAGCGTTTTCGATCCGAAACCGGGATACGGCGGCTTTAGAGCTTGGAGGCTTCTTTGCGTGAGGACTTGGAGACGCCGAAGACCTGGATCTTATAGCGCTTGATCTTGAAGCCTTCCTTGCGCGCCAGTTCATTGAGCGCGGCCTCAAGCTTCTGGGATTGCACTTCGCGCACGTCCCCGGAATCGGTGCAGATGAGATGCACGTGGGGCTTGCTGCCGATGGCGATCTCGTAGTGCATGTGCCCATGCCCGAAATCGGATTCGGCGAGGATGCCGGCCTCGACCATCTGGCTCAGGGAGCGGTAGAGGGTGGCGCGGGAAACCTTCACGTCCGCCTTCTGCATCTCGAACATCAGTTCGTCGGCGCTGAAATGGCCCTTCTGATCGAAAATGAAATCGAGTAACTGGGTGCGTTCCTTGGTGAAGAACATCTTGTTCTTCTTCAGGAACTCCGAGTAGACCCCCCGGGCTTCGGGCAGGTATTTCTCCTTGGGATCGGCCATGGGGGAAAAGATAGTTCAGGGACCCGTCAGGTGGGCGGGGGCAGGAACTCGAAAAACAGCACTCCGGCGCATTTGCCCTTGCGGCCTTCCAGGTATTCCTTGAAGGGCATGTCCGCGACATGATGCAGCAATTGGCTGGCATTGCGGAGGATGGGGGGATTCTTGCCGTCGGCGAGCAGGAACCCGGTGTGGGTCACGTCCAGCCCGGCGATATCCGTTACGAAAGCGACCCCCAGGAATTTCTCCCCGAAGGTCCAGTTGGACATCATCTCCAGGGCCTTGCCGTACGGCATGAAAGCGATCTCGGCCACGGGATTGACGGTAGGCGAGGGCAGTTTCTTGGAGGCGAAGAACTTCTGCTTGTCGATGGGCTTCTTGAGCAGGCTGTCCCCGGGGAAGCGCACTACGCGCACCAGGGGGGCATTGTGCCTGAGCCAATCCTCTACGAAGTAATGATTGCGGGTGGGGTAGTCGACCGTGTCCGAGCCGTAGCGGAGGGCCAGGATGCGCGGCAGCACGTCCCGGGGCTGGCTGGCGAGCGCCAAGGACATGGAGCTTTCGATATAGGTGACGCAATCGAAGCGCGACAGGTCGACCAGTGGGGCCGGTTCGATGCGGCCGAAGCGGCCTTCCCCCGTGGGTCCCAGGAAATAGGGGCGGTCCTGCAGGGCTTGGCTGAAATATTTGACGCGATCGAGGTAGGCCGTCGGCGCGTCCGGGCGGGAGAGGAGCTTGTGCGCCTCGATAAGCGCGGGCCGTTCCTTGTTGAAGAAGAGGGCCACGTGCACCAGCAGCGAGTCCATCAGGCGCGCCGCGCCTTCGGAGGAGCCGTGGTAATCGTTGATGAACAGGGCCGCCGTAAGCGTATCGCCGTCGATGCCGAACGCGTATCCGCACAGGCTCGAGACCCCGCCGATGGACCCGGTCTTGTAGCGGATGAGGTTGGTCTGCATGTACGGGCGCAACCGGCGTCCGGTGGCCCCATCCAGGCCGGGCGAGGCCAGGGAAGCGATGTAGTCCTGCACATAACGGTGGCGGGCCATCTTGGCCAGCAGGGCGGCCATTAGGCGCGGCTTGATCTTGTTGTTGGAAGAAAGGCCGCAGCCGTCGAAGAGTTTGAATTCGTTGGTGTCCAGGCCTTGGCGCGCCAGGAATTTCCGCTCGGCCCGGATGCCTCCGGCCGAAGAGCCGTCATGCTCGGCGAATTTGCCGAGTTGCCGCAAGGTCAGTTCGGCGTGCAGGTTCTGGCTGCGTTGGTTGATTTCCTCCAGTACGTCGGTAAAGGGGGCTGTGACGAAGCGGAAGGACTTCGCCAGGGGGACGGAAGCGGAAACCGTATCCGTCTTCACCACCATTCCGCGCATGGCCATGGCCCGCAAGAAGGAGGCGCGAAAGTAAGCGGTGGGATTGCGCACCGGCAGGATCATCTGGAAGCCGGGAGCCTTGCTGCCGATATAACCGCTCAAGGTGATGACGGTGGAATCCGGGTTCTGCGCGGGCACGATGCGGCGCTTGCCGCCGGCCACGGTCTTGGTCTTGTTCACGATACGCACGTAGCCCACGTCCGGCTTCACCACCGCCAGCGCAGGGGCGCCGGGCTTCGCTCCCGGCAGTACGTTCAAGGTGAAGGTATTGTCGTTGTACGACATCGCGGAAATCTCGGCGCCGTACCAGGTATTGAAATGGTGCTGCTTCCACGCTTCGGGCCGGCGCGGACCCGTGAAGAACGTATCCGTCACCTCGACCATGCCGTGCACGGTGTCGATGCCCAGGGCCTTCAAGGTATCCAGGTAGGGCTCCAACGGGCTGAGCGCGTCGGGGAAGAAGCGGTCGGAAATGTTGGGATCGCCCTGGCCCGAAATCCGGATCTTGCCGGTGAGGGTATGGTTCTCAATGCTCCCCATCACTTCCATGACCGTGGCGGGAAAGAAGTTGATGGGGAAGGTATCCAAGGCCGCCGCGGTGACGATGAGCTTGAGGCAGGAGGCGGGCGTGAACCAGTCGGTATCGTTGAGCGAGGCCTCGATGCGGCCGTAACGGGTGGAATACACGCTGAATCCCAGTTTGCCGCGCACGCGGCTGCGGCGGAAGACCTCTTCCAAATCCTTCTTGAGGAAGGGCGAAGGGTTGGTGATGTAGGCGTGGGCCACCGGAGTGAGGATCGCCTGTGCGGGCGCGTTAGGCGCGCCGATGGTGGATGATTCGCTGGGGGCGATTTCTTCCGGACCGGGAGGCGCAGGGTTTCCGGCCCCCACGGGAGCGGCCACCGGGGCCGCAGCGGGCGGCGGGGCCTTCTCGATCTTGGTGGAGTCCGATCGCGCCAAAATGGCCAGCGCCAGGATCCAGATTGCGGAGGCTTTCACTTCAGGCCCCTTCCCCGGAAGCGATGGCCCGGAAGGCGTCGAAATACCCCGGATAGGTCTTGCGAACGCATCCGGGATCATTGATAGTAACGGGAATGTTACCCAGGCAGGCCAGGGAAAAGCACATGGCCATGCGATGATCCTGGTAAGTGTCGATGGCGGCCGTTTGCAGGAGTGCGGGCGGTTCCACGCGGAGCCAATCCGGGCCTTCTTCGGCGCGCGCGCCCAGCTTACGCAACTCTACGGCCATGGCCTTGATGCGGTCGGTTTCCTTCACGCGCCAGTTCCCGATATTGCGGATGGTGGTAGGCCCCTGGGCGAACAGGGCCGCCATGGCCAGGGTCATACCGGTATCCGACATCAGATCCATATCCGCATCCACCCCGCGCAAGCCCTGGGGAGCGCCGGAAACCCGGATGTAGTCCGTGCCGTACTCCACGCGCGCCCCCATCCGTTCCAAGACGGTGGCGAATCGGGCTTCAACCTGCAGG
>JAHFCH010000232.1 GCA_023249635.1 Fibrobacterota bacterium
CGCGGCCCGTGAATCCCGTTTAAGTCACGGCCACCGGGAGCTCGGAAGCCTCGGAGATGCCCTCCAGGAACTCCGGCTTCAGGTAGCGGACCCGCTCACCCAACTGGGCCAACTCCTCCTGCAGACGGGTCCAATCCAGGATGCGCGCGATTTCAGGCAGGGGTTTTTTCAGGAGGCGGTATACGGGCCGGTGCATTTCCTTAAGCAGCCCGAGCTTTAGTTCCGGGACCGAAAGCACGTAGTAAGCGCATTTCGATTTCGGGTTGAGGGCAAGCGCATCCGCCAGGCGACGGACTCCCGACCAGGGCCCGGAGGCGTTTTCCACCACGAAGGCGGCGACCATCTCCCCTCCGCGAATCCACACCACGTCCAGGGCTTCATAGGCCTTCCGAATGGCTTCGTCCGCGAACTCGACGCCCGCCGCGTCGCCGCTCTCCGCTTCCGGAAACGACTCCGCCTTGGGTTCGAGACAGGACATTCCCAGGTCGTTCCCCAGCCGACGGAGCGCATCAATGGCCTCTTCACGCTCGAATAGGGCGGCCGGCGCGGAGGCGGCCTCCCGTGCGGGTTCGGGCGGGATCGAGACCAGGCCGAGCCGGGAGGAGAGAATGAGGTTCTGGGCGAGGGTTCCGGGATTCCGAGCGATCATGGGCTATTCCTTTCCACTTAAGTGGCGAAGGAAATATACTGCACATCCGTGCAGCATGCAAGGGGAAACGCCCGGATTAGGCCAGGCGCTGGATCAGGTCGGCGAGGGAAGGGTTCCCTTTCGCCGTCACCTGCACCGTGAAACGCTGGCGCGGATCGGAGAGATGCTCGAGAGTGAACCCGTCGGCCCCGAAGGCCTTGGACAACACCTTGGCCAATTCCGGCTTCACGGCTTCCAGGGTTTCGGCGCTGTTGGGCGCGATGGCGCGGCTGTTCACGATGAAACGCAAGCTGCCCGCATTGAACTTGGGCTTATGCTTGAAGCCGGCCTCGTCTTCCAAGCGCTTGGCCACGCGCAGCGTGCCCAGCAGCCCGGACTTGATCTTGTCCTCGTTGCTGCCTTCCAGGGGATGCTTGTAATCGTACAGCAGGCCCAGTTCGCGGCCGCCGGCATCCAGGGAGTAGTTCACGTAATGGCCGACCAGGAGGATCACCGGGCCGTCTTGCACGTGCTTATAGTCGGCTACGTCGATGAAGATCTCGGGAGCGTCCGGGATCCAATCGTTCCAGACCTTGAACCACTCATCGGGCTCTGCCTCGGCGGGGTTGTCGAGATACACTTTCCAATTCAGATACTGCAAATCCATCGTTGCCATTCCCTTTACGCCTTCGATCCCGACTTGGTAGCCGCCAAGATTCCTTCTTTGCCCTTTTCCGCGCCCATCGAGAGGCGCAGGTTGCAGCTATGCGCCGCTTCTATGAAGAGCATGGATTCCTGGAGCAGGCGGCTGGCCTTTTCCTTGTCCAACTCAGCGCCCCGCTCGTCGTGGGCGTGGATGTAGAACTGCGCGAAGCGCGGTCCCGCGAACGGATCGAAGAACTTCTGCGTGTCGTAGAAGCGCTCCTTCCATTCCGCCATCACCTTGTCGGCATCGTCGGAGATGTCGATGTTGTACATCTTGACCAGCCCCTGGGCCGCGAACAACATGGCCTGGTAGGCCAGCTTGGAGGCGCTCTTCCAGTCGCCGGCGTCGAACTTGATCTGGGCCTCGAACACTTCGCGGTCGGCGGCCTTGAGCCCGAACTCGGTGAGCGAAACGACTTCGCCCGCGCATTCGCCCATGCCCTTGTCTTTCACGTTGTATTCGCGCACGCTGCCCCAGTCCGTATAGTAGGACTTGTCCTTATCGTAGGCGGGCACCGCGGCCACGTCGGCCACGGCCTGCATGATGGCGGCTTTGCCGGTGCGTTCCACCCAATGGCGGAATCCTTCGCCCTTGGTCTTACCGGTCATGTACAGGTCGAGCAGCTTGTCCACCACGCCGGGGATGGCCTTGGAGGCGATGCCGCCGGTGGCCAGGCCGTAGCGGCCGCCGTTGTTGATGAACTCGCCGCCCAGCACCATCTGGAAATGCGGGACGATGTAGCCGGCCACGTTGCGGCTGATGCCGAAGAAGCCGATGTCGGCGATATGCTGCTGGCCGCAGGAATTGAAGCAGCCGGAAACCTTGATGCGCAGGTTGCGGACGGCTTCGTCCATCTGGACGAACTTGGTCGCGAGGCGGGTGCGCAGCTCCGCGGCCAGGCCGCGCGAGGACGACACGCCCAGCTTGCAGGTGTCGGTGCCTGGGCACGCCGTGATATCGACGATGGAGGCCGCGCCGGGCTGGGCCAGGTCAATGGCCTTGAGGTCGTTGTACACGTTGTACAGGTCGGCCTCGCTCACCCAGCGGAGCACGATGTTCTGCTCCACCGTGGTACGCATGGTGTCCTTCAGGTACTTGCGGGAGATGTCCACCAGGGCGCGCGCCTGGTTGCAGGTGATGTCGCCCATGGGTAACGTGACGGTGACGGTGAGGAAGCCGTCCTGCTTCTGGGGATACACGTTGGTGAGGCACCAGAAATCGAAGGCTGCATCATTGGTCTTCGGGATGCCCTTACCCGCGGGGCGCAGGGGCTTCTCTTCGAACTTGGGAAGCGTGGCGAGGAACTCGGTCCAGCGCGGATCGTTGGGCAACTTGGCGCGTTCGGCCAAAACCTCTTCGCGGAACTTGTCGATGCCCATGTCGGCCACCAGGAACTTGATGCGGGCGCGATGGCGCTTCTTCTTCTCTCCCAGGCGCGCGTATACGCGGCAAGTAGCCTGGGTCAGGGCCAACACTTCCTCTTCCGGCACGTAGTCGGAGAAGAGCTTGGCGTCATAGGTCACGGCGCCGAGGCCGCCGCCCACCACGTATTCGAACCCGCGCTTGACGGTTCCGTCCGCTTGGGTACGCACCACGGCGGTGAGGCCGAGGTCGTGGATGTTGGTGAGGCCGCAGGGATTGTGCTTGCAGCCGGAGAGGGCGATCTTGAACTTACGGCCGAAGTCCTGCACGTCCGGATGGCCGAGCAGGTACTTGAACACGGCGTTGGCGTAGCCGGTGACGTCGAAGGCCTCTTCGCGGCAGACGCCGGCGATGGGGCAGGCGGTCACGTTGCGGACCGAATTGCCGCAGGCTTCGCGCGTGGTGATGTTCACCGCCGCAAGGCGGCGGAACATGGACGGGCAATTCTCGATATGGATGTAATGGAGCTGGATGTCCTGGCGCGTAGTGACGTGCAGGATGCCGTCGGAATATTCCTCGGCGAGTTGGGCCATGACTTCCAGCTGCTCGGCGCTCATGCCGCCCCAAGGCAGCTTGATGCGCTCCATGCCGGGGGCGTCCCATTTGGTTTCCGGCCCCTTGTTCAGGTCGGTCGGGAAAGGGATTACGCGACTTTCGTTACCATCATGGCGATGGCCGTTGTCGTAGCGCTGGCCGTAGGCGCCCATGCGCAAGCGCGTCTCCGCGAATACGCGATCCTCGACCTTGCCTTTTTTCTTGAGCAGGATATCGAGCTCGAACTTGTCGATGTCTTCGCGCCACTTGGGATCGAGACGATCCGAGAGCGCGGTTTTCCAATGGGCGGCGGCGTGCGAGGAGACCAGGTCTAAATCTTTCATGGTGCTGTAAATATAGAAACACCCCGTCTTATTCCTAGTTGATAAGGGGGTTTAAGCAGTCAAAAAACCTGCCGTCAGCGACACTTCCACCAAAAAATGCCCAAATTAGGCTTAATTTAGACCTTTTTTGTTCAAAACTAACATACTTAACTAATAGGTTTTGCCTTGCTGAAAGGCTTGGGAAGTTCGGGTCGGATCGCACAAACCGCACGGATTGTATTACGGATTTGACCGTCCCATATTTGATCCCCGGGAGCTTTTCCGATACAATGGTCCTGCGCCCCTTTTAGGCATGCGCGGGATTGGGTTCCGCCGGGGCATGGGTTTGAGGATCAAGGATGATGGACGAAAACGAAGAAGAACGGATCATGATGGCGCGCCGCATGGCGCGCAAGCTGGCCCGCAACGCCTCGAAGCGCCGGACGGTACGCAAGCTGCCGCAATCGATGGTGGTGGTGATGCCCAAGCACCATGGCCGCGCGCACCATATGCGCCGCGCCATCAACCACAACAAGCGACTGACCTATATCATGCTGTTGGGTGCCGTCATGTGCGCTTATATGTACGATATCGACGTGGACACGCTGGAAATCTGGATGCGTACGGTAGGGCAGGAAGCCCAGCACCACATTCCCGGCGTGAACCTGGAATTGCTCGATATGCCCGGGCTTTCCTGATGTAGCTTTACTTCGCATGCGGCGCTTTCCCCGTATGCACTCGTGGCGCCTGCCAGGCGCGGCCTTGCGGTTCTTCCTGGTTTCCGCAAGTGTTCTGAGCCTGGCGGCGCGCCTCCTGAAGGCGGCCCCTACCAGCGGCTCTTGAAGCTATACTCCTTGATGATCAAGGTGTCCGGTCGCGTTTGCTGCCCCGGTACCTTCACTCCGTTCAACGGAATCAACTGTATGCATTGGCATTCCTGCGCCTTCCGGATCAGCGCCCAGATGCTGATGAACGTGAGCTCGTCAACCGGCTTGGGGAGAAGCACCGGATTGTACCAGTGCCGCGTGTAATTGGGTATTGCCGAACTGTCTGATTCCTGCAGCACATGATCGGAATGATCCACCTCGATGTATTGCCGATTGTCCGCTCCTTTTGCCAGGCGGGACGAGGTGATGTTTCCCAGGTTTCCGAAAGGATCCAAGGAATAGGTGTCGAGCCGTACCGAACAAGCCGTGACGATGCGACAATCGCCGTCACCCGTAAGGGGGACCAGACGGAGGCATTGACAATCTTTGGCTTCCTTCAGTCGGTCCATCAAGCGGGAATACGCCTCGGCATCGGTAGGTTTCGGGATGTATGCCGGCAAGCTACTGATTTTCCCCATATGCGGGAAATGCGGCGACTTGGCCGGATCCTGAACGAGGGAGTCCGTGTGACCGACCTCGATATAGGGATTTCCGTCCTTGCCGGTGACGTCCTTGGAATAGGTGACGAATCCCAGGTTCCCGGCGTGCCCCGGGGCCGCACACAAGGCCAGAACGGCCATAGTCGTGATTCTGCCGCGTAGCAAAATGCTTCCTTTCGCGCTCTTCATCCTCATGGAAAGTTGATCTCCACCAGGTTAGGGTAATCGGAAATCCAGGTGTTCTTGATCATGAGTTCCTTTCCCTTAACGGCGTAGGCCGGGACGGAAAGGGAGTCATCCAGGATGTCATGGCTGGTGAGATTCGCCACCGACACGCCGCGCGGGAAGAGGATTTGCACGTTGGCGTTCCGATGCCCGAAGACGTCGTCCTGGGTCTTTTTGATCCAGAACACCAGGAACGCTTTTTTCGTCGACTTAAGCAGGAGATAGGTTTCGACGCTGCTAGTGTATTTGGCGTCGGGCGGGTTGAGCATCCGGATCTCCGCGGAAGCGCCTTTGTAGGGAGCTATTGACACCGTGCTGTCGGAACCCTGGATCCAGCCGTTTAGGTTGTGGAGCATGTCCTTCGCGGTCGGCTGTATCTCGAATTCGTTGTTGATAGTCCAGGTGAAGGCGCAAACCGCCTTGATCTTGCAGCGGATGGGATAGAAGAACCTTCCCCTCGCGAGGTACTTCGCCTGGCCCAGGACCGAAGTGCTCTCACCGGTCTTCGGATCGGGAGCAGTGGCGTTCTTCGTGGTGGTCCAGCCGAATTCAGTGATCCAGACCTCCGGGATCTGGTACTTGGCCGCAAGATCCAGGAAAGGCTTGACCGCATAGGCGTAGACTCCTTCCGGGGTGGGTGTCATGTAATCGTAGGCGGGATCGGGATAGGGATGGATGGCCAGTACGTTCACCCTGGAAGCGATGAGCGGCAGATAGTTCTTCAGGGCCTCGAAGGCGCTGTTCAACATGCCACCGGTGATAATCTTGGCCGCCGGGCGCTTGGATCGGATCGAGTCCGCACAGGCATTGAAGTACTCCGCGTAATGTTTCCCCCACACGGCCCCGTTGGAGATGTTGCCTCCGTACCATTGCGAGAACCCGTAACGCCCGGACTCGTTCCCTATCTCGTAGTACTGAACCGTATCCTGGTACTTCTGAGCGAAGGCGCCGCAGAAATCGCCGAATGCCTTCGGCTTGAAATAATCGAGCTCAGGCTTGGCCGGATCGAATATGTTCGGGAAGATAAAATCCCGCTGGTCCGTGTCGCTCATCTGCAAGCCGGCATAGATAGGGTTGCCGTTGATGAGCTCCGCGTAGGGCGCGATCCCGTTCTCCCTGAGTTTTCGGAACAGCGCCGATACGTTGGGGGTAAAGCCGTATTTCGGGGTGCCGGCTTTGCCCGCTTCCACTTGGTTCCAATCGAAGTAGGCGCGGTACCATTTGACGCCCGCGGCGTTCATCTTGCCCGGATACTCGGCAATTTCGGAATCGGTCCAACTGATGGGGCTGTCCCGCATGGTGCCGAAGGATTTTTCCACGTCACTCAGGCGTCCAACCAGGATAGGGTCAGCGCCTTCCTTGTAATAGGTCTCGTACTTGACAGCGCGGTTCGTCACCGACGAGGCGAATGACGCGCAGCCCAGCATCAGGCAAAAACCGAGATTCATTGGGAGACGAAGCGGTATTCGGCGGCGATCACGGGAGTGGGCGTGGTATTGGTGACGCTGCCCGCCGCGGTGGCATTCCCCGAGATGGCATCAAAGGTGATGCATTGGCAACTCAGCGCCTTTTGCAGCATGCTCGAGATGGTCATGAACGCAGCCTCGTCAGCAGGCGGATCGATCACAATTGGCGTCAACAGGGTGGTGCCCGCATTGCTGAAATCCGTGTTAGCCTTGGTCTGCAAGTTGGTGCCGCTGTGTCCGATCTCGATATATTGCTTGCCGTCCACCCCTTTGAGGATGCGGAAGCTGGTGACATTCCCCAGGTTGTTCGCGGCGGCGACGCCAACGCAGGAGAAAACGCCTATCAACAGGGAAATCATGGAAGTGGACATGGGAAGCTCCTTGGACCGGTAAACGGGATTCGCTTTAGGGGAATGTAAATTCCCCGGGATCGGGGCGTAAACACCATCGGTAATTGTCTCTGAGTGCGGAAGGTGGTCTCCAGGATTTAGATTTTTGGGCGTGCGGCGGTATTTCTTGCTTTCCCTGATAGCCTTTTGCCTGACCGGGCATCCCGTAAAGGCCCAGACCTTCCCGGTACTAATCGCCAAGTCCCGCATCGCCATCGCCGATCTGCGCGTCTTCGTCGACTACGACGACGACAGCGTTACCTCCGCGGGACCTGTTACCTTCGCGGGCCCTGGCACCTTCGCGGCCTGGCCTCTCGACAAGTTCGGCGGCAGACTGCCTCCCGATCAAATCGCCCGCGGCATCCGCATGGGCCTGCTGCTGTGGGCCAGCGTGCTCCCGGACATGCGTTTCCGCATGGTACAGCGCGAAGCCGAGGCCAATCTCATCGTGCGCTTCGGTCCCTACCGGCATTCGGGTTTCGCCGATGCGGGGGGACGCGCCTACCTCCCCGATCGCTGGGCCGACTCCGCCAACGGTGATTGCGGCCGGTACGAAGAGAATAAATGGCCGGATGGAAGGGCCTGCGGCGAATGGGAACACAACATCATCATCCTGCAACAGGGAAGGTGGGCCGTGAAGCGGGCGGACTGGCGCGGCATGCGCGAGACCTGGCTGGACTTCGCATGGATCTTCGATCCCGCCCTGCCGCATTACAGCCTGGACGGGAAATGCCGCGACGGTAAGGATCCCGCGGCGAAATGGTCGGATACGTGTACGCCTTTCCGGGAATCCCCCGCTTTCGATTCCCTGGCGGGCGTGGACTTGGCGCCCATCTTCCAGCACGAGTTCGGGCATACCCTGATGGGCGATCATTCCTTCAGCCCTTATGAATGCGTGGAATACACCCGGCGTCCCATCCTCTCCAAGGACCGCTGCGTGCGCATCGGCGATGAGGGGTTCACGGTCATGTATCCGGGCGACGGCGTGGACGCCTGGTGGAACCGGCGCGGAGTCTTCGATGGGGATGCCTTCAGGTTGAAAGCCCTTGGGTACCACGTAAGTTACCCGGTGTCGCGGGCCACCCTGACGTTGACACGGCCCGGCGGGGGCTTCCTGAAGACGAAGGATTGGCGCGAGGCCCAGCGGGCGATGATCTGGCCGTTGCAGCGGGGGGTGCTGAGCGCGGCGCAGGCGAAGCGGGAGTTGTTCCTGGTCGACGTCGAGCTGGATCCCTAACGGCCCGAGGCCGCGCGCAGCCTGCGCTTCAGGGTGTTCCACGAATGGCTCGCCAGGGATTTCCACGTCCCGAAGCCCCGGAAATGGTTCCAGGCCCGATCATCGACGCCACGCTTGCGGAACAGGATCAGGTTCTTCATGGGAATGGGCACCTGCTCGAAGTTGGCCTTGTTCTTCCGCACCCATGAGGCCACGGTTTGCGTCGAGCGCATCCAGGCATCATGCAGCAGGATGTGGCCGCCCTCATTCAGGAGCAATTCCGCGTAATAGAAATCGAGGAAGATGTCATCGAAGCGATGGCCGCCGTCGATGAAGGCGAAGTCGACTTTAACGCCTTCGACGCAGAGTTTGGGGAGGGCGACGTGGGAATATTCCGGCATAAAGCGCATGAAACCGTCGAGGCCCAGCTTGGCCACGTTGCGCAATCCCAGGTCGTGGTAATCGGATTGCATGGGATCCATGGCGAAGTGGGTGTATTGGGTGTACTGGGTCGCGCGCGCGGCCGAGATGATGAAAGCGGCGGAGGCGCCGTATCCCATACCGACTTCCAGGGTGGCCTTGGGCTTGAGGCGGGCGACCAACGCGTACATGAATTCGGCTTCGGCGCGGGAAACGGCGGTGCCTTGATCGCGCGCGGGGATTTCCAGCGCGCCATAGTCGGGCATGGAAGCTGCCGCTTCGACCGTACCGGGAGACTGCCCGCCGGGCAGGAGGGCATCGGATGGTTTCATTGCAGCAAAGGTAGCATGCGCGCCGAACGGGCGCCGGGTCCCTGGATGAGCAGTCGATAGACGCCGCGGGGCAGGCCTTCGGTGCGTATCTCCAATATGCCTGGGCCGGCCCCGATGGCCATGGCGGCACGACGACCACGGGCATCGAGCAATTCCGCGCGGTGGATGCCGGGAGGAAGATGCAGGAGCAGGCGGCCGGGAAGCGATTCGGTACGCAGGGTCGCGGAGGCTAGACGGGCGCGCAAGCCGGTATGCTCGCGCGGGAGGATGGTGAAGGCGCGATCGGAACGATCCCGATCGGTGCCGAAGTAATCGTATACCGAGATGAGGCAATGGCTGGTCGCGAGCGAATAGCCGTCCAGTGAATCCGGGATGGCCCACGGATAATCGCCCCAGCCCGATTGGCCCTGATTGACGCTACTGCGGCGCGTGACCGGGATCCAATGTTGCCCGCTGTCCGGTGAGATCTGGATGCCCACCGAACTGATGAACCCGTCGGTCTCCCATTTCACCCGTAAGGTATCGCCGACCTTTGCGCTGTCGCCGCCGTTGGGGGAGAGCAATACGATGGGCAAGGCGCCGATGTCGTAAATCTCCAGGCCCGCCAGGGCCACGTCGCCGGCGGCGCCGGAGAATTCCACGGACATACCGTCGCCGTCCGAGACCGTAGCCTGCAAATCGCGTTCGTCGG
>JAHFCH010000233.1 GCA_023249635.1 Fibrobacterota bacterium
GGCCAGTACTTCTACCGCTTCACGGCGGGACGCTACGTGAAGACGCGCAAGATGATCCTGGTGAAATAGTGATCCGCCGTCCCTGGTAGTACACGGCCACTCTCAGGATCGCAATCCTTTCAGGAATTCCTGCGAGACGGGATCCAGTTTCGGCACCGGCGCGGGTTTGAATCCGAAGATTATGACTTCCAGGTTCTTGCCTTCCGGTTTTTGAAGGATTTCCGGGATAATCATACTCTGAAATATGCTCTGAAACACTCGGAATAGGTATGCATCAGAGTACATGGGAAAGCCCGTGCTGGAGGGTAAGTACCGGCTGCAATAGGACGCCCGGTTCCGGCCCCCCCGGCGCGTCGCGATATGCCGGGAATCATGCCGGAAACCGCCCGTTGGTTCCGATTACCCCGGGCTTAATCCGAAATCCCAACTTTCCGATGGAGGTATGTTTATGCGCGGACAAGGGGGATCCGGTGGGAAAGTCATCCGTTCGAACGCCTATACTACGCGCATGCCTTCTCGGATTGAGCGTATCGACAGGGATTTCCATTTCGATTTCCCCCTGCGGAGCGGCCGAGTTCAGCGTGGCAGTGACCACGTATCCCGCCAACGGAACCCTTTCCAGCCAACCCTCGCATACATCCGTCTCCAACTACGGGTTCAAGCCCGTGGTCCTGCTCAATGGGAATGCCGACAACAGTTACGATGTCGCCTACCACCTTAACGGCACTTCGAAAATCCGGATCCTGGCCTTCGACAGTTCCGGGAAATTGTCGGCCACTCTGCAGCCCGACTCCATCTACAACGCCAAAGGCCTGGTGGGCATGGCGCGCATCCCGGATGACAGCGGCTTCGCCGTCATCTATTCCAAGGATAGCCCCCATAGCGGCAGCGCCTATGAATTCTGGGCCACGCGCGTGGATGCCAAAGGCCAGAAGCTCTTCAGCAAACTGATTTTCGGCGACGTCGAGAAGCACATCTTCGATTCCAAGGGCGAGCCGGGCACCTTCTCCTCGGGCAGGATGCTGTACAACAAGACCAGCAAGAAACTCGCGATCTACGTCGGTCATACCATGGCCTGGGCCCCGGACACGGTCCGGCATCAGGCGGGATTCCTCGCATTCATGTCACTGGACGGATCCTTCGTGGTCACGAATGGTTGGTATTCGAGCCACAACTTCGATCAACGCCTGCACCTGGTGGGGAACGACTACTATACCCTGGCCCATGGCGATGCCTACCCTCGCGCCTTGGGCTTCGCCAAGTGGAGCGATGCCGGGGCCAAAGGCTCCCAGGTGTTCGACAAGCAATTCCTGAAAATCCCCGGCGCCGTGGGGGACAACAAGACCTCCACCCAATTGGGAAACCTGGTACCCTTCGGCGACGGTACTTTCGGCGTCATGTTCGCTACCGCGAATGGGCGCAATGCGTTCGATGTCGGGTATCGGCATTTGTCCGCCACCGGGGATACCCTCTCGCTGACATGGGTGACGACCTATCCCGCGGGCACCTTCGCGATTTTTCCGAAGATGGTAAAGTACGGGACCAACGTATTGTTGCTTTGGGAAGAGGTGGCAGGGACCGCGAGCGCGGGAATCCAACTGGCGATCCTGGACCCGGCCGGAACCGTGGTAACCCCCAAGTTCCCGCTCGCGGATAAATCCATCCGGCTCTCGCCGTATTACGATGTCACCGCGCTGCTGAACGGCAAGATCCTGTGGGCGAACCAAAAGGGCAACGACTCCATCTCCATCCTCAGGCTCGTGGAAAGCGGTTCCGTCATCCAGGACACCCGACCCCTGGCCAATGCCTTGCTGCGGTTGGACCATGGCGCGGAGGGCGTGACCTTGACCGCCTTTCAGGCCGGCTGGTATTCGCTGCGCCAGTTCGATTCCCGGGGCAAGCTGCTCTCGCAGGAGCGCCGGTTCTTTCGAGCGGGAACCCACGCGTTGAGCGTGTCCGCTGCAAGCGTGTCGTATCTGGAAGCGCGTTACGGAGACCAAAAGGCGCGGCTCGCTTTGATCCGGTCAGGCGCCGAATAAGCGTAGATCATCCCCTCCCACACGGTTGACTTCCATTTCCAATCCTTATATAATTATATAAGGATTGGAAACATGAAATTCGAAGACCTCCGCCACAAGATGGCGGGACGCCCCTATTTCCGGCCCGAAGATTTGCGCACGGGGGGAATTCCCGCCGCCCACGAAATCGTGCAGTTATCGAATTGGGCCCAAGAGGGTAAGGTGATCCGGCTCAAGAAAGGGTTTTATACCCTGGCGCAGGAACATCGTCGCATTCCGCTTTCGGCGTTGGAACTGGCGGAGCCCTTATGCCGTCCTTCTTATGTCAGCCTCGAATGGGCCCTGAGCCGATACGGCCTTATTCCCGAAGCCGTGGGCACGATTACTTCCGTGACGTCCCTGAAAACGGCCCACTACCGGAACGGTTTCGGCGTATTCGATTACCGGCACGCGGCGCAGGCTTACTTCTTCGGTTTTACCCGGGAGAAGGCCCCGGTCCCGCACTATCTCGCGACTCCGGAAAAAGCCTTGCTCGATTTCATCCATCTCTCCATCCCCAAATCCTCCGAACTTTCGGTGGATCTGTTCATGGATGGGTACCGATTGCAAAACCTGGAGCGCCTGAAGAAAAAAAAGTTGGCGGAGGCGCTGCTCCGTTTTACGACGCCACGCGTGGCCTTAGGAGGAAAAATCCTGATGAACCTGCTTCGGAAAACCCATGCTTGAAGTCCTGAAAAACCATGCGGACGGCTTCGCGCCCCATCAAAGGATGAACGCCACGCGGGAATACCTGCAATGGATCATCCTGCAACTCCTGGACGATACCGGGTATCGCAAACATCTGGCGTTCACGGGCGGAACCTGCCTTAGAGTGGTATTCGGGATCGGGCGGTTCTCGGAGGACCTGGATTTTTCCCTCGTGCAACCCAAGGGCTTCGACCTCCGGGCCTTGAACGAGGCCGTGCTCCGTCGCCTGGAATTGATGGGATTGGCGGCGGAAAGCAGTCCCGCCAAGGATAAGAATACGGTAGGCTCCTTTTCACTGAAGTTCGCGGGGGTGCTGCAGCATCTCGGGCTATCGCCGATGAAAAGCGAGAAGCTGTCCATCAAATTCGAAGTGGATACCCGGCCCCCGGCGGGCGGAGTCGTTAGCGAATTCCTTTTTCAGGAACCGATTCTTTTCATGATCAATCATTTCGATCTCCCATCGCTTTTCGCGACGAAGATCCACGCCTTGCTTTTCCGCGGCTATGACAAAGGGCGCGATTATTACGACTTGTTTTTCTATCTTCGCAAAAAAACGCTGCCTTCGCTTTCCCTGTTCCAGGCTGCGGTCAAGCAAACCCATCCCCAGTTGAATTTCCCTTCCTTGGATTCCGTATTCACGGCAATCCGTAAAAAGCTCTCCGAAGCCGACGAAAAGAAAATCCTCCGCGATGTCGGGCCATTCTTGCTGGATCCCGGCGAGGAGCGCTTTTTGAAGAAGGACGTGCTGCTCATGTCCCTGCGGCAAGCCTATGCTTCGAAAACGGGGACCGCCTGAATCTTCCCCCTCACGGGGTACGCGTTCCCGGTCCGGCAAATGAGCGCGGCCCGCTTCACGGAACCGTCTGGAAGTTCCCCCATGACCCGCTCTACCACTGCCGCATCTTTCGAGTCCGGATGTTCGCCCCACTTCGCATCCAGGACTTCGAAGCGCCCCGCCTTATGGATCAGGAAATCCGCCTCCTTGCTGCGATCCCTCCAGTAGAAGAGGTCGCCCCGGTCAGTGCTGCGGGTGCGTTTCCGCAATTCGCCGCATACGAAGGTTTCCCAGATGGCGCCGGCATAGGGCGATCCATACAGATCATCCAATGAGCGTACGCCCATCAAGTAGCAGAGCAGACCGGAATCGCAGAGGAAAAGCTTCGGGGTCTTCACCAGCGATTTGGTCTTGTTCGTGAACCAGGGCTCAAGCAGGAAAACCTGGTTCGAGGCCTCCAGCACCGATAACCAGGCGCCGGCGGTAGTGGGGCTTATCCCCACGTCTCTTGCCAACTCGGCCTTGTTGAGGACCTGGGCCGACCGGAGCGCGCAGGCCCGCAGGAACCGCTCGAAGTCCCGCAAGCTGCCGACTTCCAGGAGCGCGCGCAAATCCCTTTCCAGGTAGGTGATGACGTAGGCTTGGTAGTAGGCGGCGGCGTCCAATTCCCGGTTGGCCCATAGCTCAGGCATGGAGCCGCGCATAGCGGCTTCCTCGGGCCGGATATCGGGAATGGTGGCAGCCAGTTCGGATAATGAGAAGCCATCCAGTTCGACGATGCCGGCCCTGCCGGCGAGCGATTCGGGTACGCCTTTCATCAGGCTGAACTTTTGCGATCCGGTGAGGATGAATCTGCCGTTCGCAGTCCGCGCTGAATCGATTGCCGACTTCAAATGCCGGAAAAGCCCCGGCGCGTATTGGACTTCATCCACGATAACGGGAGGCGGATGCCGGTGGAGGAAGCTTTGCGGATCGCGTTCGGCTTGCTCGGCTTCGCTGGGGAGATCCAGGGTGACATAGCCATGATTCGGGAATACGCGCCTGGCCAGGGAGGTTTTCCCCGTCTGGCGCGCCCCGGTCAAGACGACTACGGGCCTCTGCTTGGCCAATTTCCGGAGCTGGGATTCACAATCCCGCGAAATCCAGGGTTCCATCGTGCAAATTATAAAGTCAGACTGGACAATTTGCAAGGCGAGTTTGGGCGAAATCGCGAGTAAATGAGCGCATCATTGCCTACGGTTAAATATCGAAGGGCTCTAGTTTTCCCGCATCAACCATTCCGGAAGATAGGCATGGGCGATGCCTCCACGTTTCGGCGAAACCTTATCCATGCTGAGAACGGTTTTAGGGTAGTTATCGCGGATTTCTTCGAGGGAAGCGTACTCCCTTTCCAGGGTGGACGGTTGCCCCAATTGATAAGCGACTTGGTAGTAGGCGATCTCGCCTCGTTTCTCGGCAATGAAATCGATTTCCCGCTCGCCGATTTTCCCGACATGGACCGTGTAACCCCTACGACGCAATTCCAGGCAAACCGCATTTTCCAGCATACCTGAAATCGCGGTCGTCTGGTAGCCGCGTCGGGCGGTCCTGAGGCCAAGGTCACCGGCGAAATATTTTTCGTTCCGTTCCAGAATTCTTTTTCCCTTGAGGTCGTACCTGCGGACCTTGATCAATGCGTAAGCGGACTCGAGGGCCTGAATGTATTCGTGGACCGTTTCTTGGGAGGCGGTGCTGCGTTGGTTTTTAAGGAAATCACTGATGCTTTTCGCGGTTGAGAATCGGCCCAGGTTGTCCAGTAAAAAAGTGTAGACGTCTTCCAGGAGGCGGACGTTCCGGATCTGGAACCGGGCGATCACATCGCGCAGAACGACCGTATTCTGAATCGCGTCCAGATATTGGCGCCAAGCCTGGTCGGCAAAAGCGATCTGGTGGATACCCGGAAAGGAGCCCCAGCGGAGATAGTGCCAAAATCGATCTTCGAGCGCCTCCGGAATAGCCGTGCCATAGGCTTTAGCGAAGTCCTGGTACTCGCGAAAGGATAGGCCCTGCACGGGAATCTCGATGTATCGTCCGGCCAAGTGCGTGGCATGATCCGAGCTTAGCATGTGCGCATTCGAGCCCGTGGCGTAGATGTCCCATCCTTTTTTCAGCAAGGCGGCGGCGGCTTTCTGCCAAGCAGGAATTTCTTGGGCTTCGTCCAGGAACAATACACCGGCGCCCTTTTTCACCTGCTTTAGACAATATCGGTATAAGGCCTGATCGGAATCCAGGAACGGAAACTCCAGGCTTTCCATATCTATGTCTACGATCTTGCCGCGGTACTTGGGCAGGGCGGCGAACTTTTCACGTTGCAAAGCCAGAAGGCCGCTTTTTCCGACGCGCCGCAGTCCCGTGAAAACCTTGGCCATAGGCTTGCCAATGAACGGTGCAATTTGGGATAAGTAGTCAGGGCGGCTAATCATCAATTAGAATATAATTGATTTAAATGTCATAAATCAATATTAAATCGAATATAATCGAACTAATATGGAATGAGGCTGAGATCTATCTACGGGAGTCCATGAGCCATTAACGACGCCCCAATGCCGTGAAGCTAGGCACCGAGCCAACGCCCACCGGCCCGAACCGCAGGGTCCCGGCCCGCAGGTCCCAGCCCCAGGTCCGCGGAAAGGCCTCGGCCTTCGTGCGCGGCCGCACCGCGATGACGCCGCGCATCCGCTTGGCCAATTGCGCGAGATGGATATCCGCAGGAAGGATCTCGGCGGGGGCGATGGCCTCGATCCATTTGCCCTCCGGTTCTTTGACTGTCGCCGCAGCCGTACGGATGGCCACCACATTGACCAGCGAAGGGCCCCAGCCCGCGGGCGGCCCTGTGAAATCCTTGGCCGCGCGGATGTTCCAATAGGTGTTCCAGGCCGCGCTATGTCGGCCGAAAGAAGCGCCCCCGCTGCTTTCCCATACCCGTGTCCCCGAGCCCGCGTCCAGGTCTACGTACAGGTTCGCGAAGGGCGTATCCTCATGATGATCGAAGCACAGGTTCACGCCCTTGCCGGCCGCGTACACGTTACCGGAGGCGTTCTCGACGGAAAGATCGTGGACGTATGCGACGCGCAGATCGAAGCCCGTGGCCAGGTTGTCCTGGGCCCGCTTGAACTGGTAGGCATGGTGCCCGGCCGGGGTTCCGCGCCCGGCATAGGCCGTATGCGTGACGCCGCTGGCGGTGTTGAAACAGGCGTCCTCCACGAAGAGCACGCCCATATCGGCATTGTGCAGCCGTATGTCGCGGACCCAGCAATCGGCCACGGCGATGAATTCGATGCCGTTGAATCCCTGTTCCTTGAAATGGCCGGGATAAGGGAGCTCGGGGAATTCCATGCGGAATCGCTCGAAGCCGCTTTCGCGCACGGTGGGGCGGAAGGCCTGCAGCTTGGGTTTCCAGGCGGCGCGCGCGTCGAAAGGCAGGCCGCGATCCAGGAACACCTGGTTGCCTTGCACCCGCGTGACTTTGGCGACGAACTTGGTTTCCAGCTTCTTGCCCTTGGCGATGTCCCCGGCGTCGCCGGCGTACAGGTACTGCTTCAGGCTTTGATCAGCGGCTTCCTGCATTTGCAGGCGCACCTCCTGGCCTACGGAAATTCCCGCGGCCGAAGCCACCACCACCAGGCTGTCGCCCCGACGGGCGTCGGCGGAGAGCGGGCTGAGATCGGCGCTGCGCAAATCGCCCTTCAAGGTAAGGAATCCGAAATCGAAGCTGTATGCGGTGGTGGGGTCTCCCGTGGAAGTCTGGCTCGAGCTGGGATGGATTTCCTGTAGTGATTTGGGGAACCAGAGGATGGTGCTGTCGGGACCGGCCCCTCGCAGGACCACGCCCGGCTTGTCCAGGGTGATGAAATCCGTGATCTTGTAGCGCCCGGCGGGCGCCAGGATGGCGCCGGAAGCGGTGGCGGCGATGGCGGCCTTGAATGCCTGGGTATCATCGGTGTTACCGTCGCCCTTGGCTCCGAAGGACTTCACGTTGGCGGTTACCGGGTAGTCCGGGATGGGCTTTTCGCCGCGGTGGTAACCGGCGAAAGCGTAGTCGGGCAGGCGCGAGGCGGCGCTCCAGCGTTCGCCATCCTTGCCCCAAAGATCCGATTCGGCGGCATTCCCGGTATGCGCGGCGAGGGCGAGGGCCAAGCCAAGACCCGAAGCCAAGTACCGATCCATCGCATTTCCCCCAGGCCGGCATGCAGACCAGCCTTTGCCAAGATAAGGCTGTACCGGTCGAGGGACCCGCGGATTCGGGCGCTGGGCGTTGTACTTCTTGATCGGACCCGCCTTACGCGATTCGCGGATCATACGCCGGCGCAAGCGCCCGTCCCTATAGGCCGAAAGGGGGCCGAGGCCGCGCCCGTTGTTTCCCGCTTGGCAACGCTATCCTTCCTAAGGCCCAACGCGGCGCCCCGCATTCGCCATATCTTCACCCCGGGCAAGGGGGAAACATGCAGGTGACAGTACGGACGGCGCGCGCGCCGTCGCTCCGATCAGGGATCGCAAGCTTCGCAAGGATCGTCGGCCACCCCACCCTGGCCGCCGTCCTCGGGCTGGGCGCATTGTGCGCCCAGCCTGTTTTCCCCGATGTGCCCACCACCGCGCATCCCGGTTTCGATTTGATCAACTTCCGCCCGATCGCTTTTGAGCCAATGGTGACAGGCTTCGAAGCCGGGCGCCATCGGCATTACGCAATTCGCGGACAGCCTGGAAGACGTGATGGGCCTGGCCGTGGTCAACGATCATATCTTCGTCTCGCGCGGCTTCCGCATCCTGGAACTCATCGACAAGAACAAGGACGGTAAGGCCGACGAGAAGCGCGTTGTCTTCACCCTGCCGGGCGGGCCCAAGGCGCGGCATGAATTCCTCTTCGGCATGCTGTACCGCGCGGGCAAGTTCTACGTGAACGCTTCGGTGGCGAAGTGCTGCGGCGACGACGGCCAGAAGAATCCCTGGCGCGGCACCACCCTGGAAGTGGATTCGGCCACGGGAAAATTCACGGTGCTGGCCGTGCGATCGCTGGGGCCGACGACGATGGAAATCGAATTCACGGAACCGCTGGCGGCGGGTGCGGAAGCGGCCGCGAACTTCGCGGTGGATACCTGGCACTATGTGGCGACCTCGGCCTACGGCGGTCCCGATCTGGACAAGCGCAAACTGAACGTAGGCAAGGTGACGCTCTCCGCGGATCGCAGGCGCGCATCCCTCGAGATCGCCGGGATGTCGGAAAAATACCTGGTGCATTTCCGCCTGGGCGCGGGGATCAAGAATGCGGCGGGGCAAGGCATCTGGCAGAATGAGGTCTGGTACACGTTGAACGCCTTCGGGCCGGGCACGCCCATTCCGACCGGCCTGGGAAGCGGGATGCCAAGGCCCCGTACCTCCGAACGCTCCCCCGTTTTCCAGGTCCGGGCCGGCCTTTGGTCGGTTCCGCTGGGGAATAAAGGTCCCTCGCGCAGCTTGTCTCGCGACGCCGCGGGCCGCCTGCACGTTTCGCCCGCCGCCATCGGACCCTGATTCCAGGGCCCATTCGCGGCTGGGGACGAAACTTCACGCTTCCCTTCAACAATTCCCCTAATCGCCGCAGCAGGATGCCGGAAACCCAAAAACCCCATGTGAGCCCGCGCACGCACTTCACGGTTCTTTTACCCCTCCGCCTCCCCGTAGAATCAGTGGAGGTTTTCGCGGGTCTTTTCCCGGAAAAAGGATTGAATGGCCGCATCTCTGGAGAGGATCGGTTTTGCCATCGGCACGGGGAGAATCATTGCAGGTTCCTCCCGCCTCCGCTTTTATCTTTTCAACTTCACCGCTGTCCTGGCTTTGCTTCTGTGCTTCGGCGCGCGTCCCGCTTCCGCCACCATCCGCACTTGGGACAACGGGGGCGCCGACAATATGTGGAGCACGGCCGCCAACTGGTCCGGCGACGTGGCGCCGACTTCCGCCGACACGGCGGCTTTCAACGGCACATCGACCGCCAACTGCTACTTCGATCAGTACACGATCACCCTCAAGAGCCTCACCTTCACGACAGCGTACACGGGTAAATTCCAGTGGGGCTACGCCCAGTTCGGCCGGGGTTTGCGCGGCCAATACTACTCCGATAACGCATACACCGGAGGAACCTACTCACGCGTCGAT